>NZ_JAYMGI010000002.1:0-317000 GCF_035825295.1 Actinacidiphila sp. DG2A-62
TTGATTGACTGGGTGCGCAAGACGCCCCGCGGAGCGTTGCGTCGCCGGTTGGAGGACGTCCTGGAGGTGGACGACGCGTTCGGACGGGTCCCGGCCAGCCATGCGGGAAGCGGCCGTTGGCGGCTTTCCGGCTCGCAGGCTGGCCCGTGGTCCGGGGCCCTGAGCGGGCTTGTACAGGCGGCGTACGCGGTCACGGACGTCCGTGTTCCGGTGTGGTCCAGCCAGAAGCGTCGCTCGCCGGTGGCTGATCGGGCGTCGATCGTTGCTATCTTGCGCGCGGTGCTGAGCACAGCGCAGGGGTCGGTGGAGGTGGCGGCGCTGGTGTCGGTGTTCGCACAGCGGTTCCCGGCGTCCTTGGACCCCGTCGAGGTCGCAACGGAGGACAGTGATCTTGCCGATCTGCCTGTCGGCGGTGACCGCGAGGACGTACTGGACCCGCAGCGTGCCGTCATCCTCCAGGAGGACCAGCTCGATGTCGCCGTGAGCGCTGCGGAGGTCGTGGGCAGACTATCCGCCGAGGAGTGTGCCCTGGTCCTGCTTCTGGACGGCCCCTCTCCCGCCGCTGCCGCCCAGGAGCTCCTGGGCTGCGGACGTTCTCAGGCCTATCTGCGCGTCCAGCGGGTGCGGGAGAAACTGAAATTGTTGGTCGGGGAGCAGCCGGACGCGCAGGCAGTGATGGCGGAGGTGATGCTGCTGTGCACAGCGGCAGCCAAGACCGCCTGAGAGCGGACCGGAGCAGACTCGGCGTGCGGTGTGACGTCAGAACGTGGTGGAGGCCTGCTGGGGGCGTCGATGCAGGAGGAAGCCATGCATGAATGGGAAGTGCCGGAACATCTGCTGCGTCTGGCAGCGCAGGCTGCCAAGCCGGACTTGCAGCCTGCCCGGCTACGCGAGCGTTTCGGGGCAGCTGAGCAGGTGCGCATCGAGGAAGGCCAGGTGTGGCGGGCTCGCTGGAACAGTGCCGTCGTGCTCGTGCTGGTCCTGGACGTTGGCGACCGTGACGTGTGGGCCGTGCCGGTGACGTTGGATCCTCCGGCGGAAGACGAGTCCTGCCTGGTTCTGGACGAGCAGGCGGTCGGTCTTCGGCGTCGATGTCACCGTCTAGGCCGGCATGGCGCAGACCGTTCCGGTACGCGTACTGGATCAGGTTCTCGATGCCTGGGACAGCGACCTCGTCGGGTGCACCAGAGCCGTGGCCCAAGGCCGACCCGGGGATCCCGCGGTGGGCATGCGCGCGGGGAGCGCTCCGGCATCGCTGTTCGAGGACTCGGTGGCCCTGCGCGCCGAACTTGAGGACGACCTGGCCGAGCTGCAAGCGGCGCCCGGACTGGCCTCGGCCGCCGGTGCCAGCCCCGCCCAGGGACCTCTGGCCGTCCTCCTCGGTCGGCCAGCCCGACATCGCACAGCTGACCAAAGCGCTGGGCAAGCCCCAGTCCCAGGTCATGGCGATATTGCGGGGCAGGAACTCCTGGAGCCCGAGGACATCGCCGGCCTCGCCCGTGCGACGGGCCTGTCGCAGGAGCAGATCGCCGACACCGTCCAGCCACTGCCCGAAGATCTGGTCGAGGCAGTGGAACACCCACGGTGGCGACCGGTGATGACCCACCTGGCCAAGCACGGCGCGGGAGACGAGGTACAGGCACGGCGGCAGGCCGGGTACGGCGCCTTCGCCCTAGCCGCGCGGGAGACCGGCGGCAGTTCCCGGACTGGGACGCCCGCCTCAAGCAGTTTCTGGCCAGCCACGGGCGGCAAAGGGAGGCGTGATGGCGCGGGTCTTCACCACGGCGGCGCCCGAGCAGGCGCGCGCGATGCTGGCCGTACTGGAGCAGCGGCACCCGGGCCGGCGCGAAGCCTTGCGTACGGAGACGTTGGCAGAGCTGGGCGCCTGGCCGGAGATTCAGATACGCATGGTGCCCGAGAGCGGCGGCGGGGGCCGCTGCTCGGTGGCCGGCAGCTACGACGACGAGACCGTGCCGCCCACCGTGCACGTCGGCCAGGCGCGGTCGCTGCGGAGGCAAGGGTTCACCGCCCTGCACGAGCTGGGGCACCACCTGCAGCAGACCGACCCGGACCTGGGCGACCGGCTGTTCGACTGGAGCGACTCCGAAGCTCTGGAGGAAGCGGCGTGTGACGCCTTCGCCGCGCGCATTCTGCTGCCCGAGTCCCAACTTCCCGACCACCTGCGGGAGAGGGGGCCGACTGCTGCCGACGTGGTCGCGCTGTTCGAAAGCTCGCGGGCCTCACGGGAGGCCTGCTGCGTGCGCGCCTCGGAGTTCATCATCAGCAGCGGCACCGTGGTGCTCCTCGACACAGACGGCACAGTCGTCTTCGCGGCCCGCCACGGCATGATCCCGCCGGCCCGCGGTTCCGACCAGGCGGCCACCCCTCTGGTCCGTGCCGCACTCAAGAGCCGCGGAAGCGCCCAGGTGGACCGGACCCACATCCTCTTCCGCGACGGGCACCGCGGCGAGGATCTGTACGGTCAGGCCGACTGGATGGACCAGGACTACCTGGTGGCGGTCCTCGGCGTCGACCAGGTGGCCTGGCGCCGGTTCACCGCACCCCGGCCCGGCACCGGCACGAACCGATTCCGTTCGGGGTGGATCTGCGAGACCTGCCACGAGGGCTTCGCGGTGTCCGGGGACTGCGAGCAGTGCCGGCAGCCGCAGTGCCCCCAGGGACACTGCGGCTGCACCGCCGCCCGGGCCGCCGCAGATCCAATGTGCACCCGGTGCTACCTGAAGAAGTCCACGGTGCAGTTCCCGCCGGGCAGCACCATCTGCCGGGACTGCCTGGAATAGCTCCGCCCGGGGCCCCTCATACCCGCTCTCACCAGCGGTTCTGCCACGGGCTCGGACGATTCGCCCGGTGTGACGTCAGGCATCGGTGGACGCCACCGGTGGCGTCCCGCCCCACGCGGGGGCGCCACCCGGGCCCCACGGGCCCTACAGCGAACAGAGCTCGCCATGGGACACACCGAAGACATCCTCAACGACATCCGCGCCCAGATCGACGCCCACCCCGAGCCCCTGGCCGAGGCGCGCAAGCGCCTGGAACTGGTGCGCTCCTCGGCGAGCGGCTTCAAGGGCGCCAAGCGCACCTACGCCAGCGGCTCCCTGGCGCAGCACACCTTCATCCACCCGGTCGGCGACGGCGACGGCGGCCTGGTCCTGGACCGGCGGGTCTACCCGCATCTGGGCCCGGACGGAGGCGGGCAGACGCCCCGGGACATCGCCGCCGAACTGTGCGCCCTGCTGGGGCCGGCGGTGCGGAAGGTCTACCCCAACGCCCGGTGCGGCACATCCAAGCGGGGGCCGAAGCTGACGTTCGGCCAGCCGGTCGACGGCCAGGACCCCACCGTCGACCTCGTCGTCGCGCTGACCCGCCGCGACGGGTCGGGGCTGTGGATCCCGAACCTGAAGCAGAACCGGTGGGAGGCGTCGGACCCCGAGAAGCACGTGGAGCTGTTCACCTCGGGCAGCCTGGCGCTGCGGCGGACCCGGCGCCGGATCGTGCGGCTGCTGAAGGCCTGGAACAAGCAGTACAGCGAGCCCGGCTTCTCCTCCCACAACCTGACCGTGTGGGCGTGGGAGTTCGTGACGCCGGGCATGGGAATGGCCGGCGGCCTGCAGACCGTGCTCAACAAGGCCGCGGCCCGGGTGGCCTCCGGCTCGGCGACGCTCGACCCGGCGGGAGTCTCCCCAACGTGCGGCTGCTGGTCTCGCGGGACGTGGCGGCGCGCCGGCTGCGCACGGCCGCCGGCGGCGTGACCCGCGCCCTGGCGAGCGACAGTGACCGGCAGGCCGTGCAGACGGCGCTGTCGACAGTGTTCTACAACTACCTCACCGACCCCTCCCCGCGTGGCCTCGGCGCCCGGATCGCCGCTCTGCGGCAGCCAGCCCCGGTCTCCACGGCCACGCTCGGGCTCGGCGGCGCGGCGGTGACGCTGCCCCCCACCCGCGCCTTCGGCGACGGCACCGGTCAGTGACACGCCCCGGACCGCACCGGCAGGCCTGGTTCTCCAGGCCGGCCCCGCGGCTGCTCTTCCAGCACCGCATCGCCTCCACCGGGCTGGCCGTGCGGGCAGTACGCCCGCCCAGAGCGTTGCGAGGCGGCTTCGCCGTGGCCATCGACATCCGCGACCCCGATCTGCCCGAGCAGACCGTGACCATCGTCTTCGGCCGCGGGCGGCCGGACACCCCGCACGTCTTCTCCGACGGCCCGCGGCACTCCCCCCACCGCTACGACGACGACTCGCTGTGCATGTGGTACCCAGAAGATCCCCCGAGCAGCGCTGGGACCGGCGGCGCGACGGACCGGTCGTGCTCCTCGGGCTGGTCCTCGCCCATCTGCTGCGCGAGGAATGGTGGCGCCGCACCGGCGAGTGGGCCGGCCCCGAGGCCCCGCACACCGCCCAGGAGGCCGCATGACCCGTCTGCCGCTCGTTGCGCCGCCCGTCGCTCCCTCAACGGTGATCGCCCACACGACCGCGCCCGCCGTGCACACCGCCGCCTCCGGGGGCGGAACCACGCTGCTGCTGGGAGTGCTCTCCGGTGCGTTCCTCGCCGCGCTGATCACCGCGAGCATCAACATCTGGCTCGCCCGCCGCAAGAGCCACGAGGAGGAACGCAACCGGCTGCGCGCCGCCTTCGCCGAGGCCTTCGCGACGTACAGCGCGTACAAGGAGCTGCCGTACGCGATCCGCCGGCGGCGCGCCGACCAGCCCGCCGAAGAACGCATCCGGCTCTCCGAGACGCTCCGGGAGATCCAGTCCCGCCTGGCCTACCACCAGGCGTGGACCCTCCTGGAATCACCTACGGTCGGGGCCGCGTACCAGAACCTCGTCGATCGTCTGCGCGCCACCGCCGGCCTGGCGATGAACCAGGCGTGGACCGCTCCCCGCTGGACAACGACGCCGGCATGAACATCCCACCGTCCGTGATCGATCTACGGCCCCTGCGCGAGCACGAGACCGCGTACCTGAATGCTGTCGCCGCACACCTGAAGGACCTCAAACCGTGGTGGAGCGCGTAGGACCGGGACCAGCCCACTCACCGGTGCGCGGACCGCAATCCGCCACGTCGTCGGCGCCGCTTAAGCGGCCACAGCGGTGTTCGTACCGAAGACTTCCTCGAAGGGATGTGCCTGGCGTGTGGCGACCAAGACCCAGGCTCCACTGGGGTGATGTCGGGTGTGCGTGCTGTAGTGGTGGACCTCAGAAGGGGTCAGGACGCTCAAGTCACCGAAAACGTAGTACATCGGCGTTGGGGCGTGGGTGGCGGTGAAAAGCAGACCCGCTTTCAGCGCAGCGGTGCTGATCGCGTAGCGGTCCGAGTGGGTGCTCGGCATGCGGTCCTTGGCATCGATGGTGACCAGTTCACCGTCGCGGGCAGCGATCAGGTCAGGGAAGTACCGCAACGCGGAATCGGTACGCGCCAGAGCATGCCTGATCGCAGGCGGGAAGGTGCCCTGTCCGCAGCGCTGGACCGTCCATCCGCGTAACTGCAGTTCTGCGGCGATGCGCTGCTCGTGCGCCTCGCCGACTCTCTTGCGGTCCTGCCATTGCGTCAACGACGCCTACCCCTTCCCAGCTTCCGCGTGCGTGATACGAACAACTCCCTTTTCGTGCCACCCCCGCATAGCTATGATGCCCCGTATGGCGGCATACGTTGACCCACGCTTTCGTCCCACGCTCTGGCCGGGGACACCCGTACCCACGCCGGAGTTGGAGCCCGTACCCAAAGCACGAGCCGACGGCGACTGGATCGTCTGGGAGCCGCACGTACGAGGCACCCAAGAGACCAGTCCGCTTCCGGAGGACTTCTACTTGCGTGAGTTCATGGAACTTGACCCCGCCGATCTCGACGGCGTGGCCACCTTGATGCGCACCTATGGACACCTGGGCGGCAGCATCACCACCGGCAGTTGGGACGTCGATGAATACGAGCGCCTCAAGGAGCTCACCGAGCGCGAGCACCCGCGACACGGTCCGTTCTGCCTGCATGGCGAACTGGCCACGCTCTACATCACGCAGGCCCAGGCGGCCATCACCACCTGGCTCGCCCTGCGGCGCAAAGGCGGACTCGACGCGCTCATCGAGCCCGAAGTCGGCGAGGAGCAGCTGGCGTACTGGCGTTCCCAGAACACACATCGGAACGAGGCATGGCCACGCGACCTGGGCCATCTGCGCGAACTCGTCCTGGACATCAAGATCGGCGACCTGGTGGCTGAGTTGAATGGCGCGCTAGAACCGTTCAGCATCGGCATCGGCAGCCTGACCGAGCGCTACCCCACCATCCTCTCGGTCGCCTTCCTGCAGCTCTACAACCACCTTGCCGAAGACGCCACGATCCGCGAATGCGCCAACGAGACCTGCCGTCGCCCCTTCGTACGCCAACGCGGACGCGCCGAGTACGGGCAAAACCGCACCAGTGGCGTCAAATACTGCACCCGGGAATGCGCCCGCGCCCAAGCCCAACGTGCCCTGCGCCGCCAGGCACAAGACCAGCCAGCCCCGCAAGAAAGCTGAGGCCAGCGGCACACGACGCTCACCGAGCTAACAGCGGCTAACACAATGAGCTGAGTTGTCGGTGAGTGATGAGGCAGCAGGCGAGTTTGAGGAAGGCCTCGTGGATGTCGGCCCTTCGTTCCCAGCGGGTGCGGAGTCGTTTGAACCCGTGGAGCCAGGCGAAGGTGCGTTCCACGACCCAGCGGTAGGTTCCCAGGCCGGTGCCGTGCCTGGTTCCCCGGCGGGCGATGGCCGGCACGATGCGGCGGGCGCGGACCTGGTCGCGGTAGACGTCGTGGTCGTAGCCGCGGTCGGCGAACAGCGAGTCGGGCTTGCGGCGCGGGCGGCCACGTCGGCCGCGCACCGGCGGAACCGCGTCGAGCAGTGGCAGGAGCTGGGTGACGTCATTGCGGTTGCCGCCAGTGAGCAGCACTGCCAGCGGGGTGCCGTGCCCGTCGGTGATCAGGTGGTGTTTCGAGCCCGCCCGGCCTCGGTCGACCGGCGACGGGCCCGTCGCGAGCCCCCTTTAACGCCCTGACGTGCGAAGAGTCCACCACGCATCGTGACCAGTCCAGGCGCGAGGCCGCGTTGAGCTCGGCGAGCAGGACCTCGTGAAGACGCTGCCAGACTCCAGCCTCGTTCCAGTCCCGTAGCCGCCGCCAGCACGTCATCCCTGAGCCGAAGCCCAGCTCCTTGGGCAGGTACTCCCACTGCACCCCGGTATGCAGCACGTACAAGATCCCGCACAGCACATCCCGGTCCGGCACCGGCCTGCGGCCCGGATACCGAAACCGCCGCTCCCGCCTCGGCAACAGCGGCTCGATCCGCTGCCACAAGTCATCCGACACCTTCCACGGCTCAGCACTCACACCAAACCGAACGCGCAACAACCACCCTGGACAGGGCCACCAGGACCGAACCACCTCATTGTGTTAGCCGCTGTAAGAGCTGTCCCGTAACCGCTTGTCGAGCCGCCGAGCGACAGGCCCGGCGGCGACCGGTCGACCTCGCCCGATATCCACGCGACTCCAGCCCGGAGCCCGTGGCAGCCTGCGGACATGCCAGAGCTGCGAGAACACGCAGGCCGTCACTACGCCGTGCAGTTCCACTACTCCTTGCCCGACGACGCCTGGTGCGTGGAGCTAAGCGAAGCCGTCCGCGCCGGCCGTGTGGACCGAGATCCCCAACGCCGCGACCCACATGCCCGGAGCCGCCTTCCTCGTGGCGGTGATTCCCGACGAGGACCCGGACTTGGAGCCGTCCGTCCATTTCCACAGCCACGACGAGCACGTCATCCCGTACGAGATCGTGCGCTGGTTCATGAAGCAGGTGGCCGAACAGGTGGAGCAGTGCCGGGCCGCACTGACACACGGGGGGTCCCGAAGCGGTGGGATGATCTTGCGGTGGCTGGTGTGATCACGGCGTCGGAGCCGTCCTCGATAGCCCCGTTCACCGGGCTGAGCCCCCGCGACTTCCGCAAGCTGACCACGATGCTGCATCGTGAGGGCGCTAACGCGGGCCGCCCCGGCCGGCCATGGGGCCTGCCCTTGGAGGACCGGGTCCTGCTGGTCGCCGCCTACTGGCGTACCAACCTGACGCTGCGACAGCTCGCGCCGCTGTTCGGGGTGTCCAAGTCGGCGGCCAACCGCATCATCGACCACATCGGCCCACAGCTCGCGCTCAAGCCGCGACAACGCTTCCGCAAGGGCACCGTGCTGATCGTGGACGGCACCCTCGTGCCCACCCGCGACCACACGATCGCCGAGCAGTCCAAGAACTACCGGTACTCCACCAACCACCAGGTGGTCATCGACGCCGACACCCGCCTAGGGCGTTTCTTTCGGATCATCGTGCTGACCAGATGAGGATGGCGGCGAGGTGGAGTCCGGCGAGGTAGATGGTTGCGGTCTTGTCGTAGCGGGTGGCCAGGCCGCGCCATTGCTTGAGCTTGTTGATGCACCGCTCGACGGTGTTGCGCTGCTTGTATGCCCGGCGGTGGAAGGCCGGCGGGCGGCCGCCGCGACTGCCGCGCCGCTTGCGGTTCGCCGCCTGGTCGGCGGGCTGCGGGATCACCGCCCGGATCTTCCGCTGCCGCAGGTGGAGGCGGATCGCCCGGGACGAGTAAGCCTTGTCGGCCAGGACTGCGTCCGGTGTGATTCTGGGGCGGCCGGTCCGTCTGGGCACCCGTAACCGGGCCATGACCTGCCCGAACGCGGGGGCGTCGCCTGCCTGGCCCGGCGTGAGCACGAATGCGAGTGGCCGGCACCGGCCGTCCGCGGCGAGGTGGATCTTGGTGGTCAGCCCGCCGCGGGACCGTCCGAGGGCATGGTCGTCCGGCTCGCCTGCCGGAGCCCCTTTTGACGGGCCCCGGCGGCGTGCTGATGAGCGCGGACGACGGTGGAATCGACCGCGACGACCCATTCGAGGTCGCCTTCGGCGTCGGCCTGCGCGAGCAGGGCGGTGAAGACCTTCTCCCAGGTGCCGTCGGCCGCCCACATCCGCAGCCGGTTGTGGGCGCCCTTCCACGACCCGAAATGCCCGGGCAGGTCCGCCCACGGCGTGCCGGTGCGGTACTTGTAGGCGATCGCATCGATCACCTGCCGGTGATCACGCCAACGCCCACCCCGCCGAGGGGTCCGATCCGGCAGCAACGGCTCGATACGCGCCCACTGGGCGTCGGTCAACGACACACCAGACCAACGATCCGATGATCCGAAAGACACGCCCTGTCGTCGCCATTGGCAAGCCCCTTCCCGGCAACCGGAACGACTGCAAGGCATGGGAGGAATCCGGCGCCAAGGACGCGGTCGGCCGGACCGCAACGATCGCTGACGGCGGCTACCCGAGCACGGGCCTGGTCATCCCGCACCGCCGGCCACGCGGCGGCGAGCTCACCGAATGGCAGGCCGAGCACAACCGCGAACATAAGCAGGTCCGTGCCCGCGTCGAGCACGTCTTCGCCCGGATGAAGACTTGGAAGATCCTCCGCGACTGCCGCCTCAAGGGCGAGGGTGTCCACCACGCCATGCTCGGCATCGCCCGCCTGCATAACCTCCTCCAGGCCGCCTGAGGCCAACGACCACCGAGCATCGACCCACGTCCGAGACTCCCGAAGATCAATTACGGGACAGCCCTTAGGCATATGCCAATAACGACATGGCCCCCGAAGGCGGAGGCCGAGCCGTAGGGCACCCCGGGCGGTACCGACAGCCGTACCTAGAGAGATTGCCCCTCGGCGCCTGCCGGCGTACGGCGCCGCCCACTCGATCTGGCAGCCCTGTAGACCACGAAACGAGTAGCAGAGGAAGCCGTCGCGGGCAGCGGTACGCAGGAACAGGGTGGGGGCCGCAGTGAGGGTGTGGGACACCTGGGTACCGACAGCGGTGTGTGAGAGGAGCGGGCCTTGGGTGAGATCAATGACGGTCTGGAGCGGGCTTTGCGTACCCGGCCGCTGCCGGGCAGTGTCACAGCCCGGCTGGGCTTCCTGCTCAGGTTGGAGAAGGGCTCCACGAAGAGGCTGGCGGGGGTTCTGGGGGTCTCGCAGCGGACCGTGCAGCGGTGGGTCACGCCTGGCCCGGGGCGGCGCCCGCCAGGCGCGGTACAGAGGCGCGTGATCGAGGACGTCGTCCGGGCGCGGTGGCAGCCCCGGATTCGCGAGCGGTTGCGGGTGCGGGCCGAGGAGCGCGGCTTGTCCGTGCACGCCCGGGCCCGGTTCGGGTTCGCCTCCGCGGCCGGTTCCTCCGACGACCCCGCCGGCGGCTGATCACCCAGCACCTGTCCGGTGCGGTCGCGCGGGAGCTGTTCGCCGCCCGGGACGCCGGCGCCAGTGAGGCGCAGCAGATGGTCATCCTGGCCCGGGCACTGGGGCACGCCTACTTCCGCGACGGTGAGACGCGGGCCCACGGGCTTCGAGTGGCCTTCTGCGACGTGGAGTTCGCCGACTTCGCCGTCGGCTGACCCGGCCCTCCCCCGTACGAGGGCGAGTGTGGGGTGCCGGGGGCTACCGGTCGCGGGTGGGCGCCGTGCGTGGGACGGCCAGCAGTCGCTGGTAGTGCTCGGCTTCCCTGTGCTCCGCCCAGTCCCACACCACCGGCCCGCCGGGCGCGGCCTTGCGCCGTCCCGGAGGTTGGGTCGGGCGCAGTTTGGCGCTCTCGGCGAGGCGCAGGAGGTGGTGGCGTTCGTTCGGGTGGGCCAGTAGTTCCTGGCTGCCGGTGAGGGTGGCGTAGCAGGCGGCGGCGCGCAGGAACGGGCGGGCCCAGGTCGGGGTGGGGTGGGTGGCGCAGCCGTCGGTGTAGCGGGCGGGGTCGTGGAAGGCGATGGTGGCTGCGTCGGGGCCGAGGTCGTCGGTGCGGACGGTGAGGAGTTGCTGGAAGGACGCGCCGGTCAGCAGGGTGGTGATGAGGGCGGCGGCCGAGCGCGGGTGGGCGGTCGCCTGGTGGATTCTGCGGGTGATCTCCAAAGCGGCTGCATCAGTGAGCGGTTGGGGTGGTGGACGTTGCTTCCAGTCGATCGGTGCGGGCGTGCACGGGCCGGTGCAGGGCTGGGCGGGGTTGTAGGAGACAAGGCGGTCCAGGGCGGGCAGTGTCATCCACCGGGCCGTCGGCGGGCGTGGGAGGGACGCTGGCGTGGGAAGGCCCGCGGAGGGGGTGGGGGCGCCGTCGTAGTAGTGGCGGCGGGCGGTGCCGAGGTCGCTGGTGACGGTGTGGGGCAGGGCGTGCAGAGCCCGGTGGAGCGCGGCGGGCGGGGTCGGTGGCAGACCAGGGTCAAGGTGATGCCGGTGGCCTCGCGCAGGCGCAGGAGTTGCTCGAGACGGCGGGTGGTGAGTCGGTGGGCTCGCAGGACGGTGAGGCGGGCTGGGGGCATGGCGTGGATCCAGGCTGTGGCGGCCTCCCATGCCGGTTGCCGGCCCGGCGGGTAGCGGCCCGGCAGCAGCGGCGGCTTGCCCAGGGCAGCCAGGAGGTCGTGGGCAAGGGCGGTGTCGCTGGTAGTGCCGGGCCCGGGATGCAGGGTGATCCGGCCAGCAGCGGAGTCGTGGGCAGCCAGAGCGGCGTGGGTGTGTGCCGCGTCGTCGTAGCGGTCCAGCACGAGCACCACCGGAGGAGGCTGCGTGGTGGTGCTGGTGGGGTGGGCGGTCATGCGAGGCGGCTGAAGGCCCAGCGCAGGAGTTCCCGGTCAGGTGTGGTGCGGCCGGTGCGGGCGAGCGCGGTGCGGGTGTGAGCGGTCAGCTGGGCCCAGGCGCGGAAGTTTCCGTGCGCGGCGTGGCTGTCGGCGAAGGCGATGTCGTCGGGATCGGCGCCGGCCCATACGGGATGGAACAGGGGGATGACCTGCTGGACCTCTTCGGGGGTGAGGCGGGTGAAGTGCTGCCAGATGAAGACCCGCGAGGAGAGCATCGGTTCGCGGCGCAGCACCGTGTGGCAGCCCTCGCCGCCGACGAAGACGACCGCGAAGCGGGTGGCGGGCTCGTCCCACAGGTAGCGGAAGTACTCGAACGCCTCCCCGTTGAGCCACTGGGCCTCGTCCACCAAGAAGGTGCGAGGATGCTCGGCCAGGGCGTTCTTCAGCAGGCGGTCGAACTCGCTGGGGTGGCGGGGCGGCTCGCCGGGCAGGTCCAGCGCGGTGAACAGTTCGTAGCGCACCGCGCGGGCCGTGGGGCGGGCCCGGAAGGTGACCCGGCGGACGTCTTCTGCGGGTTCGAGTTCGTGCAGGCAGATGTTGACCGCGAGGGTCTTGCCGAAGCCGGCACCGCCGTGAATGCACATCATGGCGCGTGCGGCGACGGTGTCGGTGATGTTCTCCCGCGCGGTGAGCAGTGCCCGGGTGGTGACCACGGCGGCGTCGGGCAGGTCGACGTACTGGTAGGTGGCAGCGGTCATCAGGCATCTCCTGCCGGGTGCGTGTCCGGCTCCGGCACTGCGTGTGGCGGAGCGTCCGGCGGGACATCGTCTGGAGCGGAGACGGGCGGGAGCGGGGCGGTGCCGGCCGCGACGGCGGGCGGGGTGCGCCAGTGCGCCGGCGGCGGGGCGTGCGGGATCAGATCGGGCAGCGCCAGCTTCGACAGGTCCGACTCGGCGGCCTCGCCGAGCTCGCGGTCGGCCTCAGCGGCGCTGAGCGCGCCCAGGCGGCGGGGCGGGGCGGGCTTCGTGGCGGCGGCGTAGCGCTCGCGCTGGGATGCCTCGAGATCCTTCCTCAGGCGGCGGGTGCGCGCGGCCCGCACTTTGCGTACGGCACTGATCTGCTCTGCGGTGGCCTGGTCGGCCAGGTCCGCAGAACCCAGGTAGCGGCCGGTGACGGGGTCGAAGACCTCGATGCGGTGGTCGTGGTGGGGCATGTACCGCACCTGCACCCGGATGCCGGCCTGGCCGGTCATCCACGCGGCGCTGTAGGTGCGGCCGCGCCAGTGCACGCCGTGGCCGGTCAGTTTCCAGGGCCGGCCGTCGTCTTCGAGGGTGAAGGCCCACAGGTCGGCTGCGGGGATGTCGGTGACAGGGGTCGGATCGGCCTGCCACGCCTCCAGCGGTGTACGGCCTGACAGGGCTTTCGGATGATGCGCGGTGTTCCACCAGTTCGTCCAGGTCAGGACCTGCTCGGTGAAATCCTGGAACGACAGGGTGGATGCTGGCTTTTCGGAACCGGCGGTGCGTCCGCGTCTGCCGGAACCGCGGCGCGCGGTGGGGCCGGCGGTGTAGCCGGGCAGGGCGGCGAACAGCATGCGGTCTGCGGCCCGGTTGAGGTTCTCCACCGTGCCCTTCAAGTGGGGGCTGTAGGCGGGCAGGTCCTTGACGGTCACGCCCATCGCGCCGAGCGCGGTGGTGACGGCGGTGGACAGAAAGTCCTTGCCCCGGTCCACCCTCACCTGTTCCGGCACTCCCCCGGCCGGGCCGTAGGGCTCCTCCCGCACCACGGCAGCGCGCAAGGCCGCCAGTACCGACGCGCGGGAGGGATGGCCCGGGGTGACGGCGGTACCGGTGATGACCTTGGTGGCAGTGTCGATGAACCAGGTGATCCACGGACGCACCAGGTCGCCGTCGGCGTCGACCAGCAGCGGGGCCTGGACGTGGTCGCTCTCCCAGGCGTGGTTGCGCCACGACGCCGGCCGCTTGCCGAACACGTCGTGGGCCCGTGCCGCCTCCGGCCCGAGAGCGAGACCGGCGCGCTCCCCGCATCCAGATCCCGGCGCAGCGCCCGGTGCAGCGTCGTCAACGACGGCACGTATCCCGGCGGAGACTGCCGAGCAGCCCGCGCGACCAGCTCACGATGAACCGCCCGCACGTTCCCCTTCCACAACGCCAGCAGGCAGCGCACCTCAGGCGTGACCGTGAACCTCGTATCCTCCCGGGCCCGGGCACCAGGCCGCGCGGCCGCGGCCTCGTCGCGCCCGGCGGCGGCCAGCCACCGCCACACGGTGCGCTCCGTCACCCCCAGCGCGTCCGCGGCCACCCGCACATGGCAGGCCGTCAGCCCTCCGGCCGTCCGCACAGCAAGCAGCCGCCGCACCGCCGGGCCCCGCAACGCTGCCCTCGACGCCGCCGGCAGCCCGCCCCCGGTGGCCACGCGCGCTGCGCCACCGCTCTCCCCCACGCCCGTTCCTCCACTGCAGACACCGACGCCCACCACGGTGCAGCCGCACGTCCATCCAACGGATCAGAAGTGCCGTTCCCATGACAGTGAGCCGCGGCAGGGTGTACCGCGCCATGACAGCGACACCCACCACATGTGCCGCCCCACGTCAGCAAACCAAACCACCACTCCCACCCCCACCAGCACAAACACTCAACCTGACACGCCGTCACTGACATCACCCCACTGACACGAAAGCGGCACATCGCAGCTGGAGAACATGCTCCACCTCACCCCGGCGGATGCCTCGGAGCAGCCACCAGCACCCGTACGCAGGCCGACAAATGGGCGGCCAACGTTCGGGCGGCGAGGCAGGTACACCGGCGACGGCGCCGGCGGCTTCGCCGCAGGTGTCCAGGTCGGGCCGGGCTACACCACGATGAACATCATCGGCGGCGACTTCAACGGCGACGGCAAGAACGACCTCATGGTGCAGGACACCAGCGCCGCCAGCGGCCATCTGTACTTTTACCCGGGCAACGGCACCGGCACGTTCGGCACCCGCACCGACCTCGGCGCCAACTATGGCGGCCTGCGTCTGACTGCGATCGACTTCAACAACGACCACAAGCTCGACCTGCTGGCGATCTACCCAGGCAACGACCACCTGTACTTCTATCCCGGCACTGGTACCGGCACCCTAGGCACCCGCACCGACCTCGGCGTCGGCTGGACCAACTTCCAGCTCACTGCCGGGGACTTCACCGGTGACGGCAAGGACGACTTCGCCGCCGACGACACCACCAACCACAAGGTGTACGTCTACCCCGGCACCGGTTCCGGCACCTTCTCCGCTCGTATCCCCCAGGCCGACACCTGGACGTCCTACGGGATACCGGTGGCCGGCCGGTTCGACTACGGCTCCGGCCTGGGCATCGCCGCCACCGACTCCAGCTCCCACGTGCGGACCTGGAGTGGCGACGGCGCCGGGCACTTCAGCGGCGCCCTGACCGCGACCACCGCGTACACCGGCAGCCGCACCCTCTACAGCTACGACGACGACGGCAACACCCGTACCCAGTCCGGGCCGGCCGGCACCGCCGTCTACCGCTACGACCCCGCAGCGGACCTGACCGCCACGATCCTGCCCACCGGCAACGGCTACACCGAGAAACGCTCCTACGACAACGACGGCCGCCTCACCGAGATCAGCAGCACCAAGGGCAGCACCACCTTCGCAGACTGGCAGCTCACCCTCGACGAAGCCGGCCAGCTGCAGCGCGTCGACGTCAACCGTTCCGGTAAGCCTGCCAGCCACCAGTACTACACCTACGACTCCGCAGGCCGGCTCCTGACCGACTGCACCTCGGCCACCCTGGCCGCGCAGTGCCCCGCCGCAGACGCCACCGCCGGCACCACCTACACCTACGACGGCGTCGGCAACCGCACCACCGCCACCACCGCTGGCACTCTCACCACCTACACCTACGACGCTGCCGACCAGCTCAGCAACGCCCTAACCGGCAACAAGACCACCAGCTACACCTACGACAAGAACGGCAACCAGACCGGCGACGGCACCAACACCTTCACCTACGACGCCACCAGCCACCTGTCGTCGCTCACCACGCCAAGCGCCACCTACACCTACGGCTACGACGCTGAAGGCAACCGCACCAGCGCCTCCAAAGCCGGCACCGGCCTGCTCCGCAACACCATCTGGGACCCCAACTACGACCTCCCCCAGGTCGCCGCGGAATACGGCGCCAGCGGCAGCCTCATCGCCGCCTACCAGTACAACCCGCTGGAACAGATCCAGTCCCAGACCACCAGCGCCGCCGCGCCCTTCTACTACCACCACGACCAGCTCGGCTCCGTCACCGACATCACCGACACCGCCGGAGCCCTGCAGACCAGCTACAGCTACACCGCCTACGGCGCACTCACCCAAACAGACACCGCCACCAACCCGCCCACCAACCGCTTCACCTACACCGGGCAGTACAAAGAACCCACCACCAACGCCGCCGGCTACGACCTGCGCGCCCGCAATTACGACCCCACCACCGGCCGCTTCACCAGCACCGACCCCATCCAGCTCCGCCCAAGCGACCCCTACACCTCCGCCTACTCCTACGCCGGAAACAGCCCCACCAATGGCATCGATCCCTCCGGCCAGAACTGGCTCGACCCGATCACCAGCCGCCTCCAGGCCATCGGCAGCGGCCTGAAAGAAAGCGCCGAACTCCCCTTCACCTTCGTCGGAGACCTCGCCGACGCCGTCTCCGGCCGCAACGGCGGCGCCGGAAACTTCCTCGACACCTACTTCCCCATCCGCCCCGCCTACCGCCTCTACCGGGCAGCCGAAATGCTCCACAACCAAGGCTGCGACCAACTCGCCGACCAGTACGACGCCGCAGGCGACCAACTCACCCAGCAGTTGGCTGTCACAGTGCTAGGTGGATTCAAGGGGGGGTGGAGTAGGTACATCTCTCGCAGAAGACGAGATCCGGCTCGGTGCCGCTGATCTCGGCTCGGCAAACACCGCAGCTAACGGGCTGCGCTACTACACGCCGGAGACTCCCCAGGCCAGGGCCTTGATCAACCCGGACAACGGGTACTCCAACTGCGTTCTGTGCACCCTCGCAGGGGACGACCTGATCGCTGGTAGGCCTGTGAAACCGGCACCAGGTGGAGTCGGCCCCTACGACCGTGACTATCTGGAAGCTGCCACAGGCCGAACCTTCGTCAAAGAGGCAGGGCGCCTCAGCCAGGTGGTGAAGGATGTCCTCGGCTGGGGCTCTGGTGGCCGGGGTTTCATTGCAGTGTGGCCACAGGATGGTGTAGGCCACGTCTTCAATGTGGTCAACGTGGATGGCAGTGTTGTCTTCCTCGACTACCAGCTCGGGAAAGCCAAGCCGACCGGCTGGGCAAGGTACGAGATCATGAGGACGGACTGACGTGCTGTCAATGGAGCAAGCGCTGGAAGCAGCCGCGGTGTTCTTGGAGCAGAACTGCGGCGGCTGGGATCCGAACACGATGCGACTTCAACCGGAGAGGGCTCGCATCGAGAACGGCCACGTCTTCGTACCGTGGAACGCTCGGGCGTTCCTGGACGAAGGCCAGCACGGCAAGGCACTCCTCGGGAATATGCCGGTCCTCGTGGACCCCGTCACGGGCGCATGCCGATTCATGACCCTCGAAGAGGTGATGACTCAGCTGAGGATCGCAGACGCATGATCGGCTCTTGAACTCTACTGGTTCGGGCGGGTGGACAGCTCAGCCGCCCGCCCGAACCCACCCCAAGTGGCCACGGCCTGATGGGTGGTTTCGTCTGCGCGCCGTCGCCAGCCGCGCAGAGGCTGGTGAACCGCTCCGTTCGGTGGAGGCTCGATCGTCTGAGAGGACCGAGTCATGGCACGTCCTTCCCCGTACCCGCTTGAGCTGCGGCGCCGTGCGGTGCGGATGGTCGCCGAGGTGCGGCCTGATGACGACACCGAATGGGCCGCGATGAAAGCGGCCGCCCAGAAGTTGGGCATCGGCACGACCGAGACGCTCCGGAAGCGGGTGCGGCAGGACCAGATCGACACCGGCGTCCGGCCCGGCTCGACGACGGAGGAGGCCGAGCTGAAGCGGCTGAAGAAGAACGCCGAGCTCAAGCGGGCCAACGAGATCCTGAAAGCCGCGGCGTCTTTCTTCACGGCCGAGCTCGACCGGCCACATCCGCGCTCGTAGCGTTCATCGACGAGCATCGCGACCGCTTCGGCGGTGTCGAGCCGATCTGCCGCGTGCTGACCGCGCACGACTGCCAGATCGCCCCCCTCCACCTACTACGCCCACCACAAACGCCGGAACACGCCCTCCGCCAAGACCGTGCAGGACGCCGAACTGAAGGAGCACACCAGCAACGTCTTCGAAGCCAACTACCGCGTCCACGGGGCGAGGAAAATCTGGCACCACAGCGACGCCAGGTCGCAGTACACCAGTGTCCGGCTCGCCGAACACATCCAGGCCACCGGCATCGCCGCCTCCATCGGATCCGTCGGCGACGCCTACGACAACGCCCTGACGGAGAGCACAATCGGCCTGTTCACGACCGAGCTGATCAAACCCCGACCGCCCTGGAAGACGCTGTCCGACGTCGAACTCGCCACCGCCGAGTACGTCGACTGGTACAACCACCGCCGACTCCACGGTGAGATCGGCTACGTCCCACCCGTCCAATACGAGACCCACCACTACCGAGCAACCACAAACCCCCAGGTCACAGTCAACATGTGAAGTCTTCACCGAACCCGGAGCGGTTCAGTCCGTACGGCCGGTGGCCGCCACCGGCCGTACGTCGCAAACTCCTGGCGGTACGTCGTCAGTGAACAGCTCTTCCGTCCCGTCGAAGCCGGCCTCCGAAGCCTTCTTGAACTCCCCTGGCGCATCGGCCAGGCGCCGAACAGGTCCACCCGGCCCAGGCGACTCGCCGCGCCACGGCATCAGCGGCAGGCTCCTCCGTCTGAATGAACATCAGGGCCCGGCCGCATGGGGAACCGATTCGCCGGGACACGTCCCGATTATGCGAAACCCCCGTCCACGGCGGCAGCGGCCGCCGCGGTGGCACTGCTGGCCGCCTGTCTCACCACCTCTGTCCCGGCCGCCGCCTCAGATCACGACAGCGCCGGCGCGCGGGCCGGCACCGATCACGTCGCCCTGCACGCGGCCGTCGCCCAGCTCCCCGTCGCAGCCGAAGACCGCACCGGCTACAACCGAGCAACGAGCTTCGGCGGCTGGGTGGACGCCGACCACGACGGCTGCAACACCCGCAAGGAGGTGTTGATCGACGAGGCCGTCACCGCGCCGGCCGTCACCGGCACCTGCACCCTCACCGGCGGGACCTGGTGGTCGTGGTACGACGACACCGAGGTCGACAACGCCAGCGCGCTGGACATCGACCACTTGGTACCGCTCGCCGAAGCATGGGACAGCAAGTAGGCGGAGTTGGGCTCGACGCATCATTCTGCTCCCGCACGCTGACGGCGCGGGGTAGGTCGCGGATGGGGTTGTCACTCGTAGAGGTGACGGTAGGTGCGTTCTGACCTGCGGAGGGGCGTTCAACGCCACGATGTTGCATCTGATGCAACTCTCGGAGGCGGTATTGAGCAGGGCGAGTTTGCCTGGGGCGATCCGGCTTGTGCAGGCGGCGAATGTGGCCGCGTTGGATCCTGAGGCGGCGATGTTCGCCGCGATGCTGACCGGGTGGGAACAGCAGCAGCGCAGTCGGCTGCTGACGAAGAAGACGATCAGTGACCGGGTCAGTCTGGTACGTCGGTTCGCCGAGTTCACCGGCACCTACCCCTGGGACTGGGCCCCCGAAGACGTCGAGGCGTACTTCTCCGCCAGGCTCTCGCGCGGCGAGCTGGTGTGGTCGACGGTGCGGGGGCAGCAGGGCGACTTGGAGATGTTCTGCGCGTTCATCACCGACGCGCGGTACGGCTGGGCGGCGGCCTGCTCGGAGGAGTTCGGCCGGTTCCCGGTTCAGGTGTGTCACGACTGGAACACCGCGGCTCACGTCGTGGAGTACGAGGGCCGGCCCGGACGGCGGGCGCTGACGTTCGACGAGCTTCAGATGTTGTTTGATGCCGCCGACGATCGGGTTGAGGAGACCCGCCGGAAGCGGCGCAAGGGGGTGCTCGCGGCGTGGCGGGACGCGATCCTCCTCAAGCAGGTCTACGCCTACGGGACGCGGCGCCGGGAGACGGTGATGCTGGATCTGGCCGACCTGCGGCGGAATCCGCGTGCGCCGCAGTACGGGCGGGTGGGTGCGGTGGAGGTGCGGTTCGGGAAGGCGTCGCGGGGGAGTCCGCCGAAGCGGCGGACGGTGCTGACGGTTCCGGAGGTCGAGTGGATCGTCCCCCTCATCGAGGAATGGGCGGCCGAGGTGAGGCCCGGCTTCTCTCCGGGCCGGCATCCGGCACTGTGGGTGACGGAGCGGTGTGGTCGGATCGGGGTGCGCCGCCTGGACGAGGTGTTCGCTTCGGTGCGCGAGCGTGCCGGGCTGCCGGGCGAGCTGGACCTGCACTGCCTGCGGCACACCTACATCACGCACCTCGTCGAGTTCGGCTATCCGGAGCGGTTCGTGCAGCAGCAGGTCGGACACGCCTACGGCTCGACGACAGCCTTGTACACGTGGGTGTCTGACGAGTACCGCAACCGGCTGATCGAGAGCGCGCTGCGGCGACGGCTGGAGCCCGGCTCGAAGGAGGAGGGGGTGCTGTCGTGGTGAAGCGCATGGGGATCGTGTGGAACCTGCGCCGGCTGATGGCCGAGCGGGACATGTTCCAGACCACCGATCTGATCCCGGCCCTGGCCGAGCACGGGGTCCATCTCTCCCGCGAGCAGGTCTACCGTCTCGTCGCCCAGGTCCCGCAGAGGCTGTCGATGGATGTGCTGGCCGCGCTCTGCTCGATTCTCCACGTCACCCCGGCAGACCTGATCACCGTCACCGAGACCCACGTCCAGGTCGCCAAGCCGACCGCGACCGGCGAGACCACCGCCGTCGCGAAGGCTCCGCCGGCTCGCCGCGTACGCCTGACCCGGCCGGGAGACCGATGATGGCCCCTGCCTCTGCCCCGGACACCTGGCGGGAACTCGCCCGCCTGATGACAGCCTCCCTCCCCGACCTTGCCGATCCGGATGCGGCCCGGATCGTCGCCGACCTGACCCCGGCAGCCCGCGGCCGCATCCGGGCCCACCTCATCGTCCACCCCGACGCCCTGGTCAGCGGAGCATCCACCGCACCCCGTTCCGTCCAGGCCCTCATCACCACCCTGGCCGACCACGGGGTCACCGGAGTGCGGGCCCCGGCCTGCCTGCGCTGCGGACGCGTCCGGCCGCTGCGCCGGGCCGTCCCGGGCGGCCGGGTCTGTCTCGGTTGCGAAGGGATCCTCGCCAACCGCGGCAACGTCGGCGCCTGCACGGTCTGCGGAACCATCGGACCGCGACCGAGCCGGAACACCTGCGCGGCCTGCCGCCGCCGGCAGGCCGCGGCGACCCGCACCTGCTCGGCCTGCGGTAAACCGGCCGAACTGGACCCCTGCTCGAACTGCCGCCCCCGGCCGGCGACCCCATGCGCGCTCTGCCACACCACCGCCCCCGTGACCGCACGATGGCCGCTCGGCCCCGTCTGCACCCCCTGCTACCGGACCGCCCGCAGCCACCCCATGCCCTGCCCGGACTGTGACCGGGCCCGGGTACTGATCGGTCGCGCCGAGCACCGCCGGGTCTGCGGGCCCTGCGCCGGCGTCCCCGACCCCTACGCCTGCGAACGCTGCGCCGGACCGCGCTCCTACAAGGTCGGCCGACTCTGCGACCGCTGCGCCGTCGCCGACCACCTGGAGGAGCTGTTCACCGACGTGCCCGAAGCGGTGGGCACCAGGCCGCTCGCGGCGATGCGGACGGCGCTGGCCGAGGCTCCGGATGCGGGAACGGTCCTGAACTGGCTGCGCGGCTCCCGGTCTGCCCGCCTCCTGCGCGACCTCATGGCCACCGGCCGCCCGCCCTCCCACACCGACCTCGATGCCACGATCGACGGCCGTGGCACGGCGATGACCGCCGAGTACCTGCGCGGCCTGCTGATCGCCTACCAGGTTCTGGAGCCCCGGGACGAACTCGCGGTGCGGATCGTCCGGCACCTGGAGCGGACCGTCGCCCGGCATCCCGAGCACGGAGCCCTGCTCCGCGCCTACGTCCGCTGGTCCCTGCTGCCCCGTGCCAAACGCCACCAGGCCGTCCGGGCCGGCGGGGTCAAGCACCGGATCCGCTGGGCCTACACCCGCATCAATCTCGCCGCTGAACTCCTCACCACCATCGCCGGCCACGGCCTGACCATCGCCACTCTCGACCAAGGCCGCCTCGACACCTGGCTCGCGGCCAACCCAGGAACACGCTACGAAGTCCGTGACTTCGTCGTCTGGGCCCACCGCCGCCACCACGCCCGCGACCTCCTCGTGCCGCACCGCCCGAAGGCCGACCCGGTCGGCCTGGACGAGGACTCCCACTGGGACCTCCTCCACCAGTGCCTCACCGACACCCGCCTCGACCTCGACGTCCGGGCCGCCGGCGCGATCCTCCTGCTGTTCGGCCAACACCTCACCCGGATCGCTGCCCTGCCCACCACCGCCCTGACCACCGGAGACGGGACGACGTTCCTCACTTTGGGCAGGACCCCGATCCCGCTCCCCACCACCCTGGCCGACCTCTTGACCACCCTGGCCGACCGCCCCGCTCCCCAGGGCTGGGCCGTGAACACGAGTGCCGGCTGGCTGTTCCCCGGCCACCTGCCCGGTGCCCACATCTCCGCCGCGGCCCTCAGCCGACGCCTGGCCGCCTGTCACATCCCCAACCGGCCCGCCCGAGCCACCGCCCTGGTGGCCCTCGCTGGCGACCTGCAGCCCGCGGTCCTCGGTCCGATGCTCGGCCTCCACCCGATCACGGCCGTCCAGTGGCGCCGCCGCGCCGCCACCGACTGGACCGCCTACCTCCAAGCACGCCAGCGTGCCCTTGCCGACGGGCCTCCATACCCCGGCCCTGATTCGTTCGTCAGGCAAGTCCGCCAGGCCGTGCCGGCTGTTATCCGCCCCGTCGGGCCGATTTCGGCAGATCTACACTGAGCTGCGAGAACGCTACGGGGGAACAGGATCACGGGTGTGGGCACGGGTACGAGCAATGCGGTGGACGGCCAGTCCTCCCTGATCTCCGCGGTCCAGGCTGGAGACACGGACCTGTCGCGCGCCGCTGGCACGAGACGGGGGTCGAGGCCGAGCTGCGACGCCGTACCGGATCCCGGGACGCTGTCGGCCGTAAGCGGGTTCAAGACAGCGAGTACGACAGGGTCGTCGAGTTCACCCTTGGTGGCATGACTGTGCGGGACGGCCATGGGGCGATCCTCACGCACGTCGAGGAACTGCTCGGGGTACGAACCCCGTTCGAGGAGCTGATGGACCGCGCGTTGGCCCAGGTCGATCAGCAGGACCATGCAACGTGGAGCCGTGCCAGCCTCCAGTTGAGTGGACGGCGAGAGGAGGCGACCTGGGCTGCTGCGGCGGTACTGCGTACGAGCCCGGACCCATCCCGCCGATTGTTCGGTGCCGAGGTGCTACGCCTAATTCATCTGTTCGACGACAGCGACGAGGACGCGTTCGCTGGTCCCGCTCTGGACTTGTTCACCGGCTGGGCGGCCGCAGAGACGGACGTCGCCGTCCTCACCGAGGTGCTGGTCGCTCTTGGAGAACACAGCGACCCCCGCGCGGAGGCGGCCCTCCTGCCCCACGCCGGCCATCCCGATGCCCGGGTACGGCGTGCGGTGGCGCATGGGCTCAGTGCTTTGTCCTCGCCGCCGGCCTTTTCCGGCGATGCTCGCACGGCGTTGCTGCGGCTGATGGCCGGTCCGGACGCAGCGGTACGAAAAGCTGCCTGCTACACGGTTGCCGTGGGCCGGGACCACGATCCCGTGTTCGCGGACGCCATGGCAGCTGCGCTGGACGATACGGACCGTCTGGTCCAGCTGGCTGCCGTCTACGGGCTTGCCCTCCACGACGACGAACGGTGCGTGGAAGCAGCACGCCTTCTCGGCCCGCCGCAGCGCGGTTCCCTGGAAGAGGAGGGCTACTTCGACGCGGTGTGGCGTTACGAATGGCGCCGCGACGGCCGCTGAACGTTTCCGCCTGCGCCTGTCAGCCGCCCCGGAGCCGGGAATATCGCACGGTTCGAATGACGCTCCCCGCCAGCTGGCGCCTCGGCATGGACGAAGGCCCGCCGCGTCGCCTACGCCAACTACCTGGACGACCCGCGGCATCTAGTCGCGGTCACCGCCCGCTCCAACCGGCAGAAATCAGACCAGGACCCGTCCACCTGGATGCCGCCGGCCGCCGACGCAGTCTGCCGCTACACCGCCGACTGGATCTCGGTGAAACTCACCTGGCACCTGGCCGTCGACCCGCCCGAGCAGGCCGCGCTCACCCGCCTCGCCGACTCCTGCCCCGACCAGGACATCCCCTACACCCCCGCCCCCTGACCCCAACGCCAGCAGGAACGCAGAAGCCAGCCGGCCCACGGCAACCAGCTTCGCCGCGGTCGCCTCCCGACGCGGCACCCGCACCCCGCGCCCTCTACCGAAGGAGTCTCATGCGCATTCCCAGGATGCTCGCGCTCGGCGGCACGGTCCTCGCCCTCACGGCCGCGCTCACCGGCACCGCACCCGCCACCGCGGCACCGACGCACCCCGGTGCCCTCGCGCAACCCCGCGACCAGATCGCCTGCCCGCGGGGATTCGTGTGTATCTACCCCGAGATCCACTATGCGGGCCCAGCCCTACGTGAAACGCGCCGTCGACGGCTCCGTACGGCACCTGCCCGACTACATCCGCGGCAAGGGCAGTTCCATCATCAACAACAGCTCCCGCACCGCCCGCGTCTACCAGAAAGACAACTACTTCGGCCGCCACGTCTGCGTCGGCCGCGACGGCGGCACCATCTCCGACCTGCGCTCCTACCAGCTCAACGACACCACGCACAGCTTGAAGAACAACGACACCCCCTGCGGGGCATAGCCGCACCGGTACAGCCGGCCGCCAACCGGAACCGGACCACCCCGGGGCTACTGCGGGACTGCCCCCGGCCCCGCCCCGCCTGCCGCGGAACGGCAGGCGGGCCCCACCCCGCACAACAGGTGTCCACCACCGCCCACGGCCGGCCCGCGCCAGGCCCCCTCCCCCACCACAGCGCACCGCCCCCGCTGTCACCCCGCCATCGGCCCCCATCTCGCGCCATTCGAATGCGCAAAGGCGGCGGCACAGCCGCCGCGCAGTCGTGCACGAGGTGGCAGCCCTCCCACCACTCTCCTAACCTTCCGAGCCAAGAGGGCTTTATCCCGGATGGGGCGTTTGGTCGTGGAGCGCAGTCGAGGATGATGGCTGCGTGTTGGTCAAAGTTGGGGTAGTGCAGCAGGGCTCATCGACGCACGCGTCGGTCCGAGTGCATTCCGCGGTCGGCGCTGCCGTGGTGCTTTGGCGGGGCGCCCTTGATGCGACGGGTCGTGAGCAGCATGTCGAGTGGACCGTCGACGAGGAGATCTTCTGGGCGAGGAATGCGGGTCCGGCGGCCTCCGCAACACCTGAGCTGCGGGAGGACGGCGACCGCATCGTCTTCCGGGGTCGGCTGAGCCTCACCGAGGACGGAGCGGCCGTGCTGGACGTGGGCGGCGCGTTGGTCCTTTTCGACGTCGCCGAACCATCTCCCCCCGATGATGCTGATGGGTCGTGGATCGAGGTCCAGGTAGGACGCGAGAGCGTCAGCGTCTGGCCCTCTGAACTCTGACGTTCGGAAGAACACGGATTCGGCCGCGGAACGGGCGAAGGTCCTGAACGTCGCAGCGCGCGGGCACGGCCGCAGGGGCGATCCACCGCTGCCCGGGCGACGGCCTGCTACCACCGGCAGCGGGGCCGCCGCGCGCGGACCGGCGGATCGCGCGGCGGGCACCGCTGCCCTGCCCATCCCGGCCGACACGGCGCGGCGGCGCGCTTCAGGCGCCGCCCGGATCCGCCTCCTCCTCCCGGGCGTGCCTGCGCACCTCGACCTCCACCTCGTAGGTGGGCAAGGCCAGCCCCTGCCAAGGCCCGGGCCCGCGCCTCGCCCGCAGCGGCCGCGGCCGCGTGCAACGCGGCGAACTCCTGGTCCTCCTCCGCCGTCCAGGCGCGCAGCACCGGGCGGTCCCCGCGCTCCGCCGAAGGCTCGGCAGCGGCCCTCCGCTGCGCGTCCACCTCCTCGCGGTAGGCCTCCACAGCCTCCCAGGCCGCGTCCGCCGCCCGCTGCGCCTCCAACACGGCCGGCTTGCTGTGCAGGTCAAGGGGGTCTTTGTGATCTCCGGTCTCGGGCATGGCCGCAGCATACGAACCACCACCGACACCACCGCCCCGGGCCGGTGGCCGTACCCCCGCACCGCGGGCGCGGGAGCGCCGTACCCGGGATGCCCACCCGGCAGTCATCCGGCGTGCGCCGTGCGGGGGTTCGCCAGCGGGCTCAGCCCGCGCGCTTGGTGCCGCGACCGCCGGCTTGGCCGCGGTCTTCTTGGCCGCCGCCTTCGACACGGCCTTCTTCCTGCTCTTCCCAGTTGTCGCGGACGCGGTCTTCGCTCCTCGGCCCCTTCGTCACACGGTGGTCGTCATCTCCTCTATGCGGGCGGCGAAGCCGTCCGCGGGCAGGGGCAGGTCGACGTCGTCGTCGACGAAGTGGACGTTCTCCTTGACGTAGACCACGACGGCGTTGGCTGCCTCGGGGACGTCCTTGAGGCGGGCGATGATGTTCAGGACGTTCCCGGCGCGGGCCTGGTGGCCGTTGCGTATGGCGCGGGTCCACATGCGGCGGCCGGGCTCGGGGATTTGCTGCTGCCACCAGTTGGCTTCCTGGCTTTCCCCCAGGGCGAGGTGGTGGAGCACGGGGCAGAACTTCGCGGCGTGGTCGTCGGCGCCGGCGGCGAACTGCCACCAGAAGCGGGCGCTGTCCTCGCGGTCGGCCAGGTGCAGGACGCAGGCCAGGACCCGGGCGCCGTCGGGTTCGAGTATCCGGCTGGGGTCGCCTCCGGCGCCGCTGGAGCTGCTGACGAAGGTGGCCATGGTGTGCAGGGCGTCGGGCTGGCTGATGACGATCTTGCACATGTGCTGGAGGGCGGCGGCCGACTCCTGGCGCTCGCGGGACTCTGCGTCGGTGTAGGCGCCCCAGTGCGTGCTGGGCTCCCACGGAGTCGGGCGGGGCGGGTCGGACCACAGGTCGGGGGCCGTGGCGTCGTCGAAGGTGAGGGCGCCGGACAGCAGTTGCTCGGTCGCCGCGGCGGCCAGGCGGTTCTGGGCGGCTGCGAGTTCCTCGCGGGTGTAGGCCGGGGAGATGAGCCTCGCCTTGGCCAGGAGCTGGTCAATCGACGTTGCGGGCATCGTCGTGTCCCTTCTTCAGGTCGTAGCCGAGGGCCTCGGCAAGGCGGCGGCGGGCATCGCGGAGGGTGGAGCGGACGGTGGCCTCGGTGATGCCGAGGACGCCGGCCGTCTCGCGGGTGGTGCGGCCCAGGGCCAGGCGCATGAGGGCGACGTCGTGCTGGCGTTCGGGTAGGGCGTCGATGGCCTGCCAGAGCGCCATGGTGGTCTCCAGCTCGCCGATCGGGTCGACGACGTTCTCGTAGAGCGACCGGGTGGCGAAGATGGCGTCGGCCATCTTCTGCCGGCGGTCGCGGTCGCGGGCGGCGTCCTTGACGCGGTTCTTCACCAGCCACCAGGCGTAGGCCGCCGGCTCGGCCTGCTCCAGCACCTTGGCCCACTGCGCCAGAAGTTCCAGCATGGCGCCGTCGACCGCGTCCTCGGCATCGGCGCGCGAGCCGAGGTACAGCTCCGCCCACCGGACATAGTCGCCCCGGTACAGGGTGTGGAACGCCTGGAAGTCCAGCGGCTGCGTGTCCTCCACGACGATCTTCGTTCGGCGCGGCCGGCGGCCGCGCAGACCGTACTCGTTCACCGCTCCTCCTCCCGGGCGTTGCTCACGGCGGGAGCGGACCAGTTCAGAGGCGCCCGTGCGGACTCCCGCCGCCAGGACGCGCCTCACCAGGCGCCGTACGTCAGGCCCGTCGACCCGTGCACCGCGGCCGGTGCGGACCCGCCTCTTCGCCTTCGGGGAGCCGGGGGCGTCGCCGCACTTGCGGGCGGCCTCCTTTGCGGCCTGGAGCGCGACCTGGGCCAGGTCCACCCCCGACGACGACGCGGTCGCGCGATCTACCACCTGAGCCGCCGCGCGATGGGACTTGTTCGTGATAAAGATGTCCAATTTTGGGATAGATGGCATTACTTCCGGACTGGCAGCCAGGTCAATTGACGGTAAAGCATGGGGCCATCGCGTAGAAAACCAGGCGGAGGAGATTACTCCGCCTCTGGGGTGCGCATGGTTGAACGCTGGGAGCGGACAACATCGTATTCCACGAGGGGGTGGCGGGGTTAGGTTCTTGTGGCCGGAATCCACCCTCCACCTCTGTTGACCATGTCGCGCTGCGGGGCTTCACCCCTATCTGTGCCGACACAGGCGACTCCGGCACCCCGACCTTCGCCGGTGCCACCACCCAGAGCGTGTCCCTGCCCTCGCCCAACCGGGAGAGTGTCACTCTTTTGAAGGGATAAACCAGTACGCCATGAGACAACAGCCACGGAAGAGGCAGAGCCGACGATCATCCGCTGTCGTCTTCGCTGCGGCAACCGCGTTGGTCGCTTCCGCCCTCACCGTCAACGCCGCACAGGCGGCGACATCGCAACCGGCCGCGAACCCGGCGCAGAAGCAGGCCGCCGGCACGCCGGAGAAGCAGAAGCAGGCCACCACACCATCGGCCGCGGTCCCGCTGAAGGACCGTGACAAGGTTCTCGGGAAGGGCTGGAAGACCTCCCCCGACCGGGCCGTGACCACAGCTGCTGACAGCGACGGACTCCACCTCCTGATCGCCGACAGCACGACCGGCTACGCCTGGAGAACGGCCGCGGTGCTGACCGAGCCCCAGCTCCCGGCCGACACCTGGATCGGCAACAGCTGCGTCATGGACGACCACCACGCGGCCGTCGCCTACGCCCCCCGCACCTTCACCAACAAGCAGGACCTCATGATGGGCGGCGCGCTCACCGCGATCGTGAACCTCGATGACGGCCGCGTCACCAAGCTGCCCTTCACCGCGTCCCTGGCCTATTTCGACCCCACATGCAGCCCGGCCACGCACAGCGCCGTCTTCACCGCGCTCCGCGACTCGCAGACACGCCTGGTCACGGTGAACACCAAGGGCACAACCCTCGCGGACACCACCGCGAAGGGCGAGATCACCTCTGCCGTGCCCACCAAGGACGGTGTCATCGCAGCCTCGGGGAACCAGCTCGTCACCGTCGACCGCAACGGACGGACGATCAGACTCACCGCCACGAAGCACGCCCCGTACGGCATCCGCGTCACCGGCGACGGCACGGTCGACTACATCGACCGCACAGGCGACACCGACGCCAACGTGCAGACTTACGCACACGGCAAGAAGACCACCGTCGCCAGTGGCAAGATCACCGCGATGAACCTCCGCCAGGGCACGGACAGCACCGTCTACCTCGCCGGGAGAGCCAGCCACGGCAAGGGCTTCACAGCCAGTCGCATCAAGCCGCTGGACGTCTCGCCCGACGCGGAGGTCTCCACTCGCGGCCGCCTGGCTGTCGACCCGGTTCTGTCGCCCGCTGTGCAGACCGGCCTGACGAGGATCGCGGGGGCGGGGCGAGCCGTGACCGGCACCGAGCCGCAGCCGGCCCCCACCGCAGCCTCCGAGGGCCCGCTCGCGGTCACGTCCACGGCCACACCCACGGGCAGCAAGGTCACCCAGACCGTCGCCCCCTGGTCCGGCGGCGCGCCCGCCGCGCGATCCGCCGCGCCCGCCGCGCGATCCGCCGCGCCCGCCGCGCGGTCCGGAGCGCCGGCGGACGCGAACGGCACGGCCCCCTCCCCGGCGCTCGCCGGCATGTCGAAGGCGTCTGGCGGCGCAACCGCCAAAGCCGCCGCGACCACCGCGGACCACGACCCGATGGACACCGACCGCTGGTGCTCCGTGCCGCGCAACGACGTCAACGCCCAGGCGCTGCAACCCACACCGAACCAGGTCGAGTGGGCGGTGGACATGGCCGTCCGCGGTGACCTGACCTCGGCATGGGTTTCCCAGGGCGGCTGGCGCTCCCAGGTCGGACTGGGCACCATCAGCCCGCAGGCCCTGTTCGCCAAGCCGGCCCTGACCGGCGGCGGAAGCATCCCCGCACAGGTCGAACTAGGCATCCTGGCCCAGGAGTCCAATCTGTGGCAGGCCGAATCCGGCGCGATCCCGGGCCAGATGGGCAATCCCCTGGCGTCGGTGGCCGGCTTCTACGGCCACACCGGAACCGACCCCTCCGACTACTGGAAGATCGACTGGGAGAACTCCGACTGCGGCTACGGCGTCGGCCAGGTCACCGACGGCATGCGCCTGGCAGGTCACGAGAAGACCGGCGAGACCAGCCTGTCGCCCGCCCTGCAGAAAGCCGTCGCGCTGGACTACACCGTCAACGTGGCCGCATCACTGCAGATCCTCGCCGACAAGTGGAACGAGGTGCACACCGCCGGCCAGACCGTCACCGTCAACAACGACGACGCCTCCAAGCCGGAGAACTGGTTCACCGCCGTGTGGAACTACAACCTCGGCTACAACCCGCCCGGCTCCGGCCCCGGCGGACCCGACGGCCCGTGGGGGCTGGGGTGGTACAACAACCCCGCCAACCCCATCTACCCGGCGGGCCGGCAGGCGTTCATGGACACCAGCCTCGACCCGGGCGCCAACCACGACGCCGCCCACCCGCAGGACTGGCCCTACGAGGAGAAGGTGATGGGTTGGGCCGCCTGGTCCATCGACACCGGCCACTCCTACGCCACCTCAGGACGGCAGGACTGGCCCGGCGACAGCGGCTTCTCCTCCGCCGGCTTCCAGCCCTCCTGGTGGCTCACCACCGCCGACCGCAGCGACATCAAGCCCCCGCTGGGCACCTTCTGCAACGCCGCCAACGACTGCGACATCGCAGACCCGCCCCCGTGCGAGACCGACCACATCGAGGGCTGCGACCAACTCCACTGGTGGCACGAGCAGAACACCGTCTGGAAGACCGACTGCGCCGACACCTGTGGCCACGAGAGCATCAAGTACGTCACGCTGCGCGCCGAACCGGGCCGCGGCTACCGCCTCCAGTACGGCGAACCCGACTGCGCGGCAGCCCCCGCGGGCGCCATGGTCGTCCACTCCGTGCCCGACGGAACACCCACCTGGAGCCAGACCTGCGGCAACGCCGCCTCCTCCGGAACCTTCCAGTTCACCTTCTACCCCGACAGTGCCGGCCAGTACGAGGCCAAAGGCGACCTGAGCCAGATAGGCGGCGGCTACCAAGGCCACTACTGGTACGCGCACACCCGCAATGACGCGCACCTCGGCGGTGACGGGGGAACGATGACCGTCGATGGCACGTGGACGCTCAACCAGAGCCTCAACCAATGGGCCCGGGTCATGGTGCACGTGCCCGACACCGGCGCCCAGACCCAACAGGCGCACTACAAGATCTACGGAATCGCAGGGCAGAGCGGCGGCTACGACCGCTACATCAACCAGCACCGGCAGTCCAACGCATGGCTCTCCCTCGGCGTCTACCGGTTCTCCGGAACCCCGAAGGTGGACCTCAGTAACGCGACCGGCGACGGAACCGCGGACGACGACGTCGCCTGGGACGCGGTCGCGTTCCAACCGCTGCCGGGAAAGCCGAAGCACATCGTTGCGGCTCTCGGCGACTCCTACTCCTCCGGTGAGGGTGCGGGCAACTACTTCCCGGAGACCGACCAGGACCACGGCACCAGCACCTGGAATGCCTGCTCGCGCAGCAAGGACGCCTGGCCCCGCAAGCTCGTGCTACCGGGCGAGACCGCCACGCTGGGCTCGCTCAGCGACGCCTGGAGCACCAGCGCGGAACTCGGCTTCGTCGCCTGCTCCGGCGCCCAGAACTGGAACGTCCAGACGCAAGGCGAACTGACGACGCCGGACACCTACGGCTCGTACCCGGTCGACTGGGACGACCGCACGAATAACCCCGTCGACGGGCAGTTCCACGAGATGAATCAGATGGACTCCGGCGTACTCGACGGCGACACGACACTGGTGACGTTGACCATCGGAGGCAACGACCAGAACGCTTTCAGCGACGCGATCTCGGACTGCGCCGGCAGTCCGTTCAGCTGCGGCGGCGACGCCTTCACGGCCAAGTACGACAAGCTCATCGACGACGCCGAGAAAAACATCCTCGAAACGCTCAAGGAGATCAGGGACAGGGCACCCAACGCCCAGATCGTACTGGTCGGCTACCCGGCCCCGATCAGTACGGGCAGTACCTGCGACGCTGCCGGCGGTGCCGTGGGCAGCGACCCGCAGACCCTGACCGACCTGGCGTTCTACTTCGCCGCGGGGGACCAGGACACGATTTTCAAGATCAACGACACGAAGGTCGACCAAATCGATCCGTACTCGTGGTTCACCGACCACGAGGTCTGCGACAGCGACTCCTGGATCAAGGGAGTCAGCATCGGGCCCAACAGCGAGGGCGACTTCCACGCCGGCGACCCCAACGCCACGTGCGCATGGGTGTTCGACACCTGTGTGAGTCGGGAGTCCTTCCACCCCAACGTGTCGGGAACCACCGGCTACGCGGAGTTGGTCGACGAGGAGTTGGCCAACACCCTTGGATATACTGGAGGGTGATTAAAATGCAGCCCGCCCGCACGCCCGGCCACAACCGGTGGCCGGTCGTGTGGGCCGTCGGCCTCTTCCTTGTGCTGCTGTTCATCGGGACATGGATTCCGTACACCATGCTCAGGGGCCTCTCGCCGCACGACCCCAAGCCCCACAGCCCCGAGACGCGATCGGCCGTAAAGGCCGCCGAGCAGACAGCGCACGCCCTGGCGCAGGCCGACGCCGACGGAACCCTGTCCGAACCGGAGGCCCGATCGGCCGTCGCAGACGGCGGCGTACTGACCCAGCTGAGTCTAGAGGACGACTCGGGCAGCCTGACGGTGGCCTTTCCCTACGCCGAGGAGCCCCCGGGGACCGGCATCACACTCCGCCGCTACGTGTGCGTGTACTTCCTCGTGCTCACCGGGCAGGCCGTGGAGACCAACTACTCCGGCGGCTGCCCCGTGCACCCGCGGCCCCTCACCACCACTACCGGCGTCGGCGGGTTTGCACGGTGACCGGCTCCGTTCCGTAGTCGGTGGTAGTCACTGCGGCCGGACGCGATGACGGAAAAGGTCGAAGCCGGCTCGGAATGTGCCGCTCCCGCTCGTGAACTGGCGTCGTGCTGATGTGCCGCAACTCACGCCTGCACAGCGCGACAGTGTTCTGGCCTTGGTCGCCGGCAATCCGCATGCCACTCTCGGCGGCGTCTGGGACCACGTACCACCTATCACATTGAGCTCACCGCCGACGCGGTAGAAGGTCCGCCGGGAGATGCCGCCCAGCTCGTCCAGGACTTCCCGCACGGTGAGCAGCCCGGTCACGCGTTCACGCGCCATGCCGCTCACCGCCCTCCCGCACCGAAGCCGCGATGAGCGCCGCTTCCGGCGAGTAGCCCCGCCCGGCGTACCGCCACTGCCCGGCCGTGACGACCAGCCTTCCCCAGGCCGAGAGCCGCGCGCTGTTCCTCCGCCCGATGCTCGGCACGCGCCCCGGGAGACCTCGGCTCCGTCGACCTCGGCCAGGTGGGCTTGCACCTCTCCGGTGGTCAGGCCCTTGGCGGCCAGCGAGATGACCGTCTCATCGACCCCCGTCAGGCGCTTCTGCCGCTTCTTGACGATCTTCGGTTCGAAGGAGCCGTCGCGGTTGCGGGGCACGGCCATCTCCGCCGGTCCGACATCCGTCAGGACGGTCGTGAAGCGTTTGCCGTTGCGAGAGTTGCCACGGTTCTTGCCGGCCGGGTCATGCCGGTCATGGCCGGGGTGGTCAGCGATCCCGCCCTCCCGAGCGGACTCCAGCAGGCGGTTGGTCAGTTGCCGCAGCAGCCGGCCCTCGCCGGCCGCTGCAGACCTTCCGCCTGGGCCCGGCCCACCAACTCGTCGATCAACCGGTCGTCCACGGCCCTCACCGACACAGCCCTCGTGGGCCCGGCGATCTCGCACCCCGGACACGTTCTCACCGGCCATCGATGCACCTTCCACGATCGGGAGTTTCACCGAACGTCCTACAGTCCCCCGCTTCGGTGGCGGGGTCACTCTGAGCGCCCTGGTTCGCGTGCAAGCCGGCCGCCGCCAACCGGACCGCGGCGGTGGTCCGTTCCGGAATCAGGCGGACGGCGGACTTTCCGCCGCACCGGAAGGCGTCAGCGGTCGGGGACGGGCTTGCACGGCTGCCTTGGGGGGCTGCCGTCGTTGAGCGGGCGCATTCCACGGGTGTGGAGTCCACGATGCGGCGACCTCGTCCTCGCCCTGCGCCGAGCCGTGGGCCTTGCCGGTGTTCTGCTTGGCCGGGGCGGGCCAGCCGGTCAGGGCGCGCAGCATGACCAGGCAGGATCGGCGGGTCTCCTGCGCAGCGGCCCGGACAGCTGCCAGGAGCGCGTCGACGTCCGCGGCGGCTGGAGGCGGGCAAGGGTGACCAGCAGCGCGGCGTGGGTGGGGATCGGGCGCGGCAGGAGGTCGGCGGCGGCCTGACGGGCGGCGTGGTCGGTGCAGTGACTGCGGCCGGTGGCCAGGGCGCGCGCGAACCAGGCGTCGATGTCCCGCTGGACGTGGCCGCCGGCCGCGGCGGGTGAGCAGGTCCCGCACCGTTTCGTCACCCGCACGGGATATTCGAGCGCCACCCCGCAAAAACCGGAAGGCGAAGACCGGCAGCGTTTCCGGACCCGTTGAACCCGGCGCACCCGCAGCGTCATGCGACGGTCCGCCTCGCACGCCCCGAGGACATTATGGGCGAACCGCCGAATCAGTCAACGATCGAATCTCTCTGATGAATCAAGGGTTGAGGCCAGTAGTCCTGGATGATACCGTCACGACCAGCAGGAGACAGACACAGAAGCTTCAAACGGGGGAGCACACAACATAATGAAGCTTGGATATTCCGTTTTCGGCGCGGTAACCATCACCCTTGCCGCGTCCTTGACCGGTCTGGCTGGAAACGCCGAAGCCGTGACTCCGAGGCCTGCGGCATCTGAATCCCATGAGATCGTCAACAGGGATGCCTATACGCAGTGCATGGACTTCGGGTCCAATGCGCCGGGCACGGTCGTGGGACTTTACCACTGCTATTCGGGTGGAAGCCAGCTGTGGACGGACACCTTCGGCCTTCCCGATCCCTATTCCGACAATAAGATACGCAGTGTCTTGAACGGCATGTGCATGGACCTTCAGTCGAACAACATAGGCGCTCCGATTGTCCTGTCCGAGTGCCGCGACGGGTATACCAGTCAGTCGTGGTACCTGGAAGTGCCGCAGGACGAGCCGGCCAACACGTCATACCGTCTGATCGTGAATGACAACGGCCTCTGCGCGGACATAGGCTCGATAAATCCCGGCACTCCGGTCACGATGGCCATATGCCGGATCGGCTACAAGAGCCAGGAGTGGAGCTTCAGGTATCAGTAAAGCTCGCGTCGGGCCGGGCGGAACAGCCCGTTGCGCCTGACCTGCTGGCAACTGACCGCGTGGGGACAGGCGATACGCCTGTCCCCACTGCTGATATCCGCCACTGACCTTCGACGACCAGCGCTCGCTCGTGACGATCCCGAAAAAGCGAACGTCACCTTCGAGATCCCCGAGGGCGAGGAGCCCGTGCTGAACGTCATGGGCCCGCCTGGCGACGGCGCCGTCGAGGAACACGCCGACGCCCCCGTCCTGCGCGTCGGCGTCGTCATCTTCTTCTCCGGTCGATGCCAGGCCGGTGGGGGTCGTCAGAACTCCAGTTCGATGTCGTCGACGTCGGTGAAAGGAGTTCACCGAACGCCGCTGGCGGACCGTCACCGGGCACCCGGTGCACTACCCCTACTAGCCGTGGCCGGCGGCGCCGTGCACGCGCTGGCCGCGGCCGCCGGGCTCGCGGGCGCCGCCGCGTGCCTCGTGCAGAGGCTGGCCGGCCGGGCCCGCGACTGGGCGCCGGCGGCCGTCGTCCTGGTGGTCATGGCCCTCATGGCCGGCGGGGCGGGCGGCACGGCGCTGCCGGCGGGGGCGTGCGCCGTCGCCGGGGCCTGCGGGTGGACCGCGCTCGCCGGCCCGCGCGACGGCGGCCGGGCCGCCGCCGTGGTGGACCTCGCCGTGATGGCCCTGCTCACCGCGGAGGCCGCGGCGGCGGGGCCGCCGGGGCACCCCGCGGGCATGCGGATGGCCGGCGGGGCGGGGGCCGCCGGGGTGTTCGTGCTCCTCGTCACCTGCTGGGTGCTGGCCCGGGCGGGCGCCGGCCTCGCCGCCGTGGTCGAGTCCGCGCCGCGGCAGCCGCCCGCGCCTCCCGCCCGGCGTGCGCGGTGCGGACGGGTCCTCCTGCGGGACGCGGGCAGCGCGGCGATGGTCATGGCGATGGCGGCGATGCTCGCCTGAGGGCGCGCCTCGCGGGCTCGGGGCGGCCCCGCGAGGCGGCCGAGTACGTACGGCCGCCTCGTACGCCGGCCGCGCGCCGCCCGCGTACGTTGGCACGAGCCAGCGCCGCCCGGACCCCCGGGCGGCGTCCGGGGCAGGTCCCCGGAAGAACCGGCACGACGGAAGGTACCCATGGGTGCGCTCGACGAACGACTTCCCGACGATCCTGACCGCCCACCTCGGCCACGGCCTCGCCGCGTCCAAGGCCGTGGTCGCCGTACTCCCCGACGGCCTGCCGCCGCGGGGCGCCGAACTCCTCGGCGGCGACCGCCCGGTCGCGCTCGCGCCGGGACCGGTCGGACCGGTCCCGGGCTGGCGGGCCGGCCCTTCGCCCGCATCCCGCTCCCGCGGGACCTGCCGCCGGGGACGTACGCGGTGCGCGTCGTGGACGGCAGCGGACGGTCGTGCCAGAGCGCGCCGTTCGTCGTCGCCCCCGACCGTCTCCAGCGGCAGACGATGCCGGACGTGCTGGCGTACTTCAGGGCCATGCGCTCCAGCGGCGAGATCGACCGCAAGGACCGCCGGGCGCGGCTGTGGGGGGATGTGAGCGGAAGGGAGGTGGACGCGCGCGGCGGCTGGCTCGACGCCAGCGGCGATCCGAGCAAGTTCCTCAGCCACCTCACGTACACCCGCACCATGAGCCCCCAGCAGATCCCGCTGTGCGCCTGGGCGCTGGCCGCCGCCCGTGACGCGGTCGCCGAGCGCCACCCCGCCCTGCTCCGCTCGCTCGGCGCCCGGCTGCGCGACGAGTGCCTGTGGGGCGCGGACTTCCTGATGCGCTTCCGCGCGCCCGAGGGCTACTTCTACACCGGCGTCTTCGACGCCCTCACCAAGCGGCTCGACGAGCGGTTCGTGACCGCGCCCCTCGCCGAGTGCGTCCGCACCGACCGCTACCAGGCGGCCTACCGGCAGGGCGGCGGCCTGGCCATCGCGGCGCTGGCCCGCGCCTCGGCCCTCGGCGACAACGGCGACTTCTCCGGCGCGCAGTACCTGGACGCGGCGCTGACCGGCTTCGCCCATCTCGAAGCACGCAACCTGGAGTACTTAGACGACGGTACGGAGTCGGTCGTCGACGACTACGCAGCGCTACTGGCCGCGGCCGAACTGACCGCGGCGGGCGCGACGCCGGCGGCACCGGTGACCGAGGCGGCCCGACGCCGCGCTGCACCGGCTCACGGACCGTTACGTGCGCCCCGCGGACGGCGGACTCGGCTGGTTCACCGCGGACACCGAAGGGCGGCCCTTCTTCCACGCGGTGGAGGCGGGCCTGCCGGTGCTGGCCCTGCTCCGCTTCGCCGCGGTCCTCACCGGCGCCCCCAAGGCCGGCCCGGCGCGGGCGCCGGCGGCCGAGGCGATGCTCGACACGCTGCGCCGCACCTCGTGCGTACCGAACCCCTTCGGCTACCCGCGGCAGCGGGTGCGGCCGGCCGGCGGCGAGGACCGCGACGCGTTCTTCTTCCCGCACGCCAACGAGACCGGCTACTGGTGGCAGGGCGAGAACGCCGCCCTCGCCTCGCTCGCCGCGGCGGCCTGCTTCTGCGCGGACGTGGACACCGTCCCCGTGTCCGACCGCGAGCGCCTGCTGGACTTCGCCGACGACCAGCTGGCCTGGATCACCGGCCGCAACCCCTTCGACGCCTGCATGCTCCAGGGCCGCGGCCGCGGCGACGTCGACTACGCCACCGACTTCCCCAACCTGCCCGGCGGCATCGTCAACGGCATCACCTCCGGCTGGACGGACGAGGACGACATCGCCTTCCTCCCCGCCGACGCCCCGGAGTCCGAGTCGTGGCGCTGGGCCGAACAGCGGATCCCCCACACCGGCTGGCTCCTCCTGGCCACGGCGGCCTGCCGCTGACGGTCCATCCGGCGCCCGGGCGGCGCGCCGTCATCGCGTGCGCGCCGCAGCGGTCTCCCCCGTCCGATGCCTTGACGCCGTGACAGTGAGCGCTAACACTGCTGGGGGCAGCCCGCAGACCACCACCCCGCTCCTGATCGCGGGGCGGTCCGGCATGACGCGACCGTGGTCGAAGGCCCGGACCCGACGGCACAGCGCACGGCTCCACCGGCATATGCACGCACTTGACCGGCGTCCCCGGACGATGGGCGCCGGCCTTGTTGTCAGGCGCTCACACCCGCTCGGCCCGCCGTACGTGCGGCCGCACGTACGCTGCCGCGCGGCCACCGGCCCGGCACGTCCACGCCCCGGCCCGCCACGTCCCGGAGCGCCCGGACCCGCCCGGCTTCCGCTCCCGCAGTCACCAGCTCCGACGTGCAAGGAGGCGCGATGCGCTGGAGGAACTCAACGGCGAGACGCGCGGTCACGGCGACCGTGTGCTCCCTCGGCCTGATCGGGACGGTCGCCGCGACGGCGCAGGCGAGACCGCCCGCCGCGGTGCGGGCCGCACTGCCGATCTACCTCGACACCGGCTACTCGTTCCAGGAGCGGGCCGCCGACCTGGTCTCGCGGATGTCGCTCGACGAGAAGGTGCAGCAGCTGCGCACCAACAGCGCGCCCGCCATCCCGCGGCTGGGCGTCCAGCAGTACACGTACTGGAGCGAGGGGCAGCACGGCATCAACACGCTGTTCGCCGACACCAACCCCGGCTCCGTCACCGGGGGCGTGCACGCCACCAGCTTCCCCACCAACTTCGCCGCGTCGATGTCGTGGGACGACGACCTGATCTACCGGGAGACGACCGCAGTCTCCGACGAGGCCCGGGGGCTGCTGGACAAGTCGCTGTGGGGCACCGGCCAGAACAACCTCGGCCCGTCCAAGGACGACTACGGCATGCTCACCTACTGGGCGCCCACCGTGAACCTCGACCGCGACCCGCGCTGGGGCCGCACCGACGAGGCGTTCGGCGAGGACCCGTACTTCGTCGGCCGGATGGCCGGCGCCTTCGTCAACGGCTACCAGGGACAGACCCTGGACGGCAAGCCGCTGGGCAAGTACCTCAAGGTCGCCTCGACCGCCAAGCACTACGCGCTCAACAACGTCGAGCAGGACCGCACCGGCATCAGCTCCGACGTCAGCGACGACGACCTGTTCGACTACTACACCGCGCAGTTCAAGAGCCTGATCGAGAAGGCGCACGTCGCCGGGTTGATGACGTCGTACAACGCCGTCAACGGCACGCCGTCGGTGGCCGACACGTACACCACCAACCAGATCGCGCAGCGCACGTACGGCTTCGGCGGCTACATCACCTCCGACTGCGGGGCGGTCGGGACCACCTACCAGACCTTCCCCTCGGGCCACAACTGGGCGCCGCCCGGCTGGACGACGGACGGCAAGGGCGGCAACGCCACCTGGACCGAGACGGCCACCGGCCGTACGCTCCCGGGCGCCGCGGGCGGCCAGGCATACGCCCTGCGGGCGGGCACCGACGTCAACTGCACCGGCACGGAGGCGACGACACCCGGTCTGGAGCAGGCGATCCAGGCCGGTGTCCTCAGCGAGGGCGTCATCGACAACGCGCTGGTGCACCTGTTCACGGTCCGGATGCGCACCGGCGAGTTCGACCCGGTGGACAAGCAGCCGTACACGAAGATCACCAAGGACGTGATCGAGTCCAAGGCCCACCAGGACCTCGCGCGGACCGTCGCCGACAACGCCCTCGTGCTGCTGCAGAACAACCGGCTCGCCGCCACCGGCAAACCCCTGCTGCCGGCCGACCCGGCCGGGCTCGGCAAGGTCGTGGTCGTCGGCGACCAGGCCGGCAAGGTCACCCTCGGCGGCTACTCCGGTGACCCCACCGAGAAGGTCGACGCCCTCCAGGGCATCACCGCCCAGGTCAAGGCCGCCTCTCCCGGCGCGCAGGTGGTGTACGACGCGGCGGGCACCTCCACCACCGCGACGGGCGCCGCGGTGCTGAGCGCCCAGACGCAGGCGGACATCCAGGACGCCGACCTGGTCGTGATCGCGGTCGGCACGGACGAGGCCACCGCGGGCGAGGGCAAGGACCGCAGCGGGCTGGCACTGCCGGGGAACTACGGCAGCCTCATCGACCAGGTCACCGCGCTGGGCAACCCCAGGACCGTCCTGGACATCCAGTCCGACGGGCCGGTGGCCATCGAGGCCTACCGCGGCAAGGTCGCCTCGATCGTCTTCGCCGGCTACAACGGCGAGAGCCAGGGCGACGCTCTCGCCGACGTGCTCTTCGGCCGGCAGAACCCCGGCGGCCACCTCAACTTCACCTGGTACAAGGACGACTCGCAGCTTCCCGGCATCTCCGACTACGACCTGGCGCCCAGCGGCACGGGCGACCTCGGCCGCACGTACCAGTACTTCACGGGCGTCCCGACGTACCCGTTCGGCTACGGCCTGAGCTACAGCACCTTCGCCTACTCCCACGTCCGCGCCGACCGCTCCACGGTGGACGCCGACGGTACGGTGAAAATCGGCTTCGACGTCAAGAACACCGGCGCCGTCGCCGGCACGACCGTGGCCCAGCTCTACGCCGCCACGGACTTCACCGTCGCCGGCCGGGAACTGCCGAGGAAGCGGCTCGCCGGCTTCCAGAAGACCAGGAACCTCAGGCCGGGCGAGACCCAGCACGTCACGCTGCGCGTGCGCGTCGCCGACCTCGCCTTCCACGACGGCGGCAGCGCCCGGCAGGTCGTCTACGACGGCGGGTACCGCTTCGAGGCCGGTCCGGACTCGGCCACGACCGCCGGGTCCGCCACGGTGACGGTGCGCGGCAAGCTCACCCCGCACGTGCAGTACGTGACCGTCCAGCCGGAGTCCGTCGTCTACGACGCGGGCGCCACCGTCGACCTGACGGCCCGCAACCGGTGGATCAAGGACGACACCGACCCCACCGCCCAGCCCGGCCGCAACCTCGCCGTCACCGCCGACCACGTCGTCGAGGCGGTCAACGACGACGGCTCCTTCGTCGACCTATCCAAGGCCGGCGTCCGCTACTCCAGCAGTGACCCCTCGGTGGCCACCGTCAGCAAGAAGGGCGTCGTCACCACGGTGGGCAACGGCGTGGCCACCATCCGGGCGACCGTCGGCGGCGTCACCGGCACCGCCGTGATCCGCGTCCACCACACCCTGACGGTCTCCGCGGCCCAGATCGTCGAGCCCGGCACTCCTGTCACGGCGACCACCACCTACACCAACACCGGCCCCACCGCCCTGCCCGGCGCGAGGATCGGCCTCACCGTCCCGGACGGCTGGAGCGCGGTGCCGGTGACGGCGGCCACCTTCTCCAGCGTCCCGGCCGGCGCCTCGGTGACCACCGCCTGGAGCGTCACACCCCCGGCCGACGTGGCACCGGGCAGCTACGCCCTGGCCGCCTCCGCCACCTACCGGGGCGCAAAGGCCAGTGACGACGCGGCCGGACGCGTGTTCGTGCCGTACGCCTCCCTCGCCGACATCGTCACCAACATCGGCGTGAGCGACGACGCCGCTCCCGGCTCGGGCAACCTCGACGGCGGCAACGCGAGCCTGTCGCAGCAGGCCCTCGCCGCCCAGGGAGTGGTCTCCGGCGGGACGGTGGTCCACGACGGCCTGACCTTCACCTGGCCCACCACGGGCACCGGCAAGCCCGACAACATCGTCGCCGGCGGCCAGACCGTGCCCTTCACCGGCAGCGGCACCACGCTCGGCTTCCTGGGCACCGCCGACTACGGCGACGCCTCCGGCACCGGGACGATCACCTACACCGACGGAACGAGCCAGACCTTCGGCCTGTCCTTCTCCGACTGGTGGAATAACAGCGCCGCGCAGGGCAGCGACATCCTCGCCACCACGGACTACTTCAACAACAGCGGAGGCAAGGTCCAGCAGAAGGTCAGCGTGTACGGCGCCACCGTCGCGCTCCAGCCGGGCAAGACCATCGCCTACCTGACCCTGCCCGACGTCGGCCCCAACGCCGACATGAACCAGGTCGCCATGCACCTCTTCGCCCTGGCCGTCGGCTGACCCACGCCGGGGCCGGACCGCGCGAGCGGCCCGGCCCCGGCGCCGGTGCGACGCGGCGGCGGTACGCACCCACGTGCCGGCGGCGTGTCGTCAGGCCGGCGCGGGCGGCGTGCCACTGGGCCGCAGCGGCACCCGGGGTTCGCAGGGGGATAACCGGTGCGGTCACCACGGTCGCCTGGAAATCCTCGCGCCGCCGGACCGGAAGACCGCCGTCACTGCCAGGTCCTGGTCGTCGGTCTGCCGGACCCGCTCGCCGTTCCAGCCTCGGTAGTCTCTGCCCAGTCCCTCCAGGAACGGGACGAGATCCATTTCCTCGGTCCCGTTGCGGTCGGGCATGTCGGCCGGCGTGATCATGACGAACAGCGGCAGGCCTCTGGTGTCCGCGGCCAAGTGGCGTCGCGGCCGCTGGCCGGTCGCGGTCTCCAGGCCGGCCCGCGCCCACAGGGCGGGAAATGGCGGCCAACAGCCGGACACGGCTCACGCACAGCCGCTGCCACCGCGGCGCCCACTCACAAGGGGGGCTGCGTCGGCGGGCAGACGGGGGCGCGGGACGGCTCGGGCGCCGGCGCGGTGAACGGCAGGGCGTAGAGGACGAAGTGGACGCCGAGGGCCAGCACGGCGAGCGCTTCGAGCGCGGACAGGACCAGCAGGGCCGCGCGGCCCGGCGCGTCGGTCCAGTAGCCGACCAGCGCGGCCAGCGGCACCGCGCAGAACGCGCCGAGGTCGACCAGGCACTGGACGGCCTTGCGCGAGCGGCGGCGTGCGTCGCCGCGGTGCGCGGTCTCCCAGCCGAAGACCGCTCCCGCGCCGGGACCGGCCAGTTCACCCAGCCGGGGGGCCAGCTCCGTGCGGACATAGCGCCCGATCGCCGAGATCTTCTCGTCGTTGACCAGGTACGTCCAGCCCAGCACCACGCACACCGGGGGAAGCGCGAGCAGCATCGTCGCCCGCGCGGCCTCCAGCGACGCCGCCGCGACTCCGGCGACGGCCGCGAGCGTCACGTACAGGAGGTTGTCGCGGAAGCCGATGCGCGCCCGCTGCTCCTCCTTGATGCTCTGGTACTCCGCGATCAGCAACTGCCCCACCCCGACCAGCGGTTCCCGCTCCCCCACCGCACGCTCCCTCCGCGCTACCGGCATGGCCATGTCCCGCACCGGTTCATGCCCGGACAGCGCCCCGATGAGTCCGGCAGAGGCGTACAGCGTGCCGGCCGCGCGGGTTCGCCGCGGGCCGCGCGCGCTCACGGCGAGGGGTCGGCCCCTCGGCCGTCGATCAGCGCCGCCACGTCGTCCGCCTCGACGTCGCCGACGTCCTCGAAGATCTCCAGCGCCCGTTCCCAGCTGCCGCGCGCCGCCTCGCGGTCGCCGAGCGCGGTCAGCACGACGCCGAGCCGGTGCAGCGCCCGCGCCTCGCCGCGCAGGTGCCCGACCCGGCGGTGCACCGCCAGCGACTCGCGGTAGGAGGCTGCCGCCTGCCCCCACTCGCCGCGCTCCTCGTGCACCTCGCCGAGATTGTGCAGGGTCATCGCCTCGCCGAAGGCGTCGTCACCGACCGCACGGCGGATCTCCAGCGAGCGCCGGTAGCAGTCGGCGGCCCGGTCGGTGTCGCCGCAGACCATGTGGGCCGCGCCCATGTTGTTCAGGTCCGTCGCCTCGCCGCGCCGGTCCCCCAGCCGGCGGTGCGCCTCCAGCGCCTGCGTGTGGCAGACGAGCGCCTCGTCGTAGCGTTCCAGGTCGTCGTAGACGTCGCCGAGTCCGCTCAGCAGCCACGCCTCGGCCGGCCCGTCGCCTGCGGCGCGCGCGGCGTCGAGGCCGATGCGCTGCACCTCCAGCCACTCCGGCCACTGGCTGCGGCGCTGGAAGTACGACCTGAGCACGATCGGCACGCGCGAGCCGATCGTGAACAGGCCGGCGTCGGCGGCCTGCTGGGCGACGTCCAGGACGTTGGCGTACTCGGCGTCGAACCATGCGAGTGCGGCGTCCGCGTCGGCGAACCGCGCCGGCCGCACGCCCTCGGGCGCCTCGATCGGCGCGAGCACCTGCTCCCGGCCGTCGTTGAGCGCGCGGTCGGCGTTCTCACCGGTCGCCACGTACCAGGCCAGCAGGCGCTCCACCGCCCCTGCGGCCTCGGCGGGAGGCTCCTGCACGCGGCAGCGGTCCTGCGCGTACAGCCGCAGCAGGTCGTGGAAACGGAAGCGGCCGGGGGCGTCCTCCTCCAGCAGGTGGGCTTCGGTCAGCGCGTCGAGCAGGTCGCGGGCCTCGTCGCGCGGCACGCCGAGCACCGCCTCGGCCGCGGCGGCGCCGAACACCGGTCCCCGGTGCAGCCCGAGACGGCGGAACGCCCGCGCTTGCGACGGCGTGAGCTTGGCGTACGACCAGGAGAAGACGTGCCGCACCGCCGCGAACTCGTCCGAGCCGCGCGACAGCTGCGCCAGCCGGCCCTCCTCGGGCGCCAGTTCCGCCTCGACGTCGGCGAAGCCGAACGAGGGGCGCAGCGCGAGCCGCACCGCGGCGATGCGCAGCGCCAACGGGAGGCGTCCGCACAGTTCGGCGACACGCAGCGCGGCCGCGCGCTCGGCGGCGACCCGCTCCTCGCCCAGCACCCGGGCGAAGAACGCGAGCGACTCCTGCGGATCGAGCACGTCCAGCGTGAGCAGCCGGGCCCCGTCGCGGACCGCGAGCCCGGCCATCCGGCTGCGGCTGGTGACCACCACACAGCAGCCCGGGGCGCCCGGCAGCAGCGGCCGCACCTGCGCGGGGTCCTCGGCGTTGTCCAGGACGACCAGGACCCTGCGCCCCGCCAGGAGGCTGCGGTAGGACCGGGTCCTGGCGTCCAGGCTCGCGGGGACTTCGTGGGCCGGCCCCCGAGCAGCCGCAGCAGTTCCCCCAGGGCGCGGCGCGGCTTGGCCGCCGGAGTGGGCGCGTAGCCCTGGAGGTCGAGGTGGATCTGCCCGTCGGGGAACCGCTCGCTCGCCGCGTGCGCCCAGTGCACGGCCAGGGTCGTCTTGCCGACGCCCGGGGTGCCGTCGATGGCGGAGATCACCACGGTGGGCGTGGCCGCAGGGCTTTCGAGGGCGGTCACGGAGCTGTCGGAGGTCCCGGAATCGGCGGGGGCCCCGGGATCGGCCCCGGGATCGGCCCCGGGCGCCCGGGACGGAGCGTCCAGGGTGCGGAGGTCGTCCGCACGGCCGGTGAAGTCGGGGATGTCGGGCGGCAGCTGCCGGGGAGGAGGCGGGACGGCCGGCGGCGGGGGCTGCGCGGCGGCGTGGTAGTGGGTGTGGTGCTCGGCCGTGCCGGTCACGTCGCCGAGGAACAGGCCGTTGCCGAAGTCGACGTGGTCGCCGAGGTAGGAGGAAGCGGTCGGCGCGGGAGCGGCGTCCGCGAAGCCGTGCGCGCGCAGGTTCGCCGCCAGCGCTGACGCGAGCGCCGGGTCGGCCGCGAGGACGGCCCGCAGCCCGGCCGCCCACTCCTTGAGGGCGCGGACGCCGTCGGCCCCGGCGTCCGCGCCGTGCCCGGCCCCGTCACCGCCCTCGGGCAGCAGCGCCAGTTGCGCGCGGACCGCCCCGCCGCCCGGCTGCGCCGACGTCGCATCAAGCGCCCGGAGCAGCGCCTGCCAGTTCGCGTCCATCCGGCCCCCCTGTGCGGTACGGCGCGGCGTACGGGATCTGCCGCGGCCCGCTCCAGCCTACGGCTCGGGCACCTCGTCCGACGTACTGTCAGCACAGCCCGGGCGGCGGCGGTTTATCGTGGGACGAGGCCCTCGGCACGAGCGGGCACGAGCCCCCTGGCCGAACAAGCCCGCAGGCCGGGAAGCCGGTAGGCCGGAACACGGGAGCGACGCACATGACGGCTCGGCACAGCGGAACCGCGGTGGTGCTGACGGCGCTTCCCGTCGAGTACCGAGCCGTGCGCGCGGCTCTCGGCCCCACCACGAAGCGGCAGCACCCCTCGGGGACGGTCTTCGCGGCGGGGACGCTGCCCGGCACGGACTGGGAGATCCTGCTGGCCAGGGTCGGCGAGGGCAACCTGCGGGCAGCCGTGATCACCGAGCGCGCCCGCGACTGGCTCGCGCCCGACGCGCTGTTCTTCGTCGGGGTGGCAGGAGGCCTCGCGTCCGACGTACGGCTCGGCGACGTCGTCGTGGCCACCCGCATCCACCACGTCCATCCCGGCAAGGAGACCGCGGACGGCTTCCTGGCCCGCCCGGTCCCCGGGGCAGTCTCCCACCTGCTGGAGCAGAACGCCTGGCATGCGCTGAGCGACGACGCCTGGCACGGCGGGCCCGACCCGGCGCCCGCCGTGCACTTCAAGCCGCTCGCGGCGGGCGAGGTGGTGCTCAACGCCGCGGACAGCCCGCTGCGGGAGCAGATCCGCTGGCACTACGGCGACGCAGCCGCCGTCGAGATGGAGAGCGCCGGGGTCGCCGCCGCGGCCGCGCTCACCCACGACCTGCACGTCCTGACCATCCGCGGCATCAGCGACCATGCCGACGGAGCCAAGGCCGCCGCCGATGCCGCCGGCTCCCAGCAGCGCGCCGCCGCCAACGCCGCGGCCGCCCTGCTGGCCCTCCTGCGCGCCCTCCCCCCTTCCGACCTCCCCGCCGCGTCGAGCAGCGCCCGGCCCCCCCGCCTCCGGCGACCACATCGACTTCCGCCACGGTCTCTTCCTCGCCCCCGTCACCGGCAAGTCCACCCCGCCACCGGCCTCCTGACTGCGCCGAGCACCCCACATCCCACCGTGAGGGGACGAAGGCCGGAACCGAGGGCGCGCAGCATGGTGGGTGGAACGCCGTCGCCCTTGAGACGGCAGTCTCGCGGTATCCTCCGGGCAACCCGGCAAAGACGCGCTCGACGCGGGCACGGACCTACAGCTTCGTCTGTGGGCCGCCCTTCCCCCGTCAGCGATCTGCTCGGCGCAGACGACCGTGTACCGGGCGTACGCCATCGGCTGCAGTATCGGCTGAGGTTCCGGCCGGGGGTTCCGGCCGGGGTTCGGTCAGGGCGTCAGTATCCACAGGGCGTACGATCCGGCCGGCCCGGCCGGGCAGGAGAAGTTGACGGCCTGTCCGCTGGTCACCTTCTGGTTGCCGACGTACACGCAGATCCACTGCTGCGGGTACGTCTCGCCGGTGTTCACCCACTGCCCGGTCTGAGCGGCGGCGGGAGTGACGGCGGCCGGGGCGGCCGCTGCCGCGGCCGTCGCCAGGGACAGCGGCGCGACGCCGAGCACGAGTGCCAGCGCGGTGGTCGTGGCTAGTCTCCGCATGGTGCTGCCTTTCCGCGTGGGAGCGATCAAGGACCGTTCGGGAGTGCCGCATACGCCGGCCAGACTATCGGAGAGCGCTCTCCGACGATACGTGTGCGCCCGGAATCGGCGTCAATCCCGACCGTGAGATCGGACGGCTGTCCAACCCAGCACGCCCGCCCGCTCCCGCCCGACGGACGCGGCGCACCCGGCTCCGGCCACCGCTCCGGATCGGGCCGGCGATGGCCGGCGCGGCCCGCCCGGCAAGTCTTCCGACGAGGCCGTCCGCCTCCCGCGCCCGCGGCGGGTCAGCCGATGCTTTGGTTGCGCCCGGTCGGTCCGACGTAGTGACGGGACAGACCCGCCTCGTGCTGCCGCCGGGACTGCGTCATCCGGTGCGCCTCGGGAAAGTCGTAGCGCTTCATCCGGTCCCGCTCCGACACCGCGGCACGCATCCGCCGCACCAGCCACTTCCATGCCGACGTCACGGCAACTCCCCTCAGCCGTCGTACCCCGCGCCGGATCACCGCCGGCCGGGCCCGCCTTCGAAGCGCGTGACCGCTTCGTACCCGACCCGGCGGGCGTCACACGGGAGTTGAGCGAAACGTGAGCATGCTCCGCGCACAGGCGGCTGTCCCGCAACGATCGGGACGCAGCTGGTCAGGGAAGACGATCCCGTCCAGCGCGCGGGGGCCGCGTTCACACCTCGGGGCAGGCGGCGGCAGTGCGCTTCGCCCGACCCGCTGACCTGCTCGGGCCCTGCGCCACGTCGTCAGGAGCGGTCGGGCATTCCCGGGTGCGCAGCGTTCTCCCGGATGGCGTGCAGTCCGGTCAGGGGGCCGTCGACCTGCATCAGCCGGCCCATCGTCAGGGGCCCGAGGTCGACGGGCGCGAAGCCGAACTCCTCGACCGCGGCGCGGAACCGGGCCTTCGCGTCCACGTCGTCACCGGCGTGGAAGAGGATGCGGCGGCCTGCGGGGGTGACCGGGTCGGCCGCGATGACCGGCCCGAAGAGGTTGTCGAAAGCCTTGATCACGTGGGCGTCCGGAAGGAGGGAGGCGACGAGTTCGCTGCCGCCGACGGCCAGGACGTCGGGGACGGCGGCCGGCGGCGGGTCCGCCCACTGGTTGGTCGCGTCGATCAGGATCCGCCCCGGCCGCGGCGGCAGCGCCGCCAGGGCCTCGCGCACACGGCGCCACGTCACGGCCAGGACGACGAAGTCGGCTTCGCCCGCCTCGGCGACGGTGCCGGCGGTGGCGCCGGCGCCGAGTTCGCCGACCAGCTCGGTCAGGGTGCCGGGTCCCCGGCTGTTGCTGAAGACGACTTCGTGGCCCGCCTTCAGCGGATGGCCGGCGATGGCCCGGGACAGCGTCCCGGCCCCGATCATGCCGAACCTCATGTCAGTACGCCTCCGGCAGGAGAACGCCGGCGGCCGTCGCCGGGGTGGGGAAGGTGGCCTCGGGCAGCTCCGGCTCGCCGACGCGGCGCGGTTTGCGGGGGTTCGGCATCGCTGTTCCTCGCATGGATGGGTTTCCCGGAAACGGAGGTCGGGCGGTCGCTCGGCGGAGCCGTCGCCTCCCACACTTGGTTAACGTGTTAACCAAACGCTATCCCGCCACTTGTTAACATGTCAACCAAGTGGGTAGGGTCCTGGCATGACCGAGGTGCGGTGGCTCGACGAGCGGGAACAACGGGCCTGGCGGAGCCTGGTGGCGATGCAGGAAGGACTGACCGAGTTCATCGACCGGCAACTGCGCCACCGATGCGGACTGTCCAACGCCGACTACCAGGTGCTGGCCCACCTGTCGGAGGCAGCGGGCCCGCTGCGGCCGTACGAACTCGGCAGGCTGCTGCGCTGGGAGAAGAGCCGCCTGTCCCAGCACCTGACGCGGATGGAGAAGCGCCACCTGGTACGCCGTGAGAGCTGCGCCGCCGATCAGCGCGGCTCGGTGATCGCCCTCACGGCCGAAGGCAGGAAACTGATCGAAGCGGCAGCCCCCCGGCACGTCGCGGACATCCGGGAGGTGGTCATCGACCCCCTCACCCCGGACGAACTGGAGGCGCTCACCGCCATCAGCGCCAAGGTCCGCGAGCGGCTGGCGGCGCAGGACCGGCGCGGCTGAAGGGATCTGCGGAAGGGCTGGAGGGGTCCGCGCGAGGGGCGTCCGGTTCTCCGTGCCGCCCGTCCCACATCCGCTCGGGCGCCCCACCGGGATCGTCGGCGCGGCCGCGTGGTCGTGGTCAGCCGCCGTCCCGGGACCGCGGGGCGACGACCTGCTCGATACGGCCGGTCTTCACGTCGTAGCGGTAGCCGGAGACTTTGATCCGTCCCGACACGGTCGGCTCGTCGATGATCGCCCGTACGTCGACCGGCACCGTCGTCGCCGGGTCGACGACCGCGGTCCGGCGGATCTCCTCGTCGTCGAAGCCGAGTTCCACGAAGCCCTTGCGCAGCGCCGGGTCGGCCATCAACGCCGAACCGCAGTCCGTGTGGTGGACGACCGCGATCTCGAACCACTCCGCGTCCGGGGTCATGGTCTCGTGCAGGTAGCTGATCCAGGCCAGGTCGTCCAGGAAGGACCGGTTCGCCCGGCCGCCGACCGTGCGGGCGACGATGGCGTCACCGAGGTCGAGCCCCATGGTGGCCGCCGGGTCCACCCGGGGGTCGATGCAGGTCAGGACGTAGACCTGCTTGTTCGGGATGAACGGGATGGCCGGCACCTTGTCCTTGGCGTCGGTCATGGCGAATCGTGCGTTGTTGTCCAGCAGTTTCGTGACGTTGTTCATGATCCGATCCTGCTCGCCCGGCCCGGGTCCGGCCACGGGCAGGACGGCCAGGCGGCGTAAAACTCCCGCCACTACGACGCGCCGAGCGGTTTCCCCGCCGGGCGCAGCTTCCTCCGGTAGGCGGTCGGGGTCGTCCCCAGCTGGCGGGCCATGTGCAGGCGCAGGTTGGCCGCGGTGCCCAGTCCGGTGCGCTCGGCGATGTCCTCGACGGGCAGCACGGTCGACTCCAGAAGCCGCTGCGCTTCGAGCAGCCGTTGGGCCGCCAGCCACCGCATCGGGGTCATGGCCGTCCGGGCGCGGAACTTCCGCGCGAAGCTGCGTTCCGGCATTCCCGCGTGCCTGGCCATCTGGGCCACGGTCAAGGGCCGGTGCTCCTCGCCGACCATCCACCCGAAGGTCGCGGACAGACCGTCGTCGTCACTGACCTGGCTCGCGAACTGCGCCTGCCCGCCGGGCCGGTGCGCCGCGACGACCATGTGACGGGCGACCCGGGAGGCGGCCGCCGCGCCGTGATCCTGCCGGATCATGTGCAGGCACAGATCGATCCCGGCGGACAAGCCGGCGCTGGTCAGCAGCTGGCCGTTGTCGACGTAGAGAACGTCCGGGTTCAGGCGGATCGCGGGGAACCGGCGCCGGAACTCGGCGGCCTCCCGCCAGTGGGTGGTGGCGGCGCGGCCGTCGAGCAGTCCCGTGGCGGCCAGGGCGAACGCGCCGACGCACACCGAGGCGATCCGCGCGCCCCGGGCGTGCGCTTCCCGCAGGGCGTCGAGCACGTGCCGCGGCGGATCGGTGAGCGGCCGGAACCCGGGCACGACGATCGTGTCGGCCCGCTCCAGCGCCTCCAGCCCCGATGCGACGTCGACGGCGAACGGCGACTGGGTCGCCACCCGTCCCGGATGCGGCGTGCAGACCTCGAACCGGTAGAGGTGCGACTGCTCCTGGTGCCCGAAGGCCTGAGCGGCGATGGCGAGGTCGAAGGTGATCACCCCGGGAAGCACGAGCGCGACGACGCGGTGCACCGGCCCGCCGACCGAGGTGACGTGGCGTCCACCCGTCGGCGACGGGGCGGGGTGTGGCGATCCCATGAACCCGATTGTCCCACGCCGGCCCGGGGCAGGACGGCCCGGCCAGGCGCCCGCCGCACCCGTCGGCGCCGCCGACCGGCCCGGCGCACCCCGCTCGACCGGAACCCGCTCCGCACCGGATCGGACGTTCCACGACCACCCGCCTCCGGGCGGTCGTCCCGGGGGTCACTTCGCCGCGGCGGCCGGCTCCGCGGTCCTCGCGGCGGCCGCCTCGGCCTCCTCGGCGCGCCTGGCCCGATCGGCGGCCCGCAGGGCGGGTGGCAGGGTCGCCGCGATCGCCGCCAGCGCTGCCAGGCCGAGCACCCACAAGGCGCCCCGGACGCCGAAGTGGTCGCCGAGCACGCCGCCGCCGAGTGATCCGGCCAGCCCGGCCAGCGCCGCGCACACCTGCATCGCCGACATCGCCCGGCCCAGCACCTCTTCGGACATCCCGGACACCAGTACGGAGCTGACCGCCACGTTCGCGATCGCCCCGAAGAACACCGGCGTCCCGATTCCGAGCGCCGCGCAGGCTGCCGCCAGCGGCAGCGGCCCCGCGGCCAGCGGCAGCAGCAGGCTGCACAGCATCGCGGCGCTGAAGGCGCCCAGCATCACCCGCCGCGCGTCCCGCCCCGGCGCCAGCGCCCTCCCGGCGACCGTGGAACCCGCCAGCCCCATCAACCCGGACAGTGCGAACACCGAACCGTAGGCGGCCGTCGGCAGGTGCACGGTGCGCAGCAGGAACGGGCCGGTCAGCGTGGTCACACCGGCCAGCGCCGCGACCGGCACCACGATGAAGACCCCCAGCGCCCGCCGGAAGGCGTCGCCTCTGAAGGCGTTCAACCCGGCCGCCGCCCCTCGCGCCATCTGGACCACCGACGGCGCCGGTCCCCGCTCCACCCGGTCCGGTGAGCGCATCGCCAGCAGCGCGGCCGCGCTCACCAGGTAGCTGGCCACGTCCACGGTCAGCGCCGTGCCGGCGCCCAGCACCGCGATGGCGGGTCCCGACAGAAGCCGCCCGGCCAGCGCGGCACCGTACGTGCCGGCCTGGAGCCGGGCGCGGGCGGCGCCGATGCCCTCGGTGCCCACGAGCTGGCGCAGGTGCAGGAAGTACACCGAGGCCGACAGGGTGGACCCGCCGCTCATCACCACGCAGAGCGCGACCAGCCAGAGCACCGACACCGCGTGCAGGAACAGCGTCAGCGCGACCGTCGCGGCGGCCAGCGCGGACAGCAGGTCCAGCAGTATCAGCGCGCGGCGCGGACGGCTGATCCGGTCCGCGAGGGCGCCCAGGGGGAAGCCGAGCAGCAGGACGGGGGCGGTCGCGGCGGCGCCGATCAGGCCGATCTCGCCGGGCGACGCCTTCAGCGTGACGACGGCCACCACGGGCAGCGCGATGGTGGTGAAGACCGAGCCGAACGCGGACGTGGTCTGTCCGGTCCAGTAGAGGTTGAGGTCACGGCGGCGGGCGACGCCTGGGGAGGCAGCGGCCGCGGCCGGGTCGGCGGTGGTTTCCGTACGGGCCATGCGAACACCTCACGGGGCCACGGTGGCGGGAGCGGCGAGCGCGTCGGCGGTGAAGAGCGCATCGGGACGCGGGTCGAGCAGCTGGGCGAGGAACAGCAGCACGCCGGACGAGCCGCTCCACAGATCGGCGCTGAACCGCATCAGCTGGTCGCCGAGGAAGCGGGTGCCGGTCGGGTGCGGCACCGCGAACTTGAACAGTCCGCGTGCCACCCTGACGGCGTCACGGCGACTGTCCTCGTCACCGGTCAGCTCCGCGTGCCCGGCCAGTGCGAAGCCCAGTCCCGCCAGGCCCTGGTGCAGTCCCGGCATCACGGTGAACGTGGTGCGCAGCGGGCTGAGCAGCCGGGGCAGCGCGGCGGCGAGCCGCTCGTCGTCCACCACCCGCAGCTGGCGGGTGACGGCGTGCACCATTCCCGCCGAGCCTGCGAAGAGGTAGGGAAGGCTGCGCGGGTCGGCCGCCGACAGCGGGAAGGTGAGCCCCGGGCCCTGGGGGTCGATGGCCCGGTCGAGTTCGGCGTGCAGCAGCCGGGTGCCGCGGGCCAGCAGTGCCGCGTCGCCCGTCACGGCGGCCAGTTGCTGCAGCATCAGGGCGACGCCGGTGCGCCCGTGCAACAGGCCGGTGGCGTCGTCGGAGCCCAGCCGGGCCGTCAGCTCGCCGTCCTGGGGCAGGGCGGCGGCCAGCTCGGCAGCCCGGTCGACGTGGTGTTCGTCGCGGGTGCGTCCGTACAGCGCCAGGTGCGCCATGGCGATCCCGGCCGTGCCGCCGAACAGCGTCGCGGACGCGCCCCGGGCCGTGAGCGGGTGCCGGTCGGCGGCGTCCATAAGGTCGCCGGCCTCGGTCAGGCGGCCGTGGTCGGCGAGCACCAGCGCGATCCCGGCCGATCCCGAGTACAGGCCCGGGGGGAGCGTGCCGACTGCGGCGAGCGCGTCGGCGCTCAGTCGGTCGAGCAGTCCGGCGGGCAGCTCCCGGCCGGCCCTCCCCAAGGCGTGCACGACGCCCGCGGTGCCGTAGGCCAGGCACAGGACGTTGGTCTGGTATCCCTCGGGGATGGTGGGGAACACCCGGTCCGGGTGGTCGAGCCTGGCCATCGCCAGCAGCGCGTCGCCGGTGCGGTCCCGCAGCTCCGCCAGGTGTCGCAGGGGGTCGGCGGCGACCTCCTCCGGAGAGGGCAGGACCGCGGTCTCGTGTGACGGCGGCGCGGCAGTCTTCTGCGACGACGGCTCGGCGGCGTCCCCCGCCGGCGCCGTCCACGGGTGGAAGCGCGTCGCGCGAGCCCACAACCGCGCCGGGACCGGCGCGTGTTCGGTCAGTTCGGCGTGCAGGTGCGCCAGTGCGGCGCGGTTGCGCCTGACGACCTGGTGGAAGGGGCCGAGCAGCAGCAGGGCAAGCGCGGCCAGGCCGTAGTCGTCGTGTATGCGCAGGTCGTCGCCGACCAACTCGGGCGGGGCGACGTAGCCGGGCGTGCCGATCAGGCGGAACGGGCCTGCGCCCAGCCGATGTGCCGCCTCGAAGTCGATCAGCCGGGCCCGGCCGTCGTCGGTGACCATGACGTTGCCGGGGCTGACGTCCACGAAGACGTACCCGAGCGTGTGCAGGCGGTCGAGTGCGTGCTCGATGTCGTCCAGGAGCGTGAGGCAGCGCGCGTAGTAGTCGTCGTGCTCCTGGCGGGTGCGGCCGACGCCGAGCATCGGGTGGTTGCCGGCCATCCAGGCGTTGAGGGGCTTGCCGTCGATGAACTCCGTGACCATGTAGTCGTGTTCCCACTCGCGGAAGTAGGCGAGCGGCTCCGGGGCCAGGCCGGGGGCCACGTCGTGCATCGCTCGCAGGTTCTCCCACTCCGCGCGCAGTTGCTCGGGCGCGGTGGAGTCGGCCTCGCCCACCCCGCAGTGCGCCCGCGCCTCCTTGATGAACACCTCGCGGCCGGTGGCTTCCTCGCGTCCGCGGTAGGTGCCGCCGGCGTTGGAGAAGCGTATCGACCGGTCGAAGGCGAAGCCCTGGAAGCTGACGGACCGCTTGGCGGGCGGGGGCGCCTGCCGCGTCCCCGGTGCGGGGGCCCTGCGTACCGGCGCCGGTCGGAAGGGGTCGGTCACCCCCTCCGGCAGGTGGAAGGCGACACCGCGGCGGTCCTCCACGTAACGGTCGGCGCTGGTGCGCACCAGCGGGGTGCGGGTGCCGTCGGCGTTGAGCCGGTCGTGGGGGGCGAAGGCTCCGTAGCGGTAGTGGACGGTGCGCGAGTCGCGGTAGCGCCGGTCGGTGAGGATGTACGGGCCCTCCTCGCCGGCGAGCGCGTGGCGCAGCTCCTCCATCAGCTCGCGGGCCGCCTCGGCGCTCGTCGGGTAGGCGGCGATGAACTTGCCGCTCTGCGGGCGGGCCGCCTGCTTGTGGTGGGTCCACCAGTAGAACAGATGGGACGACAGGTGCTTGAAGGCGGTCTCCCGGCGGAAGCAGATTTCGGAGACGGTGTCGAGCACCGCCTGCTGGCGCCCCGGCCGGGCCGAGACGTGGACCTTCCAGCCCTCGCCGACCCCGCGCAGCAGACCTTCGCGGTACCACATGCTCCAGACGCCGGAGGCCGCGAGCTTCCAGCCGTCGGGCACGTTCGGCGGCGCGTAGACCTGCCCGCGGTCCCGGGCCTCCTCCAACGGGGCGTAGTACTCGCTGTCCGCAACGGCGTACCGCAGGGGGAGGTTCATCGGCATTCTCCAAAGCGGGTGCGTACGGTGGGCGGCGGCCGCGGGACCTCCTGGGCGGGCACGGCCGGCGACGGCCCGCGGGAAGCAGCGAGCCGGTGGCCGCGCCGACATGGGCGCGCCACCGGCTCACGGGGATCAGGCGCAGGCGGCCAGGCTGACCGAGCTGCCGTCGGCGAGGCCGGGGCCCTCGACGAAGCCGTCCTGACCCTCGAGCTCCTGCAGCGACAGCGCGGACTCACCGTGCGCCTCGACCTCAGGCTGCTCGGTCTCCTCGGGGGTGGGCTCGATGGCGTCGGCCATGGTCGTCTCCTTCTCGTCCGTTGGTGCAACCAGCTGAGCTGTTGTGTGAACGTTAGGACGAGGCGGTTCAGAACCGGTCCAGCCTCGGTACAGAGCCGGTATCCCCGCAGGTGCGAGGCGTGATGGCCGCACCGTCCCGATCCCGCGGGACGACGTCGGACTCCCCGGCCCGCGGGTGCCGACCGGCGGTGCTTCCCGTCAGTCGGTGAGGAAGGCCCGGTAGACGGTGCTGACCGTCCGGTTGCCGCCGGTGTCGGTGACCCGGGCGCTGAGGGAGATCTCGGTGGCGGCCTTCTGCGCGGACAGGTCCGCCGTCCAGCCCGCGGCGGTGCGGGTGACGTGCAGCGGCTGCCAGGTGCGTCCGCCGTCGGGGGAGGCGAACACCTCGACCGTCTTCACCGTCGCGGGCCACAGGGGCACGCCGGCGCGGGTGCTGGTCCGGTCGAGCACCAGCGGGATCGTCGTGGCGCGGCCGCTGGGGGCGCGGTTGAACCGGTCGAGCCCCGCGGGCACGAAGCGGGTCAGGAACGCGGGCGCCACGGCGTTCGACGCGGGACCGGCGTGGAAGGAGAAGGCCGCGTCGGTGGCCGTGGACATCATCCCGGCGGGCTGCTGGACACCGTCGACGAATCGGGAGGCGTGCACCTTGAGGGTGTACGCGGCCGAGGTGGTGACGGGCGCGGTGAAGGTGGTCGGGCCCGGCACGGAGGGGGACGTGCCCAGGCCGCTACGGCTCGCCACCGCCTTGCCGTCGCGGTAGAGCGTCGCGGAGGCGTCGATGGTGCCGTCGCGGCCGGAGAGCAGCGGATCGGCGATCATGCCCGAGGTGTCGAAGCCGATCGTGCCGCCCTGCACCCACGGCAGGTAGCGGACGGGGCCCCAGGCCGCTCGGCCGAACTCCAGCGCGGTGGTGCCGCCGGCGGTGACCGTCGCTGTGGTGCTCCAGTGGTCGTACCCGGTGTCGTGCACGAACTCCCATGCGCCCGCGGTGGTCCGCGTGGTGCGTTGGTAGGGGGAACTCCACCGCCGTTCGGCGGCGCGTTGAGGTTCCGTTCGCACCCGGCGCCCTGCGGGCGCGGGGCGATGGAGGCGTACTCCTCGTTCTGCGCGGACGGGCCGGGGAGGATGTCGGTGGTCACGGCGCCGGTCGAGGCCGGCGGCACGGTGATCGGGTCACCGGTGAGGGGGACCGTTCCGGCGGCGGAGTAGGCGCCTGCCGAGGACACGCCGTTGGCGAGGTAGCCGAGCTCCAGGCGCGGGTCGGCGTCGGGGATGACGAAGACCCGTCCCCGTTCGGCGTTGCTCATGGCGAAGTCGTCGGTGTTCCTGCCGTCGACGCAGACGCGGGCGGCGAGGGCCTGGCCGGACTCGGTGCCGGAGTCGTCGGAGTCGGTGGCGATGTCCAGCTCACGGCCCTGGCGGGCGTCGATGGTGACCGAAGTGGCGGCCCCACCGCTGACGGTGACGATGTGTCCGCCGAGTGTGACGACGGTGGGGTCGCCTTCGAGGGCGGCTGTGAGCAGCGCGTACTGACCGGTCGGCAGGGTGGCCGGCCTTTCCGCTGGTCAGCTGCCGGGCCGCGGCGCCCGGTGCGCCCAGCGGGACGGCGCTCACCGTGTCGGCGACCTCCGCGCCGTCCCGGTCGAGCATGGTGACCGCGAGCGAGCCGGTGGCCGCCGTGCTCGTCCCGCTGCTCGCCGCGACCGGACCGGCGGCGCCGATGATCACCGCGGGCACAGCCACGGTCAGCGCTGCCGCGACCGCGCCGGCACGCCCTCCTCGGATGTCCCGGCCCGCGTTCCTTCTTGAGATGCCCCTCACAAGAACCCTCCCCCTTCGGCGGTTTCGTGCCCGTTCAGACCGGTGAACCGCCACCAGGGTTGCCCTGCGAGACCGGACGGACACGATCCGCTCACCCTCCGAGGGCGCGCGGATCACCGCGCCGGTCGGGCGGTGAAGGCGCCGGCGGGGAGGCCGCCGGCGTTCGGAGCCTTCACCCGCGGCCGGGTAGGTCGGCCTGCGAGCCCCGTCGCGCGGCGCGGCGGAGGGGGTTCAAAGCGCCTTCGCCATGACCACTTCCCTGCGCACACCGTCCGGCAGCAGGTCGCCCCGCTCGCCGGTGTCCGCGAAGCCGTGGCGTTCGTAGAGCGCGGCGGCCGCACGGTTGTCCGGCATCACCGACAGCCGCAGGACCGTGGCGCCGCGCTGCGCGGCCCACCGCGTGATCTCCGCGATCAGCAGGTCGCCCACGCCGCGGCCCCGGGCCGCCGGGCTGACCCACATCGAGATCAGCTCGGCCGCGTCCGGCTGCTCGCCCGGTACCCCGCCGGCCATCCCGACCGGCCCGTCCGGGCCTGCGGCGACGACGTTGTGCGACCCGGGAATCGCCAGCCGGTTCCTCCAGCGCTCCTCACGGTCGCCGTCCCCCTGCCACTGGGCCAGCGTCGAACCGAACGCGTACGGCGCCTCCGCCAGCGCGGCCAGTCGCAGGTCACGCCAGACCGGCCAGTCGTCCGGTCCGAGGAATCTCAATTCGATCATGCGGGGACGATGCTCCGCGCCCGGCGCCGGCCGCAAGCGGGTTTCGGAGCAGGCGCGGCGGCCCCGCGGCGGGGGGCGGCGCCGGATCAGCCGGGAGCGGACCGGAGCCGGCCGGACCGGACCGCGGCCACCAGCGCCCGGTGGTCCTCGGCGTTCCGGTCGGCGTAGCGCTCGGCGAACTCCGCCAGCGCCCGGTCGAAGACGTCGCCGGACCCGAGGTAGGCGGCGATGGCGATGCGGTCGCCGGAGCGGGCGTGCGCGCGTGCCAGGGTGGCGCCGCACAGTTCGCCGAAGGCGCGCAGGCCGGCCGGCTCCATCGTCCCCGGCTCGGCGATGCCCTTGCCGTCGCGCAACTGCCGCACGTAGAAGTCACGCCGGCGCCCGTCGATCCCGTCGGCGCGCTCCCAGCCGAGGAAGATGTCGCTGGTGGCCTGCATCAGCCGCTGACCGGCCACCACGCGCTCCCCCTGGGCGCGGAAGTCCGGGCGCGGGCCCGGCGCGAACCGCTGCGCGCGATCGGCCGCGACCGTGTCCAGGCGGGACGCGAGCACCGACTCGCCTGCCTCCTTGGCCTGCAGCAGCAGCGGATCGCCGTCGTCGCGGCCGAGCAGCAGCACCACCCAGCACCGCGTCCCGACGCTGCCGACGCCCACCACCTTCCGCGCCATGTCGGCCACGCGGTACTGCTCCAGCAGGTGCCGGCGGTCCGAGGGCAGGGTGCGGGCGTAGCGGGTGAGCAGACGGCGCAAACGGCCTTCGAGGCGGCCGCACTCGGCGTCGGACAGCAGATCGCGCAGCGGGACGAGCAAGGGCGGGTCGGAAATGATCCGCCGCTCGCCGCCGACGACGCCGGTGAGCTTGTCGAACGCCTGGAGGTTGTCCCGGGTGCGCGCCTTCGCCACGGCCCTGTCCCAGCCGCGCCGGGCCCGGCCACCCGCTTCGGGGGCGAACCGGCGGCGTACCCACTCCTCGTCGAACCCCGCGTACCAGACCGGCAGGTGACCCATCCCGGCGTACCGGCGCATCTGCTCCCGGTAGGCGCGCGCGGCGGACCGCACGATCAGCGAGCGCTCCCTGCCGGAGAAGGCGTTGGCCCTGGCGGCGATGGCCAGGCTGGCGCACAGCCGCTTGACGTCCCATTTCCAGGGGCCGGGGTGGGTCTCGTCGAAGTCGTTGATGTCGAACATCATCCGGCGCTCCGGGGAGGACAGCAGCCGGAAGTTCAGCAGGTGGGCGTCGCCGCACAGCTGGGCGGTGACGCCGGTGACGGGCGCGGTGCGCAGGTCCATGGCCATCAGCGCGGCCGCGCCGCGGTAGAAGCGGAAGGGGGACTCGGTCATCCGGCCGTAGCGGATCGGGACCAGCTCGGGCAGCCGGGTCGCGGACTGCGCCTCGACGACGTCGACGGGGTCGGGGCGGCCGGCCGGCGGGTCGAAGTCCGCGTGCGCCGAACGCGGGACCCGCCGCCGCGCCGCCTTCCCCGCCTCGGCCCGCTCCGAGGCGGAGCGCCGCGGCGGGGCGGCGGCGCGCGGGCGCGCGGCGGTCATCGCAGTTCGCTGCCCCGTCGGTAGGGGCCGGCGCACAGCGCCCAGATGATGAACGCGTCCATCGCGATGAGGGTGAGCGCCCACAGCGGGTAGTGCGGCAGCCACATGAAGTTCGCGACCATCGACACTCCCGCGAGGACGACGCCGACCACCCGGGCCCACAGCGCGCCCCGGAACAGCGACAGGCCGGCGAGCACCACGAGGATGCCGAGGATCAGGTGGGTCCAGCCCCAGCCGGTCAGGTCGAAGGTGTACGCGTAGTTGCGGGTGGTGACGAAGACGTCGTCCTTGGCGATGGCCGACGCGCCCTCGAAGATCGCCATCGCCCCGCTGAAGATCATCAGTACGGCGGCGAAAGCCGTCCAGCCGGGCACCCAGTCCACTTCCCCGCGGCCACGGCCGCGGCCTCGACCCTGTACGTCGTCGTCGTGCACATGCGCAGTCGTCATGAGCGCAACCTCCCAGCACACGGCCCTCACCAGTCAGGGCCAGTCAGGTAGCTTTTATGTCGGTTTTCACCCTTTTCATACCCACCTCCGGCGCTCTCATACGAACACCCGCTCGCCACTTCCGCCCGCGGCCCCGCCCCACCGCCCACCTCCGGCGCCCACCTCCACCGCTCATCCCTGCCGCGGCGTCCGACGACCGCGCCGAACGCGGGCGGACCTGCTCAGCCGGTGTGCGCCGCCAGCGCGTCGATGATCCGCGGCCACAGCCGGCGCGGACGGTCGTGGCCCATGTCGGGGACCAGCAGGAGCTCGGCCCCGGGCACCAGCTCCGCGGTGCGGATCCCTCCGCTGGGGTCGATCAGTGTGTCGTCCAATCCGTGGATCACCAGCGTCGGCACCCGCAACCCGCGCAGTCCGTCCGCACGCGAACCGCTGAGGACCATCGCGCCGAGCTGTCGCGCGATGCCCGCGGGGTAGTACGCGCGGTCGTACTGCGCGGCGGCCGACTCGCGCAACGCCTCGGCGTCCGCGTACCGCCTGGAGGCCCACACCAGTTCCCTCTCCGCCGCCGCGACATACCCCTCGCGGTCCGCCGGCCTCGGGCCGAACAGCACCGCCTGCGCCTCCGGGCTGGGCTGCCCGTACTCCCTCTCGCCGGTCGAGGACATCATCGACGTCAGCGTCAGCACCCGCTCCGGGAAGGACAGGGCCATCGTCTGCGCGATCATCCCGCCCATCGAGGCCCCGACCACGTGGGCGCGCTCCACCCTCAGCGCGGTGAGCAGGCCCAGGCCGTCCTCGGCCATGTCGAGAAGCCGGTAGGGAACCATCGCGCGGGCGGCGGGGATGTCGCCCGAACTCACCGCGGCGATGAACGTCCCCATGTCCACGGGGTGGGCGTCGAACGTGGTGGACAGCCCGCAGTCGCGGTTGTCGTAGCGGATGACGTACCGGCCGCGGTCGGCCAGCGCCCGGCAGAAGTCCTCGTGCCAGGCCAGCATCTGCGCCCCGAACCCCATCACGAGCAGGACGGGCGGGTCCCCCGGGTCGCCGAAGGTCTCGTAGGCGAGGGAGATTCCGGTGGACACGTCGACGATCGGCATGGGCGGAGCCTGCCACGGCCGGGCACCGGGCGCACCCGGATATCGCCGGTGGCCTGCGGGTCCGGCTGCGTCCGCCGGCGTCCGCGTACGCGTGCGATTGAGCCAACTGCGCGCCGCTCGTGACGAGTTGTTGACTCCGTACCCATGGTCCGGCCCGACCGGGGCAGCAGACCGGAGGAGGAGGGAGGTCTGTCATGGACGCGCAACCGGCGGTGAGCCGTACGCCGTGGTGGGCCCGGGTCGTCATCGGGGTGGTCGTCCTGGGGCTGTTGTTCTTCCTGCTCGGGCGGGCGGACCTGTTGCCCGGTCTGCCCAACCCGTTCGCCGAGACCGACAAGGACCGCAGCGGTCCCGTGGTGCTCAAGTCGATTCAGGACATGAACAGGTTCGAGGGTGCGAGCGGCAACTTCGAGGTGGTCGTCGACCTGCAGAAGGACGCGAAGTTCCTGCCCGACGTCGTCAAGGGGAAGCGGACGCTGTACGTGGGCGCGGGGAGCGTCGACGCCTATGTGGACCTGGGCTCGGTGGGTCCGGGGGCCGTCAAGGTCTCCGACGACCGGAGGACCGCGTCGATCCGCCTTCCGCACGCGGCCCTGGAACGCACCTCCCTGGACCCGAAGCACTCGTACGTGGTCTCGCAGCAGCGCGGGTTCTTCGACCGGGTCGGCGACTTCTTCGGCAGCAACCCCGGGAACATGCAGCAGCTCAACGAACTGGCCGCGCAGAAGATCCAGAACGCCGCCGAGCAGACCGAGCTGGCCGCCCGCGCCGAGACCAACACCCGTTCGATGCTGCAGCGCATGCTCACCACGCTCGGCTTCACCAGGGTCGACGTGGCGTTCGGACCGCCGCCCACGGCGTCCCCGACGCCCTCGCCGCACGCGTCGTCGCCGCACGCGTCGTCGCCTTCAGCCTCGCCGACGCCGTCGCGCTGAGCGGCGGGAGCACGATGCCGCGGACATGACCGAGGAGGTGCACGGTGGACGGCGTGCGGTGGGGTTGGCTCGTGGCGGGCGTCGCCGTGCTCGCGCTCGTCACGGCGGTGCTCGCGGTACGCCTGCTGGTGAAGCTGGTGCGCGCCAGGCGGCTGCTGAGGGCCGCCGGCGTGCCGTTGTCGACCAAGGCGATGTTCTGGGGGTCGATCGCGTACACGGTCTGGCCGGTCGACCTGCTGCCCGATCCCGTCTACCTGGACGACCTCGGCTTCCTGCTGCTCGCGCTGCGGTCGGTGCACGCCGCGCTCGCCCGGGCCCGCGCCGGGGACGGTGACGCCGGCGCCGACGGCACCCGCTGACCGCGGTCCCGGGTTTCGTCCTCGCTCTTCGGCTCCCGCACCGGCATGCTGCCTGCGGACGGCCGGGCATTTCCGTGTGCCGGGCGTGCGGCCGGGGGCCGCCTGGCCCGGGGACGCGCGCGGACGCAGCGAAGGTGAGCAGATATGACGCAGGTCACGGTTGTGGGGATCGGACGGATGGGGGCGCCCATCTGCGCCTGCCTGGTCCGCGCCGGTCACCAGGTCACGGCGTCCGACGCGGACCCGGCCAGGCAGGCGGCCGCGCGCGCCGCGGGGGCGGCCTGGGAACCGTCCGCGGCGGTCGCCGCCGCGCGGTGCGAGGTGCTCGTCACCGTGCTGCCGGGTCCCGCCGAGGTGAGTGCGGTGATGGGCCCCGCCGTGGTGGCCGCGCTGCCTCCCGGCGCGACGTGGATCGACATGACGAGCACCTCGCCGCAAGCCGCCGCCGAGGTCCGCGGCCGGCTCGCCGGCAGGCCGCTGGAGGCGTTCGAGGCGCCCATCGGCGGCAGTCCGCGGGATGCCGCCGCGGCCGGGTTGCGGCTGTTCGTCGGCGGGGACGCGGAGCTGATCGCCCGCCACCGGCCGCTGCTCGAGGCCGTGGCCGATCCGGCGAAGATCGTGCACACCGGGGGTCCCGGTACCGGCTACGCCCTCAAACTCCTCGTCAACGCCCTGTGGTTCGGGCAGGCCGTCGCCACCGCCGAGGCCCTCCTGCTGGGCCGCCGCGCGGGCGTCGACCTCGCCCTGATGCGCGAGGTCCTGGCGGACAGCGCGGCCGGCAGCGCCTTCGTCCGCCACGACCTCGACGCCCTGTTCGCCGGCGACTACCTGGAGTCCTTCGGACTCGACCACATCTGCGAGCAGCTGTCCCTGGTCGCGTCGATGGCCGACGCCCACGGCACGCCCCACGAGGTGGCCGACTCCGTCCGCCGCCTGTACGCGCGGGCCCTGGACCGCTACGGGCCGGCGGACGGCGAGCTCCTGGCCGTCAAGCTCCTGGAGGAACGCGCGGGCCTGCGCCTGCGCCCCTGAGCCGCCGGCGTTCCTCACCGCGCGGCCGGTGCGCCGAACCCGCCGAAGGTTTTTGGGTTGCTTTCCCGTTTCGCGGTCAGGCGTGGGAGTGGAACGGATGAGTCCGGATCAACCCGAGCAACAGCGGAGGGATTGCTGATGTCGCAGATCGAGGAGTCCATCGAGGTCGACGCTCCGGTGCGCGCCGTCTACGACCAGTGGACGCAGTTCGAGGACTTCCCGCAGTTCATGGACGGCGTCGAGCGGATCGAGCAGCGCGGTCCGACGCTGACCCACTGGGTGACGTCGGTGCACGGCGTGGGGCGGGAGTTCGACGCGGAGGTCACCGAGCAGGTGCCGGACGAGCGGGTGGCCTGGACGACGGTGGACGGCGAGGTCCGGCAGGCCGGCGTGGTCACCTTCCACCGGCTGGACGACGCTCATACCAAGGTCATGCTGCAGCTGGACCACGACCCGCGGGGCATCGCCGACACCGTCGGCGACAAGCTCGGCTTCGTCCGCCGCCAGGCCAAGGGCGACCTGGAGCGGTTCAAGAGCTTCATCGAGGGGCGCAACGGCAGCACCACCGGCGCCTGGCGCGGCCGGGTCTGACCTAACCGCACGACCTGCCGGTGCGCCGCCCGTCCTGTCCTGGACGGGCGGCGCACCGGCGCTTCCCGCAGCCGGTCGGCCCGCGGCCGGTCGGCCCGCAGCCGGTCGGCGCGCGGCCGGCCGGCGCGCACCGGTGGCAGGCGTCGACACCGTCGGCGTCCCGCTGCGGCGCGGTTGCGGGGCGCCGGGGGCGGCGTGGGAGAGACTGCGAGCAGGACCGGGCCCGCCCTGGGCGGTGGTGCGGGGGCGCGCGGGCGGCTCGGGCGGACGGATGTGTGGACGGAAGATCGGCCGATGCCCGGCAGCCGGGCCCGGGGCCGCGGGAGAGTGTGTGGCGGTTCTCTGCGTGTTCTTCGCGCTGCTCGGCGCCGGCAGCAACGCCGCCGGCACGGTGCTGCAACGCAAGGCGGCGCTGCGCGTGCCCGACCAGGACGCGATGCGGTTGCGGCTGCTGCGGGACATGGTGCGGCAACCGGTGTGGCTGCTGGGAATCTGCGGGGTGGCGGGAGCCGCGCTGTTCCAGGCGCTGGCGCTGGTGGCCGGGCCCCTCGCGCTCGCCCAGCCGGTGTTCGTGCTCGAACTGCCGCTGGCGCTGCTGATCGCGCTGCCGGTCCTGCACCGCACCCTGCCGGCCGGCGGGTGGGCGGCGGTGGCGTGCATGGTGGCCGGGCTGGTGCTGGGCCTGGCCGCTGCCGCGCCCGGCGGGGGCACCAGCCAGGCGCCGCTGTCCCGCTGGGTCCCGGCGCTCGTGCTGGGCCTGGGCGTCATGGGACTCGCAGCGGCGGCCGCCCTGCACCGGCGGACCGGCCCGCGCAAGGCCGCGCTGCTCGGCGTCGCCGCGGCGACCGGCAACGCGCTCACCGCGGCGTTGATGAAGTCCGCCGCCGACACCTTCTCCGACCGCGGCTTCACCGCGTTCCTCGGGGCGTGGCAGACCTACGCGTTCGCCCTGTGCGGGTGCGCCGCGGTCTTCCTGCTGGAGAACTCGCTGCAGGCCGGGCCGGTCACCGCCTCCCAGCCCGCGCTGACCCTGGGCGACGCGGCCATCAGCCTCGCCCTCGGTGTGACGGTGTACCGCGAGCACGTGCGCCTGGGCGGGTGGATCCTGCCCGAGCTCGCCGGCGTCGCCATGGTCGCGGCGGGGACGGTCTACCTTGCCCGGGCGACACCGCTCACCCGGGAACTCAGTTCTCCCTGACGCCGAACTCCGCCCCGGCTCCTGGCCGCCTGGTGGCGGGCTCCGGTGCGCAGGGGCGGCTCCGCGCCCGCCGGGGCCGGGTCGCGGTGGGCGCGCGGTGTCCGGGAGGATGGCGGGGTGCCGTTCACTCTGAGCCATCCCGCCGCCGTGCTGCCGTTCCTGTCCGAGGGGCGGGCCCGGGGGCGGTTGGCAGGGTCGGCGCTGGTCGCCGGGTCGCTGGCGCCCGATGTGCCGTTCTTCACCGACTCGCTGGTGCACGGGACGTTCGCCTTCGGAGAGGTGACGCACCGTTGGTGGGCCGTGCCGACCGTCGACGTGGTGATCGCGGCGGCTCTGGTGGTCTCCTGGCACGGGCTGCTGCGCGAACCCCTGGTGGCGCTGCTGCCCGGACGGTGGGCGGACGCCGCGGAGGAGCTGACCGCTCCCCGCGGGCGGGCCCGCGACGCCGCGGGCGCCGGCTGGTTCGCGCTGTCGGCCGCGCTCGGCGCGGCGACCCACGTGGCCTGGGACGCCTTCACCCATGGCGGCCGGCTGGGTGTCAGGCTGCTGCCGGTCCTGGCCCGGACCGTCCACGGGAGGCCGGTGTACTGGCTGCTGCAGTGCGGGTTCTCCGTGCTGGGGCTCGGCGTGCTGGCCTGGGCGGTTCCGCGGGTCCTGCGGCGCGCGCGGCCGGAGCGCGGTCCCGGCCCGCGCCGCGGTCTGCGGCTGCCGCGCCGCACCCGGGCGTCGGTGACGGCCCTGGCGGGGGCTGCCGCGCTCGCCGGCGCCGGGCAGCGCCTGACCCGGTGGGACGCCGGGCCGCTGCGGGACGCCTCGGTGTTCGACCTCGTCCCGACGGTCGCCTTCGGTGCGGGCGCGGGGGTGGCGGCGGCGCTGGTCTGCTACGCCGCCGCCGTGCGTCTGCCGGCGCTCCGACGGTTCGCCGCCGGCGGCGCCTGACGCCGCCAGCGCCCTCTTGGCGAGACCGGGTGGAAGCCAGTGGTCCCGGCCCGTGGTGGGGCCTGCTCGCGCGCGGCAGGATGGGCCGCATGGATCAGGGGGTGGCGGCGGTCCTGGCCGCGGGTGTGGCGGGGGCGGCGGGGGCCGCCGGGGCGGTGGCGGGAAGCTGGGCCGCAAGCCGGGCCGCACGCCGCCAGGCGGTTCACGAACAGGCCCTGCGTGCCAGGAGCGCCGCCGTCGAGGCGATCGACGTGGCCTGCAACTCCTTCCACGTCAAGGGCTACGCCGCGATACAGGCCGTCCTCGATCTGGAAGCGGCGGTCGTCGAGGGGCTGGACAGCCTTCCCCAGGACCGGCACTTCAGCGCGTCCCTGAGCGTCCCCATCGCCGCGACGTACGAGATCCGATGGGCCGACGCGGGTCTGGAGGGGCCGGCCCGGCAGTGGTGCGACGCGATTCAGAAGTTCGGCAGGGCGGTCCGTGCCCTGCGCGACTCCCCCGAGGCGATCACCGACGCCGCCTCCCCCGTCCACCGCGCCTGGAAGGACGCGTGGCTGCGGGAGCGGGAGGTTTTGCACGCACTCCAGAGGAAGGTGCAGGAAGCCAAGGAGGAGACCGCGCGGTCCGCCGTCGTGTAGCGCGTCCGGGGCTGAGCCGGCCCGAAGTCCCTTGTGGTCCGCGTGCGTTGGCCTGTCGTCAGGACGTCGCCGAGGCGCCCTCGGCGCTCGCGGTGAGTTCCGGGACGCCGCGGGCCTTGAGAATGCCTTCGACGCCGTGGAGGAAGGTGTCGGAGATCAGCTTCGGATCGAAGAGGCAGCCGGCAGCCATGGCTCCGTCGCGGAGCATGATGAAGTGGCGGCCGGCGGCCTCCGCGGTCGCCTCGCCGGTCTGTGCCAGCAGGTCGGTGACGGCGCCGAGGAACCACTGCCGGTGGGCCAGGACGGCCTGGTGGACCGGGTGCGCGGGATCGGAGTACTCGGCCGCCGCGTTGAGGAAGGCGCAGCCGCGGAACCCCGTGGACTGGATGCCGTCGGTGATGGACCTGGCCACCGCGCGGACCTGGTCGTCCGGCGACCGGCTGCTCGCCTGGGCGGCGGCGACCTGTCCCCGGATGGCCTGGTCGACCTCCGAGAGGTACGCCAGGACGAGGTCTTCCTTGCTCGCGAAGTGCCGGTACAGCGTGGCCCGGGTCACCTGCGCCTCGGCGACGATGCGGTCGATGCCGACGGAATGGATCCCCTCGGCGTAGAAGATCCGCGTCGCCGTGTTGAGCAGCCTCGTCCGCGCCTCGGAAACGGTGCCGCCTCCAGTACTCCGACTCATGGTGTCCATATTACCAAACGGTAGAACGTTCAGTCTTGAATGCGGTCGCATGCGCCCATCCGAATATACGTGCGTTCTACCCCGCGCCGGCGACCGCCGGCGCGGGGTGCCCGACCCCGGTGCTCCCCCGGCCGGCCTGCCGCCGACCGGGCGGGGTCAGTCCTGCTCGCGGGCGGCTTCCTCGATCAGCCGCGTGACGGCGCCGGGGTGGCTGACCATCACCGCGTGCGAGGAGTCGACCTCCTCGGCGTGGGCGTGGATCCGCCGGGCGAACCACCGCTCCTTCTCCGGCTCGATGGTCCTGTCGTTCGCGGCGGTCAGGTAGTAGCTGGGGATGTCGTGCCAGGCGGCCGCGGTGACCTCGGTCCGGGTCGCGCCGGCGTCGAGCGGCCGCTGTGTGACGGCCATCTCCGCGGCGGTCTGCGGATCGACGTCGGCGGCGAACCGCTCGGCGAACCGGTCCTGCCGCAGATAGACGTCGACGCTCTGGGAGCCGTCGGCGGCCACCGTCGTGACCTGCTCGGACGGCAGCGGCGGCAGCGGGTGTTCGACCGGGATGTCGGACGGTCCGGAGGCCGTCTCCCCCGTGTCGGGGGCCAGCGCCGCCAGGTACACCAGCGCCCTGACCTCGGAGTCGCCGGCCGCCGCCTCGGTGATGACCGCGCCGCCGTAGGAGTGGCCCACCAGGATGACGGGGCCGTGGACACTGCGCAGCACGTCCTTCGCTGCCGCGGTGTCGGTGGGAAGTCCGCGCAGCGGATTCGCCACCGTCCGCACCGGATATCCGTCGTGCGTCAGCCGCTTGATCACCGCGTTCCAGCTGGAGGAGTCGGCGAAGGCGCCGTGCACCAGCACCACGGTCGGCTTCGCCTCACGGCCGGCCGTCGAGGCCGCGGCGGAAGCGGTGCCTTGCGAGGCGAACGCGGGAACGGCCAGTGCGGCGCCGACCGCGAGCGCCGTCGCCGCGCCGATGGACAGCAGGCCGCTCGTACGGCGAGTCAGGCGGGTCAGACGGGTCAGACGGGTCAGACGGGTCATGGGAATCGTTACCTCTGTTCCGTAGGGGTGCTCTGCAAGTAGTTCTCGGTCCGGTGGGGCCGCCGTCCTTGGCTCGGCCGGCTGCGCGGCGGGGAGGGAGGGGACACGGCGCCTCCGCCCACCGTCGCGGGTGGGGAGGCGACGCAGGCGCGCCCGCGGCCGTCACAGGCCGTAGCCCTCCAGCAGGCGCAGCCACACCTCGCTGAGGGTGGGGAACGCCGGGACCGCGTGCCACAGCCGGTCCAGCGGGACCTCGCCGACGACCGCGATCGTGGCCGCGTGGATCAGCTCCGCGACGTCCGGACCCACCAGCGTGAAGCCGACGATCACGCCGCGGTCCTCGTCGACGACCATCCGGGCCTGTCCCCGGTATCCGTCGGCGTGCAGCGCCGCCCCGGCGACGCCTCCCAAATCCTGGTCGACGACGCGGACGCGGAGCCCGGCCGCCTCGGCCGCGGCGGCCGTCAGCCCCACCGACGCCACCTCCGGGTCGGTGAACACCACCTGCGGCACGGCCCGCTCGTCGGCGGTGGCCGCGTGCCGGCCCCACCGGCCCTGCTCGACCCGGTCGCCGGCGGCCCGCGCCACGATGGCGTCGCCCGCCGCACGCGCCTGGTACTTGCCCTGGTGCGTCAGCAGGGAGCGCCGGTTGACGTCGCCCGCCGCGTACAGCCAGTCCCCCGCCAACGGCTCGCCGTCCTCCCCCAGCACCCGCAGCGTCCCGTCCACCCGCAGCCACGAACCCGCCGTCAGGCCGACGGCGTCCAGTCCGATGTCCCGCGTGTTGGGCGTGCGGCCGATCGCGACGAGCACCTCGTCCGCCTCGATCCGCTCGCCGGAGGTGAGTGTGATGTGCACCGTGCCCCCGGCGTCGCGCGTCACCGATCCCGCCTCCGCGCCCGGGAGCACCGAGACACCGGCCTCCCGCAGCGACTCGGCGACCCGTTCCCCCGCGAACGGCTCCGCCGCGGGCAGCACGCCGTCCCGCGCCAGCATCGTGACCGACGACCCCAGCGCCGAGAACGCGGTCGCCATCTCCGAGGCGACCACGCCCCCGCCGATGATCGCGAGCCGACCGGGCGCCGCGCCGGCGGCCGCGGCCTCCCGGCTGGTCCAGGGGCCGATCTCCCGCAGGCCGGGAACGTCGGGCAGCAGGGCGGCGGTGCCCGTCGCGACGACGACCGCGTGCCGCGCGGTCAGCGTCGTCACGGTGCCGTCCTCGGCCGTCACCTCCACGACGCGCTCGGAGCTGATCCGTCCGTGCCCCCGGTGGAGCTCGACACCGACCGAGTCCAGCCGGGAGACCTGTCCCTCGTCCTTCCAGTGGGAGGCGAAGGAGTCACGCCGGGCGAGCACGGCCGGGACGTCGAGGTCCCCGGTCACCGCCTCGCGCGCTCCCGGCGCCTGCCGGGCCGCCCGGAGCGCGGCGGCGCTGCGCAGCAGCGCCTTGGTCGGCATGCACGCCCAGTAGGAGCATTCGCCGCCGACGAGGGCCCGCTCGACGATGGCGGTGCTCAGCCCGCCCCGCACCGCCCGGTCCGCCACGTTCTCACCGACCGGTCCCGCGCCGATCACGACGACGTCGTACGTGGTGCCGCTCATGTCAGGCCCTCTTTCCTGCGCGGCCGAGCCGCACGGCCGAGATGAGGAAGAAGATGCCGCCCGGGACGGCGTAACCGGCCGGGTGGCTCAGGCTGGGGTCGTCGCCGCCCGCCGCGGCGATGAACGAGGCGCCGGCCAGGACCGAGATGGCGCCGCTGAGGATCATCGGCCACTGGCCGCCCATCGCGCGGCGGGGCACGGCCACGATCAGCTGCACCAGGCCGGCGACCACGGCCCAGGCGCCCCACACCCGCAGCACCGCCGGGATGCCCGACGCGCAGGCGATCGCGACGCCGACGGCGGTGATCGCGCTGACGGCCGTGTTCACGTACAGCAGCCGCGGCGACGAACCGCTGCTCGAGGACCGCGCGTCGTAGACGGCCGCGGCCGCGTCGAACAGCGGGTACAGCACGAGGAGCGTGTCCACCAGGGGGTCGAGGTGGTCCGCGACCGCCAGCATCACGACGGCCCAGACGATGGCGAAGGCGAAGCGCGCGAAATACAGCCGCCGCAGGGCCGAAGCGGGCCCCGTGGTGTCGGGCTGAGCAGCGATGGCGCTCACGATGTTCCTTTCGGAGGTCGAGCGGGGGGATCGGGGGGACCGGGAGCGGTCCGCCCGGCAGCGGGGGATGAAGGTTCTACGGGCGGGTGCGTCAGCGGCCGGTGCCGCGGGAGGCGTCCTCGATGATCTTCGTGACCGCGCCGGGGCGGCTGATCATCACGGCGTGCGAGGCGTCGACCTCCTCGATGTGGGCGCCGGCCCGTTCGGACATGAAGCGCTGCAGGTCGGGAGCGATGGCGTGGTCGTTCCTGGTGATCAGGCTCCAGGAGGGGATGGTGCGGTAGGCCTCCGCGACGCTGGCGTCGGTGACCGCCCGGGTGTCGGCCGGGCGCTGCGCCGCCGCGAGGTCGGCGGCCGTGGTCGGGTCGACGTCACCGGCGAAGCTGTCCCGGAAGTGGTCCGGGTCGATGGAGACCTCCGTGCCGCCCGGGACCTCGGTGGACACCAGCGGGATCGGCGGCGTGGACTTCGCCGCCAGTTCGCCGACGGTCTCGCCCTGCGCGGGGATGAAGCCGGCGACGTAGACGAGGGCCTTGACGTCGGGGTCGGTGACCGCGGCGTTGGTGATCACGGCGCCGCCGTAGGAGTGGCCGACCAGCACCACGGGGCCGTCGATGCCGGCCAGATAGCTGGAGACGTAGGCGGAGTCGCTGGTGAGCCCTCGCAGCGGGTCGGCGATGGCGCGCACCGGATAGCCGTCGTGGCGCAGGCGCTCCATGACCCGGTCCCAGCTGGAGGAGTCCGCCCACGCTCCGTGCACGAGGACGACGGTCGGCTTGGGGGAGGCGGAGTGCGGGGCGCCGTGCGACGCGCTGGCCACGGCGGGGACGGTGGTGGCTCCCAGGAGGGCGAAGGCTCCGGCGGTGAGGGCGACGGAGCGGGAGATACGGAGACGCATGCGGGGTCCCATCGGTCGGCAGGCGTGAGCGGGCGGCATCCGGGGACGCCGGCATCACGCGAGAGAGAACGTTCGGTCTCCTGACGGTACACCGCACACCCGCTCTCTTGTCAACCGAACGTTCTCCCCCTTCAATGGAGCCGAGGGCGCCGACGCCCGGAAGACGTCCCGCCACGCCCGCCTGTGGCCAACGCGCTGCGCCGGTCGTAGAGTGAACGTTACATACACATCGGGGCGACCGAAGGAGACTGCCCGTGCCGGCCACATCGGACGACGTCGACACAGACGCACTCCCCGCTCTCCTCCTGCTGCACGGGGGCGGGCCGGGAGTCGACGCGGAGAGCAACTGGACGAGCGTGCGCGCGCGCCTGTCGGCCGGATTCCGCTGCCTGGCCCCGGACCTCCTGGGGTTCGGCTCGCAGATCCCCGCGGCGGTCGGCATCCGGGGTCCGCGGGCCTGGGCGCGGGCCCGCGCACGGCAGGTCGTGGAGTTGCTCGACCGCGAGGGCCTGGAGCGTGTCCACGTCGTCGGCAACTCGGCCGCCGGCGGGGCGGCGGCCCTCGCCCTCATGTCCATGGCTCCCGAACGGGTCGCGCGCGCCGTCGTCATGGGCGGAGCGGGAACCGGACCACTGCCCTGGTCCGTTCCGTTCTACGACGATCCGACCGAGCGGTCGATGCGGGCCACCCTCGGCCGCCTGGTCGCGGACGAGGCCGCCCACGCCGACCTCCTCGACGAGTTGACCGCCCTCCGGCTGCGGCAGGCCCTGCGTCCCGGGGCGGAGTCGGCCTTCCGGTCGATGTTCGCCGCCGGGGACGACTCCCCCGCCGTCGACCTGGAGAAGATCGCCACCCCGGTTCTCGCGCTGCACGGCGAACGCGACCGGGTCTCGCCGGTGCGGGTCTCCGAGCGCCTCGTCGACTCGCTGCCGGACGCCCGGCTGACGGTGGTCGCGGGGCCGGCCACTGGATCCACGTCGACCGGCCGGACGAATTCTGCCGCCTCGTAGGGGAGTTCCTGATCTCATGACGCACGCGAACAGCAGCCGGGCGGAGCACGTCGACGTCCTGGTCGTCGGCGCCGGTCCGGCCGGCCTGACCCTCGCCGTCGACCTCGCACGCCGGGGCGTGGCCTGCCGGGTGATCGAGGCGACGACGGAACGGGGCGTCAACCCCCGCTGCAACACGGTCTCCGCGCGGTCGATGGAGATCTTCCGCCGGCTCGGCGTCGCGGACGAGGTCCGCAGGGCCGGCCTGCCCGAGGACCATCCCACCTCGGTCCACTACCGGACGACGCTGACCGGCGACGAGATCCACCGGCTCGACCTGCCCTCCTCCGGTGAGGTGCTGGCCGGCGCGGGCAGGGACGCGTGGCCGGGCCCGGAGCCGCAGCACCGGATCTCCCAGCTGTTCCTGGAGCCGATCCTGGAGGAGTACGCGAGCCGGCTCCGCCCCGGGCCGTCGATCGAGCGCGGCGCCCGGCTGACCGGGTTCCGGCAGCACGACGACCACGTCGAGGCCGAGGTGGAGACCGGAGGCGAGCGCCGGACCCTGCGCTGCGCGTACCTGGTCGGCTGCGACGGCGCGCACAGCACCGTCCGCCGCCTGCTGGGCATCCGCTACGAGGGCGTCGACGCGATCCAGCAGTTCGTGTCGACGTTCCTGCACTCCCCCGAGCTGGGACGGATGACGGCGCGGGACCGCGCGTGGACGTACTGGACCTACGGCCGCCGGATCTCCTCCCTCATCGCCATCGACGGAGCCTCCCGGTGGCTGCACCACGTGGCCTTCTCCCCCGGCCACGACACCGGGGCCGAGGACCCGCGGCAGCTGCTGCGCGAGGCGGTCGGCGAGCCCGTCGAGCACGAGGTGCTCGGGGTGGTGCGCTGGACCGGGCGCCGGCTGGTCGCCCGGCGGTACCGCGAGGGGCGGGTGTTCCTGGCCGGGGACGCCGCGCACATCTGGATCCCGGTCGGGGGCTTCGGGATGAACGCCGGCATCCAGGACGCGGTGACGCTGGGCTGGATGCTGGCGGCGGTCCACCACGGCTGGGCGCCGCCGCGGGTGCTGGACGCGTACGAGCTGGAGCGCAAGCCGGTGGGTGAGCAGGTCGCCGGGGCGGTGGGCGCGGCGGCCGGCAAGGCGTTCGAGCGGTTCCCGCCGGACATCCACCTGCCGGGACCGGACGGCGAGAAGGCCCGTGCGGCGTTCGCCGAGCGCCTCGCCGCCTCCGAGCCGCAGCGGTACTCCCCCGACGGCTTCAGCTTCGGTTACCACTACGCGGGCTCGCCCCTCGTGGTCGGCGGCGGGGAACCGGCCGCGATCACCATGGGCGGCTACCCGCGGCGGGCACGACCGGGATTCCGGCTGCCGCACGTCTGGCTCGACGACGGCCGGTCCGTGCTGGACGCGCTCGGCCCCGGCTTCACCCTCGTACGGACGGACCGGGCCGCCGGCGTCGGGTCCTGGGCCGCGGCGGGCCGCGAACTCGGCATCCCCCTGGCCGTGGTCGACCTGCCGGGGCGGTGGCCCGACCGGTTCCCGGCCGAGCTGCTGCTGGTCCGGCCGGACCAGCACGTCGCCTGGATGGGCGGAGCCGGCGCTCGCGCCGACGAGCTCCTGCGGACAGTCACCGGGCGGATCGCCGCCCGGCAGCGGTAGAGATCACCGGGAGAGGGCACCATGTCATACGCACTGGGTATCGACGTCGGCGGCACGTTCACCGACGCGGTCGCCTCGGACGGCGCCGGCCGGATCGTCTCGGCCAAGACGCCGACGACGCCGCCGAACCGCGAGGCCGGAGTGATGCGCGCGATCGAGGACATCGCGGCGGAGCTGGGCATCGGGGTCGGTGAGCTGCTGGCGCAGACCGACTACATCGCCCACGGCACGACCGCGTCGATCAACGCCCTCGTCCAGGGGCAGGTGGCCGATGTGGGGCTGATCGCCACCAAGGGCCACCGGGACGCCGTCTACATCATGAACGCCGAGGGCCGCACCCTGGGCCGGTCGGCCCACGAGATCCAGGACACGCTCCGGCAGCGCAAGCCCGCGCCCCTGATCCCCAAGTACCGGGCGCTCGAAGTCACCGAGCGGATCGACCACGCGGGCAGGGTGCTCGTCCCGCTCGACGAGGACGAGGTCCGCGCCGTCGCCCGCTCGCTGGTGGACCAGGGGGTCGAGGCGATCGCCGTCTGCCTGCTGTGGTCGTTCAAGAACGGCGCCCACGAACAGCGTGTCCGCGAGCTGATCCACGAGATCGCGCCGGACATGTACGTCACGCTCTCCTGCGAGGTCAGCCCGCGCATCCGCGAGTTCTCCCGGACCTCGACGACCGTCATGAACGCCCAGGTGGGCCCGCGGCTGCGCACCTACCTGCTCCCCCTGCGGAACCGGCTGGAGGAGGCCGGGCTGAAGGGCCCGCTGCTGGTCATGCAGAGCGAGGGCGGAACCATCACGGCCGACCGGGCGCCGGAGCACGCCATCACCACCGTCGGCTCCGTCCTGTCCGGCGGTGTCATCGGCGGGATGCGGCTGGCCGAACAGCTGGGACACCGCAACGTCATCACCACCGACGTCGGCGGCACGACCTTCCTGGCCGGACTGATCGTCGACGGCGAGCCGGTCATGGCGCCGGGCTCCGTCGTGAACCAGTTCCCGATCAACGCGGCGACCATCCGCGTGCACACGATCGGCTCGGGAGGCGGGGCCCTCGCCTCGGTGGACTCCGGCGGGAACCTGCGCCTGGGCCCGCAGAGCGCCGAGGCCGTCCCGGGCCCCGCCTGCTACGGCAACGGCGGCACCCGCCCGACGAACACCGACGCGAATTTGGTCCTCGGCATCCTGAGCCCGCGCGGGCTGTTGGGCGGCAGGAAGCCCCTGCGCGTGGACCTGGCGCGGCAGGCCATCCGCGAGCACGTGGCCGAACCGCTCGGCCTCACCGTCGAGGAGGCCGCCATCGCCATCCACGAGGTGCAGAACGCCCAGGCGGGGGACCTGCTGCGGCGGGCCGTCGTCCAGGCCGGCTACGACCCCCGCGAGTTCGTGGCCTACGCCTTCGGCGGGGCCGGCCCCGCCCACTGCGCCGGCGACTGCCAGGACCTCGGCGTGAGCGAGGTCGTCGTGCCGCTCGGACCGGTGGCGTCGGCGTTCTCTGCCTACGGGCTCGCCGCCTCGGACGTCACCATGAGCGCCGAGCTGTCCGACCCCTCGTCGTTCCCGGTCGACCACACGGTGCTCGAAGCGCACTACGCGCGTCTGGAGGCCGATCTGCAGCGCGCGCTCGACCGGCAGAAGGTGAAGTTCCAGCACGTGACGCTGCAGCGGGAGATCGATCTGCGCTACTCGATGCAGGTCGCGGAGCTGTCGACGACCGTTCCCGACACGGAGTTCACCGAGCGGACCGGTGCGGAGATCCTGCGGCGCTTCGAGGAGCAGTACGAGCGCATCAACGGCAGCGGCGCCGGCTACCGCGAGGCCGGTGTGCAGGCCATCACCTACCGCGTGCGGGCCAAGGCCGGCCTCGGCTTCCCCGTGGCGCTGCCGGTCGTGCCCGAGGCCGACGGTCCCGACCCGTCCTGGGCGCTGATCGGCGAGCGCCGCGTCTGCCTCGACTCCCGGACCGGCTACGTACCGACCCCCGTCTACGACTACGCCCGGCTGCGGGCGGGCCACGAACTCGTCGGTCCGGCGATCGTCGACGTGCCGACCACGGTCGTGGTGGTTCCCGCCGGCGTCACCGGTCGCGTCGACCGTCTCGGCAACCTCGTGCTGCGCTACCAGTGAGGACAGTTTCCATGACATCGAAGATCCCCGGGGCGGACGAGTTCACCAGCCGGCCCGTTCCGCGCGAGGAACTGCTCCGGCAGATCCCGTCCACCCTGCCCCTGCACCAGATCGACGACGAACAGGCCGGCCGCGTCGACGCCCTGACCTACGAGGTCGTCCGGCACCGCCTGTGGGCCGTCACCCAGGAGATGGGTGAGACGCTGAGGCGGATGTCGGGCTCGCACGTCGTGACCGAGTCCAACGACTTCAACTTCTCCATCTGCGACGAGCTGGGCGAGCAGGTCCAGGTCGGCGCCTACAACGTGGGCCTCATCGGCTCGATGGACCTGGCCATCGTCTGGACCCTGCGCAACCGCAGCGACAACCCGGGCATCGAGGAAGGGGACATGTTCCTCTGCAACGACCCGTGGATCGGCGGCGGCCTGCACCAGAACGACGCCGCGGTGCTCGCCCCGGTCTTCCATGACGGCAAGCTGTTCGGCTGGACGACCGCCATCGCCCACCAGGTCGACCTCGGCGGCCCGCGGCCCGGCTCGTTCAGCCCGTCGGCGCAGGACGTGTTCGGCGAGGCGGTGCCCACTCCGCCGATGAAGGTGGTCCGAGGCGGGGTGCTGCAGCGCGACGTCGCCGACGCCTGGGTCCGCAGGTCCCGGCTGCCCCACCTGGTGGGCCTCGACCTGCGGGCGAAGATCGCCGCCAACAAGAACGCCGCGGACCAGATCCTGCGGCTCATCGGCAAGTACGGCGCCGACACGGTCAAGGCCGTGATGCGCCGGATGATGGACGACGCGGAGCGCCGACTCCGGGCCAAGCTGGCGACCCTGCCGGACGGCACGTGGACGGCGGTCGGCTACCAGGAGCAGTCCCGTACCGGCGACCGCGACCTGCACGCGATCAAGGTCGCCATGACCAAGGAGGCGGACCGGCTGGTCTTCGACTTCCGGGGGACGGCCGGGCAGACCGGCATCATCAACTGCCCCTACCCGGGGCTGCGGGCCGGGATCGTCTTCACGATGCTGCCGCTGCTGGCCGGGGACATCCCCTGGGCGGCCGGCGGACTGATGCGCTGCTTCGAGATCGTCACCGAAGAGGACACCCTCACCAACGCGTCGTTCCCGGCGGCCGTCGGCAAGGGGCCGTTCGGACCGGCGTGGGGGTCGGGCAACCTCGTCGCCGAGGTGATCGCCAGGATGCTGGACGCCGAACCCGACCACCGCACCGACGTGCAGTCGATCTGCAACGGCACCACCGACCTGTGCGTGGTCTCCGGCGTCGACGTCCGCGGCGGCGGCAGCAGGGGCTTCGTGTCCCCGGTCTTCGACGTCATGGCCGGCGGGTACGGGGCCCAGGTGCACCACGACGGCGTCGACACCGGCGGCCGGCTGATCATCCCCTCGGCGCGGGCCCCCGACGTGGAGATGACCGAATACCTGTACCCGCTGGTCGCTCTGTGGCGGCGGGAGCAGACCGACTCCGGCGGTCCGGGCCGGCAGCGGGGCGGGATGAGCGGCTCGGTCTGCTACGTGCAGCACCCGGACCAGAGCGGAGCGATGTCCCTGGTCGTCTCCGGCACCGGCAAGGTCGCGAACCAGAACGTCGGACTGGCCGGGGGCTACCCCGGAAACTCCCAGCTCGACCTGGTGGTGCGCGGCATCGACACCCCGCAGCTCGCCGGCGCGACGGCCGTCCCCGGTGACCTCGACGCGCTCGGCGGCACCATCGAGGTGCTGCCCTGCGAAGGAGAGTCCACCCTCGGCGCGGGCGACGCGCTCTTCCTGCACTGGCAGGCGGGCGGCGGCTACGGCGACCCGCTGCTGCGGCCGGCCGAGGCCGTGCGGGAGGACGTGCTGCAGGTGCGGGTGTCGCCCGACGCCGCGCGGGAGGTCTACGGCGTCGTCCTCCAGGAAGACCTCCGAACGGTGGACGCCGCCGCGACCGAGGAGACGCGCGAGAAGCTGCGGCAGCGCCGGGCCTCCGACGCCGGACTGCCCGGCGCCCGGCTCGCGCCGACCGGCGCTCCCGGCCTGGATGCGGCGCGCCGGCTCGACGACAACCTGGCCGTGCTGGAGTCGCCCGGCGGCGGGACGGTGGTGTGCGTCCACTGCGGCACCCGGATCGGGCCGCTGGCCGACGGCGCGTACGTCGCGTCGCTGGCCCGGCGTGAGGTGGCGCCCGCCGAGGCGGGCCCGCACATCTGGCACGACCCGTCTCAGTACGTCGACGCGGAGGTCGTCTTCCGGCAACTGTGCTGCCCGGGCTGTCTGACGGCCGTCGACTCCCGGGTGGTGCCCGCCGACCACCCGCTTCCCGTCCACCACTACCGCGGGTGGGCCTGACGCCGCCCGCACGGGAAGCGCGAGCACGAGCGCACCCCTCGGCCCGGTGACGGGCCGAGGGGTGCGTCGCGAAGGACAGGGCCGGAGGCGCGGAAGGCGCCTCCGGCCGGTTCTCTACGGCTTGGAGCCGTTCATGATGTTGGCGATCGGCCCGATGAGGAACCACGTGCCGTCCATGCCCTGCCCCTTGATCTGGTCAGGAGCGGTGTCGCCGGTGAAGTAGTAGAGGGGGTGGCCTCCGTAGGTGACCTGCTTGGCGCCGTCGGTGCGGGTGATGGTGCCCACGCTGCTCGGCACGGTGTACTTGCCGGTCACGGTCACCGGCTTGTCCGTCGTGAGCGGAGGCCACTTCTTCGCGCACGTGTCGTAGCAGGTGGACGCCGTTCCCTTGTCCTTGGTGTTCAGGTACAGCGTGCGCCCGGCCGCGTCGGTCAGCCAGATGCCCGCCGGGCCCTTCGCGGTCTTCAGGACCAGCTGCGAACCGTCCGCACTCGGCGCCGCCGGGCTCGTCGTCGAACCCGTGGCTTCCGAGGTCGGCGCCCCCGAGGCCGTCTTCGAGCCGGCGGCCGACGAGTCATCGGAGGAGCTGTCGCACGCCGCCGCGAAGGTCGCCAGGGCGGCCAGGGTGAGGCCGGCGCCGAGCGCTCGCAGTGATGTTGTTTGGAGCATGACCATCCTTAGAAAGTTCGCGGTGGGCATCGATACGCCGTTCACGCACATGTGAATGTATGGAGCGATCGCTACACGTGGGAATCTAGGCCACCCTTGTCACATGCGTCAAGACCGATCATTCTGTCTTGCTGGCTGGAGGAGTCGCGTGCCGGCCGCGCGGCCGGGTCAGACGACCTTGACGGTGACGGCGTGGTAGCCGGTGGCGCCGTTCGGCACCACGCCCTGGACGGCCGAGGTCTGCAGGGCGCCGGTGCCGTCCGTCGCGCGCACCCTGACCTTGTGGGAGCCCCTGGCCGCGTCCGTCCACGCGTACGTCCACTGCCGCCAGGTGTCCGGAGTGTCCGACGCCGCCAGGGCCGCCTCCTTCCAGGCGCCGTCGTCGATCTGCACCTCCACGGCGGCGACGCCGCGGTGATTGGCCCAGGCCGTGCCGGCGAGCACCACGGTCCCGGCCGGCACCGTCGCTCCGGACCTCGGCACGTCGATCCGGGACGCGGTCTTGACCGGGGCCTGCGGCGAATAGCCGCGCGGCGTCCAGTACGCGTCGGACGCGGCGAACGTGGTCAGGTTCAGATCGACCACCCACTTGGTGGCGGACACGTATCCGTACAGTCCCGGGATCACCATCCGGCACGGGAAGCCGTGCTCGGTCGGCAGCGCCTCGCCGTTCATCGCGACCGCCAGCATCGCGTGCCGGCCGTCGAGCACCGCCTCGACCGGCGAACCGATCGTCATTCCGTCCGTCGAGGTGGACAGGATCATGTCCGCCCCCCGGTGCACGCCGGCCCGGCGCAGCAGCGGCGCCAAAGGGGTGCCCAGCCAGCGCGCGTTCCCCAGGTAGGGCCCGCCCACCGGATTGGACACGCAGGTCAGCGTGATGTCGTGTTCCTCGAACCGGTAGGAGAGCAGCTCCTCGAAGGTGATCTCGAACGGGCGGTCCACCATGCCGTGGATCTTCAGCTTCCAGTCCCTCGGGTCCACCGCGGGGACCACGAGCGCCGTGTCCACCCGGTAGAACTCGGAGTTCGGCGTGAGGAACGGCCCGAGCCCGCGCACGTTCGGGTGGACGGCGGCGGGCGGTTCGGGCAGCGTGTTCGCCGGGGTCGGCAGCACGACCTTCGAGCGCGCGCCCGAGACGTCGTAGCGTTTGTCGATCCACGCCTTGCCGCCGAACCCGGCCACCAGCGCGCCCGCGGCCGTTCCCAGCGTGCCGATCACGAAGCGGCGCCTGCCGCCCGATTCCGCGAAGGCCCCCGGCTCCCGCGGGGGAAGCAGCGTCAGCCAGCACAGCACCAGGGCCGCGACGAACCCCGCGAGCAGTGAGGGAAGCAGCCAACTCGCGTGCGCTGCCGGGCGGGTGACCGCGACGACCGCGCCGATCCCGCCGACCAGCGCGGTCAAGACGGCCGCGACGGTCAGCCGGATGCGAGCGAGCACGCCGTCGACGGCCGCCAGCACCGCGACCGTCGCGTAGACGCCCGTCAGGAGCACCGTCTTGTCGTTGCTGCCGAAGTGGCGGATGGCGAACTGTTCGAGCCACGTCGGCGTGATGCTGATCGCCCAGGTCCCGACGGCCGTCACCGGCGCCGATGCCTCCCCGGTGGCCACCGCGACCAGCTCACCGACGGCCAGGCCCGCTCCGCCGGCGACGAGACCGGCGATCGCCCCCCGCAGCAGGTGTCCGGCACGGGCGGCCGAGCGCGTCCCGCCCGCGGTGGAGACCGACTCCCGCGGCGGGTCCTCCCCTGCCGGTTCCGGTGCCGACCCTTCCGCGGCCCTCCCCCGACCGCCGCCGGGCTGCTGCTCGCTCATGCGTCCTCCGTGAAGATTCGTCTCGGGCCCGGCGACGCCGGGCTCCCTGGGGCGGAACGACGAGTCGTACGGCGTGACGTCCGTCCGATCCGGCCGAGGGGTGAGGCTGAGGCACAGCGCGCGCACGGGGCGCGGATCCCGTCGGGAACGACGTGACCCGTGGCGTGGTCGGCTGCGGATCGGGAGCGGGGCAGAGGACCGGCAGTGCGATGCCGGCGTGCCGAACGCGGGACGACCGAACGTTCTACCCAAGCTCAGGATGACCGCCCGGTCAGGCGCTGTCAAGATCGAACGTTCTCTCTCTTCAGTGCACGGCCGCTCCGGGGACCCGCGCGCGTCGTTCAGGCGCGGGCCGCTGCGGCGAGGTCGAGGGCGACGTCGGTGATCATGTCCTCCTGTCCACCGACCATGCCCCGTCGCCCGACCTCCACGAGGATGCTCCGGGCGTCCAGGCCGAAGCGCTCCGCGGCCGCCTCGGCGTGCCGCAGGAAGCTGGAGTACACGCCGGCGTATCCGAGGCTGAGCGTCTCGCGGTCCACCCGGACCTCCCGGTCCTGCAACGGCCTGACCAGGTCGTCGGCCGCGTCCATCAGGGGGAACAGCTCGCAGCCGTGCTCCCAGCCCATGAGGTCCGCGACCGCCACGAACGCCTCCAGCGGGCAGTTGCCCGCCCCCGCTCCCTGTCCCGTGAGGGAGGCGTCGACCCGGACGGCGCCGCTCTCGACCGCGACGACCGTGTTGGCCACCCCCAGGGCGAGGTTGTGGTGGGCGTGAATGCCCATCTCGGTGCCGGGGTCGAGGACGTCCCGGTAGGCCCGGAACCGGTCCCGCACGCCGTCCATGGTCAGCCGTCCGCCGGAGTCGGTGACGTAGACGCACCTCGCGCCGTAGGACTCCATCAGCTTGGCCTGCCGGGCGAGTTCGGCCGGCTCGGCCATGTGGGACATCATGAGGAAGCCCGCCACGTCCATGCCCAGCTCCCGTGCGGCGCTGATGTGCTGGGCCGCGATGTCCGCCTCGGTGCAGTGCGTCGCGACGCGCACGGACCGGATGCCCAGGGAGTGGGCCTGGCGCAGATCACGCACCGTGCCGATGCCGGGCAGCAGCAGCGTCGTCGGGACGGCTCTCTCGGTGACGCCGACGACGGCCTCGATCCAAGCCCAGTCGGTGTGCGCCCCCACGCCGTAGGTGACGGACGAGCCGGACAGTCCGTCGCCGTGGGCGATCTCGACGGCGGCGACGCCGGAGGCGTCCAGGGCGGCGGCGACGGCCCGCGCCTGTTCCACGGTGTAGCGGTGGCGGACGGCGTGCATGCCGTCCCGCAAGGTCACGTCCTGCACGTACAGACCGGTCATCGGGTGGCCCCTTGTGCGCGGTGGTCGGCGATGCGCTCGGCGGTACGCAGCGCGGCCGACGTCATGATGTCGAGGTTGCCCGCGTAGGCGGGCAGGTAGTGCGCCGCTCCCTCGACCTGGAGGAAGACCGACACCTTGACCGGGTCGCCCGCCGCGTCCCCCGGCAGCAGCGAGCGCAAGGGATCGCCCGGCGGGACGGCCTCGTACTGCACCTCCTGCTTGAGCCGGTAGCCGGGCACGTAGGCCTGGACGCGGGCGACCATCTCGTGCACCGACCGCGTGACGGCCGCGGTGTCGGCGTCCGACACCAGGCAGTGCACGGTGTCGCGCATGATCAGCGGCGGCTCGGCCGGGTTGAGCACGATGATCGCCTTGCCCCGTGCGGCTCCGCCGACCCTCTCGATGGCGCGGGACGTGGTCTCGGTGAACTCGTCGATGTTGGCCCTGGTGCCGGGGCCGGCGGAGCGCGACGCGATGGAGGCGACGATCTCCCCGTAGTGCACGGGCGTGACCGCGCCCACCGCGGCGACGATCGGGATGGTGGCCTGGCCTCCGCAGGTGACCATGTTGACGTTCGGCGCGTCCAGGTGCTCGTCGAGGTTGACGGGCGGGACCACGTAGGGGCCGACCGCCGCGGGCGTCAGGTCCACCACGGTCCGGCCCAGTTCGCGCAGGACCTCGTCGTGGCGTCGGTGCGCCCCGGCGGACGTCGCGTCGAAGACGATCTCCACGTCGGCGAACTCGTCCATCCCCACCAGGCCGTCGATGCCCTCGTGGGTGGCGGCGACCTTCAGCCGCCGGGCCCGGGCCAGGCCGTCCGAGTCCGGGTCGATGCCGGCCATCGCCGCCATCTCCAGGCGCTCCGACAGCCGCAGGACCTTGATCATGAGGTCGGTGCCTATGTTGCCCGACCCGATGACGGCCACCTTGGCGCGGTCACTCATCGCGTCCCCCGCACCGGCGGGCGCCGGGGCGAACCGGACGCGGACGTCGCCCAGCCGCGAGACGGAGGCGGCGAAGACGTCGCCCGGAGCGGCGGCGACCATCGGTCCCAGCGCGCCGGTCAGCACGACGTCCCCGGCCCGCAGCGGATCTCCCAGCTCGGCGAGCGTGCGGGCCAGCCACAGCGCGGCGTTCAGCGGGCTGCCGAGGCAGGCGGCGCCGTCGCCCTCGGAGACCACGTCGCCGTTCCTCGACATGCTCATGGAGACTGCGGCGAGGTCCACCTCGTCGAGGGGCACGCGCTGTTCGCCGAGCACGTAGAGGCCGGAGGAGGCGTTGTCCGCGACCGTGTCGACGAACGTGATGTCCCAGTCGGCGATGCGGCTGTCCACGATCTCCAGGGCGGGGACCGCGTACCCGGTGGCGGCGGCGACGTCGTCCGTCGTGCAGTCGGCGTTCGGGAGACCGGCGTCGAGGACGAGTGCGACCTCCGCCTCCACCTTGGGCTGCAGCAGCCGGCCGAAGGGGACCCGGCCGCCCGGGGGGACCGCCATGTCGGACAGCAGCGCGCCGAAGTCGGGCCGGTCGACGCCGAGCTGACGTTGCACGGCCTGCGAGGTGAGGCCGATCTTGCGTCCGACCAGGCGGAGCCCTCCGGCGACACGCCGCTCGGTGTTCAGCCGTTGGACGGCGTAGGCGGTGTCGACGTCCCCCGCGCGGATGCGACCGCGCACGGGGCGGCACGGGGTTCCGCTCGCGGCCGCGGCCGCGAGCAGGTCCGCGATCTCCCGGACCGTGCCGGAGGAGTCGGGGACAGGAGGGGTGGCGGCAGACATGCGTGCACCTCCGCGGTGAAAGGGTTCTCGGGGTTCCTCGGCGGCGCGGGCCCAGCCGGCGAGCGGGCGCGAGGGGCGCTCAGGAGGCGGTCCACCCGCCGTCGACGGTCAGGTGGGTGCCGGTGACGGACGCGGCGTCCGGCGAGCAGAGGAAGGCGACCGCCCCGGCGACCTCCTCCGGGTCGATGAGGCGCTTCATCGCCGACCGCGCCAGCAGCACCTGCGTCGTCACCTCGTCGACGCTCAGGTCGTGCAGCATCGCCTGGTCGGCCAGCTGCTTCTCCACCAGCGGGGTGCGCACGTATCCGGGGGCCACGCAGTTGCTGGTGACGCCCCTGGCCGCCCCTTCCAGAGCGATGACCTTCGACAGCCCCTGCAGGCCGTGCTTGGCGGTGACGTAAGCGGCCTTGTACGGGCTGGCGCGGAGGCCGTGCACGCTGGACATGTGCACGATCCGCCCCCAGCCCCGCCCGTACATGTACGGCAGCACCGCCCGGCTCAGCAGGAAGGGGGCCTCCAGCATCAGCCGCAGCATCATGGCGAACGTCTCGGGGCGGAACCGGTCGACCGGCGCCACCTCCTGGATCCCGGCGTTGTTGACCAGGATGTCCGCTTCGAGGCGCAGCTCGGCGAGGTCGGCCGTCCGGCTCAGGTCCAGCACCAGCGCCTCGCCGCCGATCCGCTCGGCCGTCCGCGCCGCGCCGTCCGCGTCGATGTCGCACACCACGACGTGCGCTCCCAGCGCGGCCAGCCGTGCCGCCACCGCCGCGCCGATGCCGCTCGCCGCGCCGGTGACCACCGCGCGCCGCCCGGACAGGCCGGGCCGGCCGGCGCGCTCACCGCGACACCGGGGACGCGAAGGGATTGGCGCTCGCGTGGCGGTGCCCCCAGACGTCCGGGGCGCCGAAGTCGTGCGGCACCCAGTGCTCGTCCACCTCGATGCCGCCGCAGCCGATCTCCAGGTGGAACCCGCTGGGATTCCTGACGTAGAAGGAGATGGCCCGGTCGTTCATGTGCCGGCCCAGGCTGATCGTGATGGGCACGCCCTCGGACTCCGCGCGGTCGTGGGCCCTGCCCACGTCGTCGATCGAGTCGTGCTCGATCTCCAGGTGATGGATGGACGCCGTCTCCGCCCGCGCCAGCGCGATGCTGTGATGCGTCCTGTTGCAGCGGAAGAAGAACAGACCGGGGGCTCGGTAGTCGGTCAGCGTGAATTCGAGGACCGACTCGTACAGATCCCGGAGTTCGTCGAGCCTGGGGCTCGCGAGGACCAGGTGGCCGAGGCCGGTGACGCCCGGGGCCGCGTGGACCGGGCGGGCCGCGGCGGTACGGACCTTGGCCGCGCCCACCGCCAGTTCGACCCGGTAGCCCACGGGGTCGGTGAACCAGCGCATGCGGGTGGCGCCGCGCAGTTCCGTCTCGTCGGCCGCGCCCTCGTGGACCTGGTAGCCGGCGGCGGTCAGCCGCCCGGTGAGCCTGTCGAGTTCACCCGGCGTGTCGACGATCCAGCCGATCTCACGCGGGCGGTCCTCCGCCGACGGATAGAGGGCCAGGCGGTACTTGTACACGTCGAGTTCGGCCAGGGCGACGTTCTCCGCCCCGATCTTGTCGTGGGTGACGCCCACCCCCAGCATCCGGTCGAGGAGACCGGTCCACGCGTCGAGATCGGTGACGTCGAGACCGACGTAGCCCAGCTTGGAGACACCCATGCCGAAATCACTCCTCCTGTGCTGTCGCCGCGGCCCCGCCGCGCAGGAACTCACGGACGATGTGGTTGAACTCGGGCGCCTTCTCGTACTGGACCCAGTGGCAGCAGTGCGGCAGGACGCGGAGTTCCGCGTCGGGGATGCCCTGGAGGATGGTGGAGGCCCAGGACAGCGGTACGGTCTGGTCCTCCCGCCCCCACACGAGCAGGGTCGGCGCGGAGACGAGGTGCAGGTCGGGCGTGAGATCGCCGAAGTGGGGGGGCACGGGCAGTTCCGGATGGGCCCGCAGACTCGCCTCGTAGCGCTCGTCGATCAGGGCGTCGGTCGCGAGCGCCTGGTCGTGCACCATGAGGCGGACGAACCGCGCCATCTCCTCACGCGACGGCTTCTCGGCCGCCATGTAGGCGAAGAGGTGTTCCAGGCCGACGGGCCACGGCGGCGCGTCCTCGGGGAGGACGCCGCCCGGCGCCATGAGGACGACCCGGTCCACCCGGTCGGGACGGGTCATGGCGATCCGCATCGCGACGGCGCCCCCGTACGAGTTGCCGACGAGGTGGGTGCGCTCGACACCGAGCGCGGTCATCGCGCGGCACACCCGTTCCGCCGCGTGGAAGATCAGCGGCTCGTCCGTCGCGGGCCGGGGGAACCGCCCCAGCCCGGGAGGTCCACGACGATGTTCCGGTAGTCCTGAAAAGCCGGCAGGTTGCCGCCGAAGTTGCTCATGCCCGTGGCGCCGGGCCCCGAGCCGTGCAGCCAGATGATCGGCGTGCCGGTACCGGACTCGGTGTAGGCGAGTTCCGCGTCCCCGACGTCCACTGCGCTGGCCACTCTCATCACCACCCATCCTCTGTATGTAACGCTCACTATACAAAAGTGCGACGCGATATCAAGGGGTGGGCGAGGTGCGGCGGCACCCGGATCGGTCGGGCGGGACGTCAGCGGGACGTCGGCGGGACGTCCCGCGCTAGTCGGCGCCCCGCGCGGCCAGGCCGCGGATCAGTGCGACGAAGGGGGCCGCGTGGGCGCTGTAGCTCATGCCGTCGAAGGTGTTGGTCAGGGACAAGCCGTCCGTCATGGCCCTGCCGAGGACGGCCAGCTCGTCGATGAACTTCTCGTCGACCGTGCCGCCGTTCGCGGCGAACACCGGGGTGAGGGCCTCGACCCATGAGGCGTGGGCGTAGTCGCGGATACGGCGCACGGTGGTCCGCACGATCTCAGCGTCCTTGTGCGGACCGACGCTGATGGCCAGCAGGAGTCGGAGGTAGTCGGGGCGCTGGTCCAGGGACGCGCACGCCTCCGTGAACCACGCCTCGAACCGCTCCAGCGGCTGGAGGCCGTCGAAGGAGGAGGGGTTCGGGAGCAGGGCGTGCAGCTCGTCGAAGGTGCGGTCGAGCAGCGCCGCGAGGACGCCGAGCTTGTTGCCGAAGTGGTAGTAGATGGAACTGGCCGGCAGCCCGGACTGCGCCGACAGGTCCGAGATGGCCATGCCGTCGTAGCCCCGCCCGGCCACCAGGGTCCGCGCCGCGTCGAGGATGACGTCACGGCTGCTCGCGCCGGCAGTGGCCGATACGGACCCGTTTCCCTTCGCCATGGCCCCATCATAGGTGCGCCAGTCGCACGAACGGGCCGGCGCGCGGCCCGACGGCGGCCCGGCTCCGACGCGCGGGTCCGGCCCGGGCGCCGCCTTGTGTCAGTCGCGCAGGGGCGGGGCCGGGGCGGACAGGCCGGTGCCGAAGAGGCGGTGGTCCACCTCGTCCAGGGCCAGCCGCAGGGCGCCGAGAGCGACCCCCTCGTCGCCGAGGGTGGAGGCGCGGATCTCCGGGACGCGCAGGCACAGGCGCCTCAACTCGCGTTCCAGCGGGTCGAGGAGGACGTCGGCGGAGCGCGAGTAGCCGCCGCCGACCACGACCGTCTGGGGGTCGAGGGTGAGGACCAGGGCCGCGGCGCCCACGGCCAGGTCGCGGACGTAGCGGCGCACCGCGGTCCTCGCCGCCTTGTCGCCGGCGCGCGCGGCCGAGAACACCCAGCCGGCGGCGTCGTCGGCTGCGACCGTGTCGGGCAGGCCGGGGCAGTTCTGCAGGTGGGCCGGGGCGCCCAGCCAGCGGACCTGGCGCAGCGCGCCGATCTCGCCGGCCGCGCCGCCGTAGCCGCGGCGCAGCGCGCCGTCGAGGATCAGGCCGGCGCCGGTGCGCATGCCGGCCAGCAGGTAGACGATGTCGTCGGCGTCCTGGGCGACGCCCTTCCAGCGCTCGGCGACGGCGGCGAGCTTGCAGTCGTTCTCGACCAGGACGGGCACCGGGAAGCGGGCGCCGAGGTGCTCCGCGGGGTTGACGCCGGTCCAGCCGGGCAGCGGGGTGAACAAGGTGGTGCGGCCGGTGGCGTCCACGGGTCCGGTGACGCCGACGGTGACCGCCCACAGGTCCTCGCCGGTCATGCCCGCGCCGGCGAGGCAGTCGTTGATGACGGCGTCCATCGCCGCGAGCCGCGCCGCCGGGTCGGCCTCGGGGGTGACGGCGATGCGCGCGCTGTGCACCACCGTGCCGTCGAGGTCGGCGAGCATGGCGAGGATCTTGTGGCCGCCGACGTCGACGCCGAGGACGTGCCCGGCGTCGGCGCGGAACTGGTAGCGGCGCGCCGGGCGGCCGACGACGCTGCTGCCGGTGGGCTCCACGACGGTGGCCCATCCGTCGCCGACCAGGGCCTTGACCATGACGTCGGCGGACGGGCGGGACAGTCCGGTGCGGGCGGACAGTTCGGTGACCGTCGAGGGCGGGTTGCCGCGCAGGGCCCGGACGATGCTCAGCGAGTTGAGTTCGCGGAGCCGGTTGAGCTGGGTGCCGGTGCCCGCCGCCGTCTCGGTCAATGCGCAGCCCTTCCCGTGCCGTCTCCGGCGTACCCGTGTCGATCGCCCTGCCGTCCGCCCTGTTCCCGGGCGCGTGCGCCTGCGCGCACGGGCCCGGGAATTTTGCTGGGCTCTTTACGAATCGTATCGGTATCTCATGAGATTGGGTACAGCTGCCCTGCCGCGTCGGGGTCGACGGCGGCGGTGAAGTCGACGTCGCGGCCGTCGACGCGGTAGCGGTAGCGGCCGAGGTGGCTGATCTCGGGGCGGCGGCCGAGATAGCCGACCATGGCCGCGTGCTCCTCCGGGCTGAGCCAGCTGGGCGGGTCGGAGACGCCGCGGAAGCCGCAGATGTCGGCGAGGTCGCGCAGCCAGGCCAGCTGCTGGTCGGTCAGGAGGTTCATCCGGCGGCGGAAGTAGACGACGTCGGGGTCGACCTCGGCCAGCGGCGCCTGCCAGAGCCGGTGCACGGAGTTGGCGACGGCGTTGCGGGCGGTGGCGTCGGAGGGGTCGTCGCTGGCGTAGTTCTGCCACATCGGCGCGACGTCGGGTCCGCTGCGCAGCCCGTCCAGCACGCCGAGCGAGGGCAGCAGCACCGCGCCGCTGCCGAGCAGGTAGACGTCGTCGCCGGCGATGGAGCGGATCATGGTGAGGGCGTCGCGGTAGACCTGCTCGCGGTCGACGCCGTCGGGGCGGGCGGCCTGCGCGAGCGCGCCGTTGACGAAGTCGAGCTTGAGGTAGCGGAAGCCCCATTCGTGGACGACGCGGTGCGTCATCTCCGCGACGTGCTCGCGGGCGGTCGGCTTGGTGAGGTCCAGCGCCCAGTAGCCGGTGCCCCAGTTGTACCCGGCGACGGCCGGCTTGCCGTCGTCGTCGCGCAGCAGCAGTTCGGGGCGGGTGCGGGCGGTCTCGGACTCGGGGAGCACGATGAACGGGGCGAGCCACAGGCCGGGCGTCATGCCCGCGTCGCTGATGCGGGAGGCGAGCGCGGTCATCCCGGAGGGGAACTTCCCGTTCGGGTGCCAGTCGCCGACCATGGTCTCCCAGCCGTCGTCGACCTGCACCACGTCGTAGGGCAGCCCGCGCAGGTCGGCGAGGTCCTCGGCGAGCCGGGTCTCGGTGATGCCCTCGTAGTACGCGTACCAGGTGCACCACACGTTGCCGGCCCGGCGGTGGCGGGCGCCGAGGCGGCGGGCCAGGTGGCGGGTGTAGTCGGCGAAGACCTGCTCCTCGGGGCCGTGGGCGAGGAACCAGGGCGCGGCGCCGGTCTCGTACCACCCGGCGAGGGTGTCGAGGTCGGCGGACAGGCGCGGGCTGCCCAGGCCCAGCGAGCCGAGGAGCAGGACGTCGCCGTCGTCGCCCTGGAGGGCGGCGACCGCGGAGGAGTGGTGGCGGTACGGGTCGTCCCACCGCGGGTCGTCGGCGGTGACCCGCCGGCGGGGGTCGGCGATGCGCAGCGGCGGGTCGGACAGCCGCCGCCATCCGCACGGGCTCCACGAGTTGTGGCCGTGCCGGTAGAACTGGGCGTCTCCCAGGCCGTGCAGGACCGCGGCGCGGCCGGGCGGGAGGAGCACACCTCCCTCTACCGGCTGCGGCGCGCCCGGACCGCCCGACTCCACGGCGAACGTGCGCCCGGCCAGCTCGACGAGCAGCGCCATGACTCTCCTTGTGTTGTGTGGGTGACGTGGGTGTGGCGGCTCTCCCGGTGACGCGGGGTGCGGTCGCCCGGGGACGCGGCCCGTGACCGGGCGGTCGCGTGCGCGGCCGTCACTGGAACATCGCGTTGACGGTGTCGTTGGCCTTCTTCAGCGCGCTCGCCGCGTCGCTCTTGCCGAGGATCACCGACTGGATGGCGTCCTGGACGGTCTGGCTGATCTCGTTGCCGTGGTCGGTGACCGGGAGGAAGAAGGTGCCGCCGGGGGCCGCGGCCTCGTCGGTGAAGACGTGCGCGTCCTGGCCCTTGGCCCGGTGCGCGGCGAGCGCCTTGGCGGAGGCCTCCTTGATCGCCGGGAAGACCACCGCGTTCTTGGCGACGAGGTCCTGGCAGGCGCTGGAGCCGAGGAACTTCACCCAGCTCCACGCCTGTTCCTTGTGCTTGGTGCCGGCGTAGATCGCGTCGGACAGGCCGTTGATGGGGGTCTTGCGGCCGGCCGGGCCGACGGGCAGCGGCGCGAAGGCGTACTTCTGCTTGGCGGTCGGCGACAGGTAGGAGTTGATGGTCCACGAGCCGGCGAGGGTGATGGCGCCCTGGCCCGCGTCCATGACCGCGTCGCGGCCGAGGGTGGACTGCGCGTCGAACTTCGGCGCGTAGCCCTTGTCGATCAGGTGCTTGAACCAGTCGATGGTGGCGGCGAGCTTGGGGTCGTCGTAGTTGTAGTGGGTGCCCCAGGGGTTCTTGTCGACGAAGCTGAAGCCGTTGCCGGCCGCGAGCACGCCCCAGCCGTTCTGGCCCTGGGAGCCGTCGGCCCACTCGGGCAGGAACCCGTAGACCTTGACGTGGTTCTTGTCGAACGCGGGGTCCAGGCCGTTGCGGCCGTGGCTGTCGACCGTGGCCTTGGCGATGGTCTGCTCCAGGGTGCCGCCGTCGTCGGGGTTCCAGGTGAGGTGGGTCAGCGCCGAGGCGTCGATGCCCTGCCGGGAGAGCAGCGTGGTGTTGTAGACCAGCGCCATGGTGTCCCAGTCCTGCGGCAGGCCGTAGCGCTTGCCGTCCTTGACCCACAGGTCGGCCAGGCCGTTCTGGTACTGGGAGAGGTCGACCTTGTCCCGGTCGACGTAGGACTGGATGTCCAGGATCTGGTTGCTGGTGGCGAACTGGGGATAGTACGAGGCCTGGTCGGTCCACACGTCGGGCGCGCTGCCCGAGGCGAGCTGGGTGGTGAGGTTCTGCCAGTACTCGTTCCACGCGGTCTGGGTGATCTTCACCGTGATCTTGGGGTTCGCGGCGTGGAAGGCGTCGGCGCAGGCCTGGTAGGAGGCGGTCTGGTTGTCGTCCCACAGCCAGTAGTCGATGGTCGTGGCGCCGCCGGAGGCGTCGTCCGAGCCGTTGCCGCCGCAGGCGGCCGTGGCGCCGACGAGGGCGAGGGCGAGCACCGCTCCGGCGGCCCTGGCGGCGGTCCTGGAAGCGGTCTTCGAGGTCGAGGCGTTCTTCTGGGTGGTCTTCGGGGAGCGTCTGACGGCGTGTCTCATGGCATGTCCTTGCGTGGTGGTCGTGCGGAACCGGAGGACGGACGAGGGCGGCGCGGGCTACTTGATGCCGCTGAAGTTGAGCGACTGGACCAGCCGCTTGCCGAGGAGGACCAGCAGGACCAGGACCGGCAGGACGGACAGCGTCGAGCCGGCCATCAGCCCGGTCCAGTCCGGTTGGGTGTTGGGCGACTGCTGCAGGAAGACGCCGAGCGCGACGGTCAGCACCCGGGTGTGCTCGCCCCGTCCGACCAGCAGCGGCCAGAGGTAGTCCTTCCAGGCCCACACCGTGGTGGTCAGGCCGATGGTGATCAGCGGCCCGCGGCTCATCGGCACGATGATCCGCCAGAAGGCGCCCCAGCGGCCGACGCCGTCGAGCACCGCGGCCTCCTCGACCTCCCGGGGGATGGAGAGGAAGAACTGGCGCAGGAAGAACACCGCGAACGGCGTCATCAGCACGCTCGGCGCGACGAGTCCGGCGAAGGTGTTCATCAGGCCGAGGTTCTTGACCATGGTGAAGTTCGGCAGCAGCGTGAAGATCGGCGGCACCATGAGGGCGGCGACCAGCACGCCGAAGATCGCGTCGCGGTAGGGGAAGCGCAGCCGGGCGAAGGCGTAGCCGGCCATCGCGCAGAAGAAGGTCTGGGCGATCGCGATCACGCCGCTGTAGATGATCGAGTTGAGCGTGTACCAGAGGAAGTTGATCTGCGCTCCGGAGCCGCCCGCGGCGCGGTTCTGCTCCGAACTCGTCATGCCCAGCACGCGTTCGAAGTTGATCAGGGTGGGGTGGTGCGGCCACAGCGCGTGGGAGTCGGCGAACAGGTCGCCGGCCGGCGTGAGCGCGGTGCGCACCATCCAGTAGAACGGGAACACGGTCACGACCACCGCGGCGATCAGGATCGCCCAGGCCACGCAGCGTCCCGCTCGCGAACCCCGCAGCGGGGACGTCGAGCGTCTCGGTGACATCGAGGACATCGCTTCTCCTGGCTAACCGAGGTCCGAGCGCGAGGCGCGCAGCAGCCGCAGTTGGACGAAAGTGAGCAGGCCGAGGACCACCACGAGCACCATGGCCACGGCGGACGCATAGCCCATGTGGAAGAAGGTGAACGCCTGCTGGTAGATGTAGAAGTAGATGACCCGGGTCTCCGGGATCGGAGAGCCGCGGTAGACCACGGCGACCGTGTCGAAGATCTGGAACGAGCCGATCAGCGAGACGACCAGGACCAGGGCGAGGATCGGCCGCAGCAGCGGCAGGGTGATCCGCCGGAACATCCGGAACTCCCCCGCGCCGTCGACGACGGCGCTCTCGTACAGCTCCTGGGGGATCTGCAGCATCCCGGCGTAGAGCAGCAGCGCGGTGTAGCCGGTGTACGCCCAGGTGTTGACCAGCGCCACCGAGGGCATCGCCCAGTTCGGCGAGTAGAACGACACCGTGCCCATGCCCATGGCGTGCAGCAGGTGGTTGGCGAAGCCGAGGTTGGCGTCCAGCAGCCACGCCCACAGCAGGCCGACGGTGACGTTGGGGACCAGCCAGGGCAGCAGGAGGGTCGCGCGCAGGACCGCCGAGCGGGTCAGCCGGTGCATCAGCGCCGCGAGGCCGAGGGCGAGCACGGTCTGGCTGACGATGTTGATGCCGACGTAATAGGCGGTGACCTTCAGCGAGTTCCAGAACTGGTCGTCGTGCAGGAGCTGCGAGTAGTTGTCGCCGCCCACGTACGACGGCGAGGTGAGGAGGCTGTAGTCGGTCATCGAGTACCAGACGCCGCGGACCGTCGGGTACACGTAGAAGACCGCGAAGCCGATCAGCACGGGGGCGATGAACAGCGGCGCTATCCGCCGGTCGTCGCGGGGCCGCCGGGGTCTTCGCGAGCCGGCGAGCCGTCCGTCGCGGCGCGCGGCCGCCGTTCGGCTGGACGTCCAGCCGGTCAGCGCGGACATGCGGCCTCCTCTTCGGTACGGGCTTCGATCATGGTTGTGACCCTTGCCACAGGGCGATCTGCACGCCAATAATGATGAAGCTCTTCGAAATTTTGTCAACACCTCCGCGTAACCTGCCCTTGTCGGCCCCGGCGCGCGCTGCTCGCGGACGCCGGGGCAGGGCTCCGCCATGCCCGAATCACCCCGATCTGGAGGTCGGTTCATGCGCACCACCGCACCACCGAGACGCCGGACGCCGGCGCTGGTCGCCCTGTGCACGGCCCTGTTCGCGATCGCGTTCACGGCGCTCGCCGCGGGGCCCGCCGCCGCGGGACCGGCCGGCGCCGCACGCGCCGCCGGCCGGTCGCACGCGCACGCGGCTCCCGCGTTCACCGCCGTCGCGCACGGCGTCCCCGCGCGGCCGGCGCCGCCGTCGTCACCGGACCCGTCGCTGCAGGCCCATCCGCTGGCGTCAGCGCCGGGCCCGCTGGACAACCCGCTCAAGGGCTTCGCGACGTACTACTCCCCCGGCAGCGACGAGAACTCCGGGTACCCGCACTCGCTCCAGTGGAGCTACTTCGGCCTGTCGGAGGTGATGACCGACCCGAACGACTGCGGCAGCTACAACTGGAGCGTGCTGGACAACGCCCTCGACGAGATCGCGTCGTACGGCAACCAGGCCGCGATCCGGTTCTACATGGAGTACCCGGGCGGCTCCGGCACGCATCCCGCGAACGCCATCCCGCACTGCTTCGACGGGCACGTGACGTACCGCGCCAACACGTACTGGGGGACCACGAGTCCGGACTACGACAGCCCGTACCTGCTGGACGCCGTGGGCCGGTTCATCGCCGCGTTCGGCGCGCGCTACGACGGCGACCCGCGCATCGGGTTCATCCACATGGGCCTGGTGGGCCTGTGGGGCGAGTGGCACACCTGGCCGTACGACACCGACACGACCGGCGACAGCTACCCGAACTACATGCCGACCGACGCGCACGCCGCGCAGATCATCCGGGACTACGACAACGCCTTCAGCAAAACCAAGTTGGAGGTGCGCTATCCCGGCTCGGGCGGCGGCGCCGCGAACAACCTGGACGTCGGCTACCACGACGACTCTTTCTGCTACCGGGAGGGCAGCCCGCTGGCCGGCGTCACCCTGCCGCAGTCACTGAGCGGCGCGAGCTACTCCCAGCTCCAGGCCGACCTGAACGAGGGCACCGAGAACAAGTGGATCACCGACTCCATGGGCGGCGAGGTCCGGCCAGAGATCCAGTCCTCGGCCTTCTCCTCCTGGCCCGGCGGCTCGGGACAGGTCGACGACATGAAAGCCTGCATCGAACTGGAGCACACCACCTGGAAGATCGACCAGGGCAGCCAGAGCTACTCCCCCACCGATCCGAACGTCGGCGCCGCGGTCCGGCTGATGGGCTACGACCTCGGCGTCACCGACGCCTACTTCAAGAACACCGCGAGCGGCACCGCGACCGTGGGCGTGCACATCACCGATGACGGCGTCGCGCCGTTCTACTACCCCTGGACGGTGAGCCTGGGGCTCAAGGACAGCAGCGGGCACGTGGTCAGGACCTGGGACACCCCCTGGGACCTGCGGACCGTCATGCCGGCCAAGATCCGCGCGTTCCCCGACTGGGGCGTCGGCCAGGACCCGACCTACCTCGACTACGGCTACCCGCAGTACTTCCAGACCGCGGTCGACCTGTCCGCGGTGTCCGCCGGCTCCTACCAGCTGGTGATGCGGGTGAAGAACCCGCTGGAGGCGGTCAGCGCCGCCGCGAAGAAGCTGCGCTTCGCCAACGCGACGCAGAGCGCGGACGGTTGGCTGGGACTCGGCGCGATGACCGTCGGCTCTGGCGGCACCGGCGGCCCGGGCAGCGGCAGTTACGAGGCCGAGGCGGCCGGCAGCACGCTGACCGGCACGGCCGTCGTCGCCTCCTGCTCCGGATGCTCCGGCGGCGCGAAGGTCGGCTGGGTCGGCAACGGCGCCACCGTGACCGTGCACGGCGTCGACGGCGGATCGGCCGGCGGCACCGCCGCGGTCACCGTCCACTACGCGAGCGCCGAGACCCGCACCGCCACGATCAGCGTGAACGGCGGCGCGGCGACCACCGTCACCTTCCCCTCGACCGGCGACTGGAACACCGTCGGAACCGTGACGGTGAACCTCGGGCTCGCGGCCGGCTCGGGGAACGCGATCACCATCGGCAACCCGTCGGGCTGGGCGCCCGACATCGACCGGATCACCGTGGCCTGACCCCCTTCGCGCGGTGCCGGCCGGCTGTGGGGTCGGCCGGCACCGCGCCGACTTCTCCTCAAGGAGCGGCACATGCCCGCCGGCGAACGGCGCCGTGCCCTGCTCGCGCTGCTCGGCAGCCGGGGCGGGGCGAGCCACCGGGAACTCAGCAGCGCGCTCGGCGTGTCCGAGACCACCGTCCGCCGCGACCTGGCCGCGCTGCACCAACGCGGGGCGCTGCGCCGGGTGTTCGGCGGTGCCGTGCCCCTGGACGGCGGACCCGCCGGCCCGGACGCGTGGCCGGGGGCCCGCTCCGACGGCATCGCCGCGGCGGCCGCCGCGCTGGTGCGGCCCGGCTCGACGCTGGCGGTGTCGGCGGGCCCGCACACCGCCGCGCTGGCCGCGGCCCTGCACGGCGTGCGGGACCTGACCGTCGTCACCACCTCGACCGCCGTCGCCGCGGCCCTGCACGGGGCGCCGCACCGCGAGCACATCGTGGTCGGGGGCGTCAGCACCGCGGCCGGCCAGGTCGGGCCGCTGGCCGTCGCCACGATCCGGTCGCTGCACGTCGACACGCTCTTCCTGGCGGTGCACGGCGTCCACCCCCGCGAGGGGTTCACCGCGGCGGCAGCGGCGGAGGCCGAGACCGGGCGCGCGCTGGTCGCCGCCGCGCGCAGGGTCGTGGTCCTCGCCGACCACACCGCCTGGCAGCGGACCGGGGCCGCGGTGATCGCCCGGCTCGACGGGGCGGACGCCGTCGTCACCGACCGCGCGCTGCCCGTCGAGGCCCAGCACGTGCTCGCCGCGCACGCCGGGCGGCTCGTGCTCGCCGGTCCGCACGCCGCCGCGCGGGTCCCGCGGCGGCACGGCCGCGGCGGGACGTCCCAGCCGTCGGCGTAAGAGGCGACGCGGCGGACGTGACCGGACGTGACCGGACGTGACCGGACGTGGCAGGCGATGCGCCCGGCCATGCGATCGACGCCGAGCTCCTGGACGGTGGCGGCGCGCGCGGTGACGGCCGGGAGTGGGCGCCCCGGCGCGGTCAGGCGTGGAGGCGGTCGGCGAGCGCGGTGAGCGTGGCGCCCAGCGGCAGGTCGACCCGCAGGACGGCGAGGTCGTCGCCCCGGGTCGGGCCCTGGTTGACGATCGCGACGGGCTTGCCCTGTTTGGCCGCGTGGCGGACGAACCGCAGCCCCGACATCACGGTGAGGGACGAACCCAGCACGAGCAGCGCCGACGCCGCGTCGACCATCGCGTAGCACTGCTCGACGCGCGGTTTGGGGACGTTCTCGCCGAAGAAGACGACGTCGGGCTTGAGGGTGCCGGTGGCGCAGACCTGGCAGGGCACGGTGCGGAACGCCGCGATGTGCTCCTGGTCCAGCTCCGCGTCCCCGTCGGGGTTCGTCCGCGTGGCGCGTCCGCCGAACCCGGGGTTGGCCTGGGCCAGGCGCTCTTCCAGATGCGTACGGGAGCTGCGGTCGCCGCAGTTCAGGCAGAGCACGCGGTGCAGGCTGCCGTGGAGTTCGACCGCGCCGGGCGTGCCGGCGGCGGCGTGCAGGCCGTCGACGTTCTGCGTGACGACGCCCGAGACCAGCCCCGCGGCGGCGAGCCGGGCGACGGCGTGGTGGCCGGCGTTGGGGCGGGCCGCGGCGATGGCGCGCCAGCCGAGGTGGCTGCGTGCCCAGTACCGCTGGCGGCTCGCGTGGTCGCCGGCGAACTCCTGGTACGTCATCGGTGTGCCGCTGCGCCGCCGGCCGGTCTCGCCGCGGTAGTCGGGGATACCGGACTCCGTGGACAGCCCGGCGCCGCTGAGCACGAGCACGCCCCGGGCCGCGAGCAGTCCGGCGAGGGCGTCCACCGCGTCGGGCCGTGGCGACGCGGTGGTCGGCTCGGGGCGCGGGCTCGCGGTCCGCGGGCCGGCGGGCGGGTCCTGCGAGGCGGGCGCGTACGCCGAGGCGGCGGGCGGCGGCCCGGGAACGGTGGGCGCGGCGGTGTCGGCCCGTCGAGCGGTGGCGGCCAGACTGCCGTTCGGAGCGCTCGTGTCCATGCGGGCAGCTTACGTCGCCGGCCGTGGCGGCGGGGGGCCGCCGTGACCCTCCGCGGGGGCGTGGCCGGGACGGGATGCCGGGGGGCGTCGGCGCGGCGTGAGCGCGGGGCGTCGGCGCGGGGCGTGAGCACGGGGCTGTCAGCGCGACGCGCGGTCCACGCGGTGCAGGAAGTCCCGCGGTACGGCCCCTGCGCGTCGCAGCAGTGCGGCCACGGGAACGTCCCGGCGGGTGGCCGGATCGACGTGGGCGGGCACCGCGAGGTGGGCGGGCACGGCGGGCCTCGCGGCGGCTGCGCCGGCGTGGGGGAAGGCCGTCGTCCCGGGCGGCAGGGGCAGGGTCCCGGGACCGGGGACGGCGGTGAGGTCGGCGACGCGCGCGGTACGCGTGCGCACCTCCAGCACGAGAACGGCCCGGCCGCCGAGGGGCCCGGGCTCGCGGGCCCCGGACGCGGCCACGGACGCGGACGCGTCGACGCCGGACGCGGGCCCGTCGGCCCCGGACGCCGCGGAGGCCGCGGAGGCCGCGGGAGACTTTCCGGGCCCGGCCTGCGGGGGCGGCGCGGAGGGAGCGCGACCAGCCTCGTCGGTGTGCCACACCTCCCCCGGCGCGGGCCTGCGGGACCGGCCGAGGCGGGCGCGGCCGTCCGCGACCGCCGCCACGAGGGCAAGGGCCGCGACGACGAGGACGACCAGCCAGACCACGGCGGGCGTCAGCCGCGGGCGGGGTCGGTGATGATCGTGAAGAGACCGCCGTCGGTGTCGCGCAGGCGCGCCCACGGTCCGGTGCGCCCGTGCCCGCGGTCGAGGACGGTCGCTCCGAGGGAGTGGGCGAGGTCGGCGCCGGCCTCGACGTCGTCGACGGCGAAGTGCACCTCCCAGTGCGGGCGGATCGCCGGGTCGGGAGCCGCGTCGACCGCGCCGGAGCTGAGGCGGGCGACGATGCTCTCGCCGCTGCGGACGACGACTTCCTCGTGCTCGTAGGAGACGGTGCAGCTGTCGGGGGCGCCGTCGGCCCACTGGAGGACGCCGCCGTAGAAGATGGCCGCCTCGAAGGCGTCGCGGGTGCGCAGCCGCACCACCACCGGGCTGTTGTCGTGCCAGGTCTCCCAGCCGCCGGGGAGCCGGCCGTCCCACAGGCCGAAGACGGCTCCGTCGCGGTCGGCGGAGACGACGGCGCGGCCGGAGGCGAAGGAGACCGGGCCGAGGGCGACGGTGCCGCTGCGCTCGCGGACCCGGGCGGCGGCCTCGTCCACCTGCGGCACGGCGAAGTACGGCGTCCACACCACGGCGAACTGCATGTCGGTGGCGACGGCGGCGATGCCCGCGACGGGGCGGCCGTGCTTCATCGCGACGGCGAAGTCCTCGCCGAGGGTGGTGGAGCGGAACTCCCAGCCCAGGACGGTGCCGTAGAACTTCTCCGCGGACTCCAGGTCGCGCGCGGTCAGGTTGACCCAGCACGGGGCGCCGCGCGGCGCCTCCTTCACGGGGGCTGCGCGGTCGGGTCGACCGCCGTCCGGGCGGTCGGCGTCGGTCACCGGGTACGGCTGGGACATCACGTGAGGGGCACCGTCTCGCTCGGGGGTGGTGGCGGGCTCGCGCGCGGCGGGCCCACCGGCCTCGTCGGGCGCACCTGCATCGTCGCAGGGCCCTGCAGGCCTCGCCTTCCCACGCGCGCCGCGATCATGCCCCCGCGCGGGGAGGCGTGACGAGACTCACGCCCGGTGCGGCGCGGTCCCGCCGGGCGGCGGGGCCGGCGGACCGAGAGGTCGGTGCACCGCCATTGGAGTTCCCGCGCGTCGTGGGCCGGGGGCGGGTGGCCGTACCCGCCGGCGCTGACGCTGATGCCGACGACGATCCAGGCGCGCCAGTGCCGACCGACTCCGACGCCGTCGGTGAAGACCGTGGCGCCGTCGACCGACCAGTCGACGCTGTCCGCGCCGAACACGATGCCGAGCCGGAACGGGGTGCCGGGGGTGATCAGGCCGTCGGCGTAGCGGGCGGCCGGCCGGACATGATTGGTCAGCTCCAGCACGGCGGGGTTGTCGCCGTGGTACTCGAAGGCGTCAACCTCGCCGTGGCCGGGCTGCGGGCGGCCCCCGTCGCGGTCGCGTCCCCAGGTCCACAGGGCGGGCCAGGCGCCGGTCTGCGCGTGGACCAGGCAGGTGGCGGTGAGTTCGTCGCCGGGCAGGAGCTCGAAGCCGCCGGGGGCGTACTCGGTGGAGACCAGGTCGGTGCGCCAGTCGCCGCGGTCGGCGCGGCGGGCGCGGAAGACGCCGTCCGGGGTGGGCGCGTAGGCGGGCGCGATGCGGTCGAGTTTGTTGTCGGCGCGGTTGCGGCCGTCCTCGGGGTAGGCCGAGGTGCGGCCCGCGGCCCAGGCGGTGCGGTCGTCGAAGGGCGCCGAGAAGACGGTCGTGCCTGCCATCGCTGCCCCCGTGGTGCTCGTGCCGTGCCGACGCCGGCGGTGTGTGCCGCGTCGGCGGTGCCGCAGCGCTGCCGTGGCGGCGCCGCGTCACACCCCTCTTGTTACTCCCAGTGAACAATAGGTCACGAGCCGTGGCTAGGGTGTGTGGATGCGCGAAGGGGGCGCGCGGATCGACCGCGCGCCCCCGAGCAGCGGATGCGGCCTACGAAGCCGGCGCCGGGGCGATCCACTGCTGGTTGGCGCCGCCGTTGCAGGTCCAGATCTCCAGCTGCGTGCCGTTGGCCGTGTTGTACCCGGGGTCGTCCAGGCACTTGCCGGAGGCGGGGTTGATCAGCTCGCCGCCGCGCTGCTGCCACTTCTGGTTGCCGCCGCCGTTGCAGTCCCACAGCTCCACGAGGGCGCCGTCGTCGGTGGCCGCGTGGGTGATGTCCATGCACTTGCCGTTGATCCGGACGGTGCCGTCGGACTGGACCGCCCACTGCTGGGCGCCGGTCCTGTTGCAGTCCCACATCTGGATCTTGGTGCCGCTGGTGGCGGAGCCGGTGTCGTCGTCCACGCACTTGGCGGAGTCGGCCAGCGCGACGATCGGGCCGGTGCTGCCGGCCCGGCTGCCGACCTGGGTGACGGTGAGGTTGTCGAACTGGTCGGTCTGGTACCCGCCGGTGCCGAGCCCGGCCAGGCCGGCGCTGTACGTGCTGTCGCTGGCCGAGCCGACCGTGACGCCGTCGATGGCGGCGGTGAGCGTGCTGCCGTCCACGGTGAGGGCGAGGTGGTGCCACGTGCCGGTGCCGAGTGCCGTGACGTGGCCCGAGGCGAGCGTGGTCAGGGTGTGCGAGGTGTTGTTGCGGACGATGGACCAGGCCCCGGTGTCGTCGGCCTGGAGGTAGTAGTCGTTGATCCCGGCCGGGCCGAAGCTGTGCTGGGAGCCGGCGCGGGCGAGGAGCTGGACGGCCCCGGGCCGGGCGATGAGCGTGTCGGCGGCGACGGTGTAGTCGGTCCAGTTGAGGCTGCCGCCGATGGTGTACGGGGTGGAGTCGCCGTCCCACTCGATGGGCTTGACCGGCGCCTGCTGGGTGACGCAGCGCCCGGTGCGGCCGGCGGCGCAGCCGGTGACCTCGAACGCGCCCTGCTGCTGGGAGAGGTAGCGCGGCTGCTGGCCGGCGGCGTCGCCGTCGAAGGTGTCCGAGTACGGCAGCGGCTGCGGGGTCTGCGCGGGCCCCGCGGCGGTGCCGTGGCCCTGGCCCGTGGTGGTGGTCAGCGTGTAGACGTACCCCGGCTGCACGGTCAGCGAGTAGGAGCCGCCGGAAGGGGTGATGGTCTGCTGCTGGACCATGTGGGCGCCGTCTGAGGCGGAGCCGAGGTCGGTCGCCCACACGTGCACCGCGCCGGTGGACAGCCCGCCGCCGACGTCGACGGTGACGGTCTGCGCGGCGGTCGCGGTGGTGGTCTCGATGACGGTGGAGTAGTTCGTGTCGTCGGTGGACTTCAGGGTGACGTAGCTGCCGTTGGACTCCGCGCCGCCGAGGTAGCCGGAGCCGGCGTCGAGGAACTTCCAGCCGGGGGCGGTGAACTGGGTGACCTGCGCGGTCGCCCACAGGCTCCGGCCGACGCTGTAGGCCCCGGAGTAGGGCTGGTCGGCCAGCACCAGTCCGACCGTGCTGTACGGCAGGTCGGGGTAGATCGCCGCGACCACGGGCCAGTTGATGTAGGCGGTAAAGTGGGCGTCGATGTAGCCGCGGGTGATGGAGCGGATGAGGGCGCCGGCGCCGGAGTCGAGGTCCTGCGAGCCGTTCTCGCTGGCCCACAGGGGCTTGCCGGTGCCGGTGGCGGTGGAGTTGCCGGGGCAGGTGTCCGCGCTGCCGCCGTCGCCGCCCTCGCACGGGTAGTGCACGCCGATCTGCGAGACCGCCTTGGCGAAGGCCGGGTTGTTCGCCACGTCGTTCGCGACCGACCAGTCGCTGTCGGCGGCCACGATCTGCACGGCGCCGTAGCCGTTCGCGTCCAGGGCGGTGCGCAGCTGTTCGTACCAGCCGACGTCGTAGCCGCGTTCGTTCCAGCCGCCGAGGTAGTCGATGGTGAGCCCGTTGGCGGAGGCGCAGCCCAGCCACTCGACCAGGTAGTCGATGGTGTCCGTGGACCAGAAGTCGCCGCCGCCGAGCCAGCCGGGGGCGCCCCAGGCCAGTCCGTACAGCTTGATCGAGGGGTTGCGCGCCTTGGCCTGCTGCATCAGCCACCATTCGTAGCCGGCGGTGCAGTCCACGGCGCCCGAGGCGTGCATGTGGCTGGACTCCGAGCCGTCGGTGGAGTTGGTGTCCCCGCCGATCTCGACCTTGAGGATCTGCAGGTCGGCGCCGTAGCCCGGGGTGAACAGGTAGTCCAGGATCTGCTGGCGCTGGGCGGCGGGGTAGTCGGTGAGCAGGCGGGTGTTGCCGCCGCCTCCGCTGATCGCGCCGATGCCGTCGAAGGTGCGGCCGCCGCTCGCGCCGTCGGCGGAGATGGTGGTGGTCGCCGCGGCGGCGGCCGTCGTCGGGCGGGCGGCGGCCAGGCCGAGCGACAGCAGCAGGGCCAGGACGGCGAGCAGCGCGGTGCGGCGCGCGTCCGCGCGCACCGCGCTCCGCGGGGGTGGGGGAAGGGCATGGGGGTTCCCTCTCTCGGACACGTCATCACAAAAGCTCAGAACCGAACGGGTTGAACCGCGGGACAGTGCACTGCGCGGGTGACGGTCCGTCAAGACCGCACACGGTCAAACGTCTTCGTGTGCAGGTGTGGTCCGGTCGAGATGGGTAAAGGGAAGGAGAAAGGCACGGTTTGCCCGTGTGCGGCGCGCGCAGCCTCCCACGGCGCACCCGAACCGTGCCGGCCCGTACGGAACCCGGTACCCGCCATGGCACATCTGCTGGTCGTCGCCGCGATCGTCCTCGCCGCCTGGACAGTGCTGGCGGTGCCCCTGGGCGTGCTCGTCGGCAGACGGCTGCGCAGGTCCCGGGTGCGCCGCGGGCTCCCCCGCCGGTCGGCCGACCGGGCGGCCGACCGGGCGGCCGACCGGGCGGCGGACGAATCGCGGGGCCGTGAGCCGCCCGGTTTGACGAGGCGGTACCGCGGGGCTTGACTGCTGGACGAGCGGTGGCCGACCGCTGGTGCACCCGCCCCCGAGCGCTGGGAGACCGTGACGATGACACTGCGCCGGCTCGGGCTGGTCGTGCACGAGGGGCGCCCCGCGGCGGTGGACGGCGCCCGGAGGGTCCGCCGGTGGTGCGAGCGCCGGTCGATCGGCTGGGTGGACATCGACGTGTGGGGGACGCGGCCGGCGCGCCGCAGTTCCCGGGCGGAGCTGCGGGCCGCGGGCGGCCTGGACCTGATCGTGACGCTCGGCGGCGACGGGACGTTCCTGCGCGGGGCGCGCGTGGCGGCGAAGAAGGACGTCCAGGTGCTGGGCGTGGACCTGGGCCGGGTCGGTTTCCTCACCGAGATCGCGGTCCGGGACGTGGAGCGGGCGCTGGAGGCGGTGCTGGCCGGGGAGTCGGCCTGCGAGGAGCGGATGACGCTGACCATGCGCGCGTCGCGGCCGCTGGAGCTGCCGGAGGGTGTGGAGGCGCTGCTGCAGTACGGCCGCGGGCCGGCGCTCCCGCCGCCCCAGGTGCGTCCCGAGGCGCAGGAGGGCGACGGCTGGGGCGTGGCGCTGGACGTCACCGCGCTCAACGACATCGTGGTGGAGAAGCTGGCGCGCGACCGCCAGGTGAGCCTCGGGGTGTACATCGCGGGCCGGCTGCTCGCGGCGTACTCCGCGGACGGGGTGGTGGTGGCGACGCCCACCGGCTCGACCGCGTACAGCTTCGCGGCCGGCGGCCCGGTGCTGTCGCCGCGGATGCGGGCGGTGGTGTTCACCCCGGTGGCCCCGCACATGACCTTCGACCGCACGGTGGTCGCCGACGCCGACGAGCCGGTGGCGCTGCGCGTGCTCCCCCATTCGGGTCAGGCGGCGGTGAGCGTGGACGGGCAGTTGCGGGGGGTGCTCGACCCCGGGGACTGGATCGGGGTGTTCGCCGCGCCGCGCCCGCTGCGGCTGGTGCGGCTGCGGCGGGCGGACTTCTACGGCCGGCTCAGGGACCGGCTGCGGCTGACCGACGCGCCGGCGACGGCGGCGGACGGCGAGTCGGCCCCGCTGTTCCGGCCCTCGACGCCGGTGCCCGAGGACCTGCGGCACCTGTACCTGCCGCCGGCCGACGAGACGGCGGGCGAGCCTGGCGACGGGACGGCGGACGAGGCCGGTGGCGGAGCCGGTGGCGGGACGGCCGGGGAGGCGCCCGCGGACCGGGGGCCCGGGGAGTCGTGACCCGGTCCGGTCCGCGGCGGCACCGGGACGGGCGGCGCCGTTTCCGGCCCGCGCGCGATGACCCGGCCGGTGGGCAGCGGCCCGCACGCGGTGGCCCCCCCCGGGCGATGGCCCGGCCCGCACGCGGGGCCCGGCCGGCGGGCCCGGCGCCCGTGCCGGCCGCCGGGCCCCGCGGGGCGGGGCGGGGGCCGCCGCGGTCAGTCCCGGTACGGCTGTCCGCCCCCGTAGGGCTCGGCTCCCCCGTACGGCGGCGTCTCGCGTACCGGCTCGCGCGGCGGGCGCGGCGCGCCGGGGAGGCGGACCGGACCGCGGGCCAGGCGGTGGGCGCCCAGGGCCGCGAGGACGGCGAGGACGCCGCCGCCCGCGGTCCACAACCAGCGCGGCGACCACCAGGTGCCGGCCCAGCCGCCGGACGGCCTGATCCGCGGGCCCGCCGCGGTCACCAGGGGCACGGCGGAGCCGTCGACCGCCTGCCGTCCCGCGGTGCCGTCGGTGGTCGCCTCCACGGCGGCCTGCACGGGCAGGCCGAGGTCGGTCTGCGGCAGGTCCAGGACGGCGAGCCGGATGTAGAAGGCGCCGCGCAGCGGGTCGTTGGACCACGGTTCGGCCCAGGCGCGCACGGTCCGCAGGTGGCAGACCAGCTCCACCGACGCGGCGTCTGCCGCGGCGACGCGGGTCTGCGCGCCGTAGCGGCAGGCCTGGCGGCGGCGCAGTCCGTCGTACACGTCGACCTGCCAGGTGGACGATCCGTGCCGGGCCTGGCCGGCCGGGAAGGCGACGGTGGCGGTGACCGTCGCGTTCTGCCCGGTGTCGGCGGGGAAGGCCCAGTACAGGTAGTCGCCGGCGGAGCCGCCGGCGGTGGCCCGCTGGCCGGGGCGGATGACGGTGGCGGTGCGGAAGTTGGTGCCGGCCTCGGTGGGCGCCGCGTCGTCGTCGCCGGCGGTGGCGGTGGCGGTGGCCGAGGCGGACCCGGTGTCGGTCGGCGTGCCGGTGGGGTCGTCGGCGGCGGCGGGTCCGGCGAGCACGGCCAGCGCCGTGCCGGCCAGCAGCGCGGCTGCCGCGAGCAGTCGGGGCGTACGCATCAGGCGGTCCTCCCGGAGGTCAGGCGCCAGCGGGCGGCCCAGCCGGTGAGCAGGCCGGCGACGGCGCCGGTCACGGTGAGCAGGCCGAGCAGCCACCAGCCGCGGCCCAGGCCGAAGAAGGCGACGTCGGAGGGCTGGTCGGGGGCGTCCACGAGGTCGACGGTCAGCTCGACGGGCATGCCGGGCGTGGTCTTGACCGAGGGCGGCGCCGAGAAGGAATTGCTGATCTGCAGGCACACGGTCTCGGCGGGCGTGTCGTCGTCGGCGGACGGCTTGGGGTAGCGGATGCCGGCCGAGACGGCGTCGGTGCGGCCGGTGCCGCCTTCGTCGTCGCGGACGATCTCGCGGCCGTGCAGGGTGACGCCGCGCAGCAGGATGCCGTAGCCGGGGTTCACCGCGCGGTCGTCGAAGATGCTGGCGGAGGCGCGCAGTTCCTGGCCGGGGGCGACCTCGACGCGGTAGGAGCGGTTCTCCGAGAACGTCTCGCGGTCGGTGTAGAGGCCGGGCTTGAGCACCGGCGCGGTGGCGCAGTCGGCGGCGCCCTGGACGGCGACCGGCGCCACGGTCTCGTCGGTGCTGCGGTCGACGAGCTGTTTGACCTTGGTGGTGAGCTGCTGGCGGTGCTGGACGGTGGTGTAGGTGCCGCCGGTGGCCTCGGCGATGCAGCTGAGCTGGTTGCGGGTGCTGGAGTCGGGGATCAGGCCGAGGGTGTCGATGGTCAGGTGGATGCCCTGGGCGGCGATGTCGCGGGCGATGTCGCAGGGGTTGAGCGGCGGGCAGGTGTCCTCGCCGTCGGTGATGAGGACGAGGCGGTGGGTGCCGTCGCCGCCCTTGAGGTCGTCGGCGGCGGCGCGCAGGGCCGGGCCGATGGGGGTCCAGCCGGTGGGCTGGAGGGTGGCCACCGCGGTCTTGGCCTCGGTGCGGTCCAGCGGGCCGACCGGGTAGAGCTGCCGGGTGTCCTTGCAGCCGGTCTTGCGGTCGTTGCCCGGGTAGTCCGCGCCGAGGGTGCGTATGCCGAGCTGCACGCCCTGCGGCACCGAGTCCAGGACGTCGTCGAAGGCCTGCTTGGCCGCGGACATCCGGGACTGCCCGTCGATGTCGCGGGCCCGCATGGAGCCGCTGACGTCGAGGACGAGTTCGACCTTGGGCGCGGGCCGCGGCGCGGGGCCGTCGTCGGCCGCCGCGGTCGAGGGCAGGGCGGCGCAGACGAGCACGGCCAGCAGACCGTAGACCGGCACCGCGGTCAGCCACTTTCTGATGATCATCGGAGGATCGTAGTGAAGGGTGCGGCGAATCACGAAGTCGGCTGGTGAGGCCGGGACATGACGGCGGGTCAGCCACGTGCTGACGCGCCGTCATGTCACTGTGTTCCGAGGCGTCGGCCGTCGGTCAGGGGGACGGTGACGGCGACCAGGTGGCGTTGCCGGTGACCGGGCCGCGGCTGGGCGGCATCGGCTGGGCGCCGAGGAGCACCCGTGCGTAGAGCAGCACGGCGATCCCGGTGACCAGGGCGATGACCAGCCAGCGCAGGTGGAGCCGGGCGGGCAGGCTGAGCATCCGGTGCACCGGGCCGCCGACGACGCCGCGGCGGGCGCGGGCGCTCATCGGCGCCTCCTTCGGCCGATGGCGGGCGGCTGCAAACGGGCCCGGCCGATCTGGTCGCGGTAGGCCAGCAGTTCCAGCGGCATGTTGAAGGCGACGGCGCCGACCACCTGGGGTCCGTACGGGGTGGGGCGGCTGTAGCGGGCGATGAACCGCTCCGAGCGCAGCGAGCCCTCGACGATCTCGACCTCCTCGGCGAGCGCGGGGATGCCGACGGCCTGGATGCGGGTGCCGTGCTGCTCGGACCAGAACCGCGGCACGGGGGTGAAGCGGGCCGCGCGGTCCGGGCCGCGCAGCAGCGCGTCGGCGGCGTGCTGGCCCATCTCCACGGCGTGGATGAGGTGTTCCACGCGGCGGGGCTTGTCGTCGAAGCGGGCGTTGGGCCACGAGGCGACGTCGCCGGCGGCGACGATGTGCGGCACGGTGCGCCCCCACACGTCGCGCACGTGGCAGGTGGGGGTGCAGCGCACGCCGTCGCCGATGTCCAGGCCGCTGCCGCGCAGCCACTCGGTGCGGGGTTCGCCGCCGAGGCCCAGGACGACGAAGTCGCAGGTGAGGGTGGTGCCGTCGTCCAGCTGCAGGCGCAGGACGTCGCCGTGGTCCTGCCAGTCGGCGACCTCGCGGCCCAGTTTCAGCTCGACGCCGGCGCGCTCCTGGATCCTGCCGACGACCCCGCCGACCAGCGTGCCGAGGACCCGCCGCAGCAGTGGCGCGCTGTGCACGACGAGGGTGACGTCCATGCCCTGGGCGCGGGCGGTGCAGGCCAGTTCGCAGCCGACGAAGCCGCCGCCGAGGATCACCACGTGGCGGGCCTTGGCGTGGGCCATCGCGCGGCGCACCGCGGCCGCGTCGGCGAGGGTGCGGATGGTGCGGATGCGGTCGCTGAGCACCGGGGCCTCGGGGAGCCGTTTGGCGTCGACGCCGGTGGCGATGACCAGGCCGTCGAAGGGCAGGCGTTCGCCGCCGCGCAGTTCCAGCGCGCCGGCGCGCGCGTCGAGGTCGACCACCCGGGCGCCCAGCAGCCAGTGGGCGTCGAGCGCGTCGTCGGCGCGGAAGGCGAGCTCGCCGTCGGTCAGTTCGCCGGCCAGGTACTGCTTGGACAGCGGGGGGCGGCTGTACGGCCGCGCGTCCTCCTCGCCGACGACGACGAGTTCGCCGTCGAAGCCGCGCTCGCGCAGCCGGGTGGCGGCGCTGAGGCCGGCCAGGCCGCCGCCGGCCACGACGATGCGGCGGCGGCCGGTGCGCGAGCCCGCGCCGCTGCGCAGCGGCGGGCGGCGGGACTTGTCGTCGGCGGGTCCGCCGCCGGGGCGCTGGCCGCCGCGGACGGCGATGGCCTGCATCGGGCAGCAGCGCGCGGCCTGGCGGGCGCGGGCGGCGAACTCGGCGGGCACCGAGGGGGTGTAGTGCAGCGAGCCGCCTTCGGAGACGCGGAAGACCTCGGGCGCCTCCTGCTGGCAGATGCCGTAGATGTGGCAGCGGTTGTTGTCCACGCTCACCCGCACCGGCTCGGACTCGGGCACGAGGACCGGCCGGGCGGGCGCGAAGGAGTCCGCGGCGACGGGGACGGGCAGCGTGGCCGGCGGCGCGGCCGGGGCCTGCGGGGGCGGGATGAGCGGTCCGGAGACGGCGACGGTGTGCGCCGGGCCGGCCGCGTCCGGGGGACGGCGGAGGTGGGCGGCGACACTGGCGGGTGGGTCATCCGGCAGCTCCCGGCCGCTCGGAGAAGGGCCGCTGTCTCAGCCGCGAGCGGGACGGCAGGGCGCGGATCAGGAAGACCACCAGCACGGTGAGCGCGCCGGCGGCGACGCCGACCGCGACCACGTTCAGGTGGCGCGGCTCGGGATGGACCAGGAAGACGTGCAGCCAGATCAGCCCGAACGCGAGGTAGGCGAACTGGTGGAAGCGCAGCCAGCGGTGGTATCCCAGGCGGCGCTGGAGCCAGACCGCGCAGGCCACCGCTATGGCGAGCTCGGTGCCGAGAATGCCGAATCCGACGGGTACACGTTGCAGTCCGCCGCTGAACGGAACGACGAACTGCACGACACCGATGTGCCACACGGGCTGGTAGATAAAGGTGAGACCGTGAATACCGCCGAAGATCATGGCGGAGAGCGCGAGCACCATGTGGGCGCCGTAGAAGGTGGCCCGGTTCACGGCGTGTTGCAGGAATCTCATCCGCAGCAGGACGCCCAGCACGACGGTGGCGACCATCAGGGCATAGGCGATCAACGCGGCGAGCCGGGCGATCTTGTGGGCGCCCACGTCGTACGGGAGCTGTTTGTCGTAGGCGTCGAGCGGCGAGCCCGGTATGGGTGCGGGCGTCGCCTCGGCGGCGTGCGCCGGCGCGGCGCTGACCAGGCAGAGCGCGAGCAGGACGAGCAGCAGCGCGCAGCAGGCGGCGAGGGCGGCGAAGGCGTTCGGGCGGCGCCCTCGCAGGCCGTGGACCACGGCCTTGACCATGTCTGGACTCCTTGCTCCCGGCGCGACTGGACGTAAAAGGGACGTATCCAGGTTTCGCTCCGGGCGGGGAACACGAATGCATTCGCTGAGGAATGGCGCGGCGTCCCGCGGTAAACCGGTCAAAGGGCCTTCCCCCGTGGGACGCGCTCCTTTGGCCGGAGACGCTACACCAAAGCAGCCGCCGCGGGCGACGTATGGCCGGATCTCCTATCGGGGCGGGGACATGAGGGACAATCGCGGAAATTGGCCGCAATGCCTCGCGGCGCCGCGCCTTACTTATGAGTTTTCGTTCCGTGATGCATCCGTGATGTCACCGTTTCACAGCGGCGGGTGACGGACCGTCGGCCCGCGGAGCCCTGTCGCGGCGTCCGGACGCCGCGGCGGGCCGGCCGGGCGGACCCCGCGGCCGACGGACTTTGACGATTCTTTACAACCGGGGGTCCGGCCGCCTCGTCTCTGTCCCCGATTCCCGCTCCGCCGGAGCCCGCTGACGGCGCCGGACGGGCGCGGGAGCAACGGGAGACGAGACAGGGAGCAGGACATGCACAAGCGCTCACTCGCCGCGGGCGCCGCGGCAGCGGCCGTCGCCGTTCTCACCGCCGTGCCGGCCACGGCCACGGCGGCCTCGCCGGCCAAGGACGCGCAGGCCACGCCGATGTGCGCGACCTCGCAGCTGACCGCGCGGCTCGGCGGCTCGGACGCCGGCGCGGGCAACCTCTACCGCTACCTCGTGCTGACCAACCACGGCTCGACGACGTGCCACCTCACCGGCTTCCCGGGGGTGTCGCTGCTGGACGCCGGCGGCAAGCAGATCGGGCCGGCCGCCACGCGGGTCTCCGAGACGTACGCGCCGGTGGTGCTGAAGCCCGGCGCGTCGGCCAGCGACACCATCCACACCGCCAACCACATGGGCGCCTGCCTGCCGACCTCGGCCCAGGTGAAGGTGTACCCGCCCGGCAACACCGCCTCGCTGACGATCCCCGGCCGGATCACGGCCTGCCACGGCGAACTCCAGATCACGCCGCTGGCCGCGGGCACCGGCGGCAACCCGGAGGGCGGCAGCGCGCCGACCTCCGCCCCGTCCGGCGCCCCCTCCAGTGCCCCGTCCACCGCGCCCGGCACCTCGGGCTCCGGCCGGCAGGTACCGGTGGTGCCCAGCGGCGCGCCGGACACGGGCCTGGCCGCGACGTCCGGCGGAAGCGGCACCGGCACGGTCCTCGGCGCGGCGACCGGCGGTGTGCTGCTGCTGGGCGGGGCCGGCGTGGCGTTCGCGGTGCGCCGCAGGTCGCGCCTGCGGGCCCAGGGCTGAGACCGGGACGAGGAGTTGAGCACTTCGTTGCCCCAGGAACCTCGACAGCAGCCTCCACGGGGACCTCGTGCGGAACCGCGGCCGGCCGCCACGGAGCGTCCGGGCCCGGGGTCCGTCGCCGCGCGGCGGTCGGGAGCAGGGCCCGTCGCCGCGCGGCGGCCGGAAGCGCCCCCGGTCGCCGTACCGCGGCCGGTTGCGCGGCCGGGAGCGCAACCGGGAGCGCAACCGGAGCCGGCGCCCGCACCGGCGCCGGCTCCGGCGTGTGCACCGGGTCGGTCCGGGCCACCGCGCGGGCGCGCCCTGCGGGCCGCGCTCGCGGGCGCCGGCGCGACCGCGCTGCTGCTCGTGGCGTGCGCGTGCGGGTCCACCGCGCCCGCGCGGACGCCCTCCGACGGCGGCTCGGCGACCCCGGCGGCGACCGGCGCCTCCGGGCCGGGCGGAGCGACCGCCGCCGCGGGCTCGGGGCCCTCGGCCTCGGCGCGGCCGATGGCCCGCTCGGAGCCCTCGCGGCTGCGCATCCCCTCGATCGGCGTCGACACCTCGGTGATGCCGCTCGGCCTGACATCGGACGGCGAGGTGGAGGTGCCGCCGATCGCCGCGCACGCCCCCGCCGGCTGGTACGACGGCTCGCCGACGCCGGGGCAGACCGGACCCGCGGTGCTCCTCGGCCATGTGACGGTGGGGGCGTACGGCGACGGCGTGTTCCTGCGCCTGGACCGTGTGCGCAAGGGCGACCGGGTGACGGTGACGCGCAAGGACGGCTCGACCGCGGTGTTCGCGGTGGACTCGGTGGAGACGGTCGCCAAGTCGGCCTTCCCCACCCAGCGCGTGTACGGGAACGTCGACCACCCCGCGCTGCGTCTCATCACATGCGGCGGCACCCGGATCAGCGGGGGCGGCGGCTACCCGGACAATGTGATCGTCTACGCCTCGCTGGTCGCCGGCTCGTGAGCGCCGAGCCGATCGCCGTACGGGCGTCCGGCGCGGCACCGGGCGCCGTACCGGGCGCGGGGCCGGCGGCGGGTCCCGGCGGGACGGCTCTCGCGGCCGGACCCGCCGCCGCGGGCCCGACACGAGCGACACGAGCGACACGAGTGAGGAGAGCGGTCATCCGGTCTCAAGAGCGCGCGGCCTCCGAGCTGTTCGCGGCCCTGTACCCGCGGCTGGCCGGCTGGGTGCGCCGGCTCGTCGACGACGAGGGGACCGCGCACGAGATCGCCGCGGAGGCGTTCACCCGGCTGTGGGCGCGCTGGACCAGGGTCGAGGAGCCCAGCGGCTTCCTCTACGTGACCGCCGCGAACCTGGTCCGCGACCACTGGCGCAAACTGGAGCGTGAACGCCGGGCGATGCGCCGGGTCACCACGGAGGAAGCGTTGAAGCAGCAGCCCGACCAGACCGACCCCTCGGTGCGGATGCTCGTGCAGTCGCTGCCCGAGCGCCTGCGCAACCCGGCGCTGCTCTACTACTACGCCGACCTGCCGGTCCGGGAGGTGGCAGCGCTGCTGGGACGCAAGGAGGGCACCGTCAAGGCCGATCTGCACGCGGCACGCGAACTGCTGCGCGCCGAACTCGGGGGACGCCATGACCGGATTTCCTGAGCGCCCGGGGGAGGACCGCCCCGACGAGCACGGGCCTGACGGCGGCCACGGGGACGGGGATCTGAGCGGTCGGCTCGACGGCGGCGGGCCGGACCCGGTCGAGGTGCTGCTGCGCCCGGACCCGGAGTTCCTCGCCGCTCCCCCCGGGTCCTTCGACCGCATCCGGCGCCGGGCGAAGCGGCGGCGGCGGGCCAGGGCGGCGGTCGGCGGCGGCGCCGCGGTCGCGGTGCTGGCGGGCGCGCTGTACCTCGTCGGTTCGCTGACCGACGGCGGCGGCGACGAGGTGGTGGGGCCGCCGGCCAGCAGCGCCACGACGACCTCCCCCTCCCCCGCCGTGACGGGACCGACCACGCGGCCGGCCGAGCCCACGCCGTCGCGGGGCGGGACCCCCACCCAGCGGCCGAGCGCCGAGCCCAGCGATTCCAGGACCGCGACCGCGCCTGCCGGCGCCCCCAGCGCAGGCCCCTCCGGCGCGCCGACGACGCCCTCCGCGCCGGGCGCCACCCCCATGTGCGCCACGTCCCAGCTCACCGCGGAGCTGGGCGGCGGTGACGCGGGCGCGGGCAACCTGTACCGGTATCTGGTGCTGACCAACCACGGATCGGCCTCCTGCCATGTCAACGGCTACCCCGGCCTGTCGCTGCTCGACGGCAGCGGAAAGCAGATCGGCGTGCCCGCCACCCGCGACGAGCGGGCGCACCAGGAGGTGGTGCTGGCGCCGGGCGGCTCCGCGAGCGACACCGTGCACACGGCCAACCAGCAGGGCGGCTGCCAGACGCCGTCGGTGCGACTGCGGATCTACCCGCCGGGCAACACCGCGTCGCTGACCATCCCGGGCGAGATCACCGTCTGCGACAGGCTGTTCACGGTCACGCCGTTCACCGCGGGCACGACGGGCAACCCGCCGTCGTGACGTCCCGCCCCCGGTGACGCGGGGAGGCGCCGCGCGACGCGGCGCGCGCCTCCCCGCCGCGGGGGCGCTCAGCCCCCCGTGACCCGGGAGAGCAGCGCCTTCTTGTCGGGTTTGCCGCTGGGCGCCACCGGGACCGCGTCCAGGACGGTGACCGTCGCGGGGACGGCGCCCTCGCCCAACCGCGCGCGCACGGCGTCGCGCAGGACGTCGGCGGACGGTCCGGTCCGCCCGGGCATCGGCACGATGAAGGCGTGCGCGGCCTCGCCGGTCTCCTCGTCGGGCGCGGCGACGACGAATGCCTGGTCGACGTCGGGGTGGGCGGCCAGTGCCGCCTCGATGGCGCCCGCGTAGTGCAGGATCGCGTTGACGAACACGACCTCGCGGGAGCGGCCGATCAGGCGCAGGAAGCCGTCCTCGCCGAGCGTGCCGAGGTCGCGGGTCCTGATCCAGCCGTCCCGCACCACCTCGGCGGTCTCCGCGGGGTCGCGCCAGTCGCCGGCCATGGCTCCGGCGGTCCGCACCCAGATTTCGCCCGCCGCGCCGGAGGCGGCCGGGCCGCCGTGCGGGTCGCGCAGCTCCACGTCGACGCCGGGCAGCGGCCGGCCGACGGAGTCCAGCACCGACGCGCCGTGCTCGGCCAGGTCCCCGGGCGTGAGCAGCGCCAGCATGCCGGTCTCGGTCTGGCCGTAGCCCTGGTGGACGGCGTGGCCGAGGCGTTCGACGGCCTCGGCCAGGCGGTGCGGCGGCAGCGGCGAGCCGGCCACGAGCAGGGCGCGCAGGCTGGAGGTGTCGACGTCCTCGGTGCGCAGCGCGTCGAGGATCTGGTACAGCCGGGGGACGGTGCACAGGCACGCGGTGATCCGGTGCTTCTCGAACACCTGCGGGAAGACGAGGGGCGCGTCGGGGATGATCGCCGTGCCCCCGCCGAGCAGGGCCAGGCCGACGTGTTCGAGCATCACCGCGCTGGTGAGCGTGCCGAAGACGAGGAACCTGCGGTAGCGCTCGGCGAGTTCGCGCACCACCGGGCTCCAGCCGGCGGGCTGCCAGGACCAGTGGCCCGCGAAGGCGCGGTAGGGCATGGCGCAGCCCTTGGGGTTGCCGGTGCTGCCGCTGGTGAGGGTGACGAGCGCGGCGTCGTCGGGACGCCCGCGCGGAACGAGCGCGTCCGGCGAGCGGTCGGGCTCGGTGGCGAGGAGGTCCTGGTCGAGGTCGAGGACGGGCACCGGTCCGGCGGCGGCGAGCAGCTCGGCGCCGCGGGTGGAGGCGTCGGCGACGACGGCGTCCACCCCCTGGGACAGCACGTGCGCGAGCTGGCCGGGGGTCAGGCCGGGGCGCAGTCCCGTGACGCGGCATCCCAGCAGGTGGGCGGCGATCTGGGCGGCGAAGGCGCCCGGGGTCACGGCGGTCGTCAGGGCGACCGAGCCTCCGGGGCCCAGGCCGCGTCCGCGCAGGTGCGCGACGCACCGGCGGATCTGCTCCAGCACCTCGCCGCGGGACACCTGCCGTGACCGGAACTCGAAGGCGGGAGCCGCCGGATCGCGGCTGAAGGCGTCGATGACGGACTGGGGGAACACCGATTCGCCCGGATTGCTCACCGGATTGTTCATATGCCCTCCGATACGTTCCGGCAGCGCCGGGTTGTCTTTCGGCCGCACAGGAAGCTCAAAAGCAGCGTTCAACCGCCGTTCGACCCGAAATATCACCCGGCGACGGCAGGCGGACCGCGCGGCCGAATTTATCCGGATCGACCCCCGGCCAATCCTCCGAGCCAGTGTGATATGGATCACACCTGCTGCTTCTGGATGTCTCCTTTAACTCTCAACTATGGTGTGGCGCATCCTAATCAGGAGCAGGAGGCCACATATGTCAGGGGAACAGCGGGTCGACTACCTTGTGATCGGAGCGGGGCCGGCGGGACTGCAGGCCGCCTATTTCCTCGAACGCGCCGGACGTGATTATCAGGTGGTCGAGGCGGGCGAGGCGCCGGGCACGTTCTTCACCCGTTTCCCCAGGCACCGAACCCTCATTTCCAGCAACAAGGTGCACACCGGCTGGGACGACCCGGAGCTGCGCATGCGGGTGGACTGGAACTCCCTGCTGTCCGAGGAGTACGCGCCCCTGTTCACCTCCTACAGCCCCCGGTATTTCCCGCCGGCCGACGACATGGTCCGGTACCTGGGCGACTTCGCCGCGGCGCACGGACTGCGGGTCCGCTACAACACCCGCGTCACCCGCATCAGCCGTGAGGCCCCGGACGGCACGGGGCGGGGCGACTTCCTCGCCGAGGACGAGCGGGGCGACGTGCTGCGGGCCCGGCGGATCATCATGGCCACCGGCGTCACCCGCCCCTACATCCCCCCGATCGAGGGCGCGGAACTCGCGGAGCCGTACAGCGAGGTGTCCGTGGACCCCGAGGAGTTCACCGACAAGCGGGTGCTGATCATCGGCCGCGGGAATTCCGCTTTCGAGACCGCGGACAATCTCATCGAAACCGCCGCGGTCATTCACGTGGCCGGCCCCGGAAGCTTGCGACTGGCCTGGCAGACGCATTTCGTGGGCCATCTCAGGGCCGTCAACAACAACTTTCTCGACACCTACCAGCTCAAATCCCAGAACGCCCTGCTGGACGGGGAGATCCTGCGGATCACCAGGTCGGAGGGCGCCGACGGGGAAGCCGGGGAATACCGCGTGGCGGTCAAGTTCTCCCGGGTCGCCGAAGTGGTCAAGGAAATACCCTACGACCGGGTCGTCCTGGCCACCGGATTCCGTTTCGACGCGTCGGTGTTCGACGAGGACTGCCGGCCGGAGCTGACGATCAAGGACCGCTTCCCCGCGCAGACCGACGCCTGGGAGTCGGTGAACGTGCCCGATCTGTACTTCGCCGGCACGATCACGCAGGTCAGGGACTTCAAGAAGTCCACCAGCGGGTTCATCCACGGTTTCCGGTACGGCGTGCGCGCACTGCACCGCATCCTGGAGCAGCGCTACGAGCACGCGCCCTGGCCCGGGCGCGACCTGGCGGCGACCCCCGAGGCGGTGGCCGACGAGGTGCTCGCCCGGGTCAACCGCACCTCGGCGCTGTGGCAGCTCTTCGGCTTCCTGTCGGACGCGGTCGTGCTCCCCGGCGACGGGACGGCGCGCTACCACGAGGAGGTGCCGGTCGACCATCTCCACCCCGCGGTGGAGAACGGGGCGTTCGGCCCGGTCGAGCGGTACCTGGCCGTCACACTCGAGTACGGCGCCGACCACGACAAGGTCAACCCCTTCGACATCTCGGTCTCCCGCGTCCACCAGGCCGACACCAGCGGGCTGGACGGGCGCTACCTGCACCCGGTGGTCCGGCTGTTCCAGGACGGCAAGCCCCTCGCCGAGCACCACATCACCGAGAACCTCGAGAACGAGTGGGACAGCGAGGAGGTGCACCGTACGCCGCTGGTCCGGTTCCTGGCCGGGCACCTCGCCGCGCCGCAGCCCCCGGCGGAGCCCACCGCCACGGGCAGGCCGTGACCGGCGTGCTGCGGGAGCTGCGGGACAAGGCGGGCGTCCGCCTCGACCCGGTGCACCGCGACTTCTTCGAGGGCGGAGCGGGCGAGGAGACCGCGCTCGCCGACAACGAGCGGGCGTTCCGGCGGCTGGCCCTGCTGCCCCGGGTGCTGACCGGCTCGGGACCCGCCGACACCCGGGTCCGGCTGCTCGGCGCCGACCTGTCGACGCCGGTGCTGCTCTCCCCCACCGCCTTCCACCGGCTCGCCCATCCGGACGGCGAGTCGGCCACCGCCCGAGCCGCCGCGGCGGCCGGGACCGTGCTCATCACCTCGATGGCGGCGACCACGCCGGTCGCCGAGGTGACCGCCGCGGCCCGCTCGGTGCGCGAGGACGCCGCGGTGTGGTTCCAGCTGTATCTGCAGCCCGACGCCGAGGTCACCGGCGCGCTCGCCGAGCGGGCGCGCCGGGCCGGCTGCTCGGCCCTGGTGGTCACCGCCGACTCGCCGGTCTTCGGCCGCAGGACCCGCGACGACCGCAACGGGTTCCACGACCTGCCGCCCTGGCTCGCCGCGGAGAACATGCGCGGCCTGCCGGGCGGGCCGCCGGACGCGGTCCGTGACATCGCGATGTCGCCCGCGCTGTCCTGGGACGATCTGCGCCGGCTGCGCGACGCCACGCCGCTGCCGCTGGTGCTCAAGGGGGTACTGCACCCCGCGGACGCGCGGCGTGCGGCCGACGAGGGGCTGGCCGCGGTGATGGTGTCCAACCACGGCGGCCGGCAGCTCGACGCCGCGCCGGCGACCGTGGACGCCCTGCCCGCGGTCGCCGACGCCGTCGCCGGCCGCGTCCCGGTCCTGCTCGACGGCGGGGTGCGCGGCGGCGCCGACGTGGTGGCCGCGCTGGCGCTGGGCGCCCGCGCGGTCGGGATCGGCCGGCCCGCGCTGTGGGGACTGGCCGCCGAGGGCGAGAGCGGGGTGCGGCGCGTGCTGGAGGAGCTGCGCGAGGAGACCGCCCATGTGCTCACCCTGTGCGGCGCCGCCGACTGCTCGGCGGTGACGCGCGACCAGGTGGTGCGGCGCGGCCCGGGCCCGGCGGTCCGGTCCGGTGGGCCCTGGCGGGAGGAGGAGTCGTGATGCGGCGGACCCCGGGTGCGCTCGGTCCGGTGGCGGGGGTCGCGCTGGCGCTGTCCGCGCCCTACTGGCTGCCCAGCGCCGTCGTAGCCCTGCGGGTGAAGGTCTTCGCCCGGGTGAACGGCCCCGAGGGCGTCATCGTGCCCAACGAGCAGGTCGGCCCCGACCGGTTCGAGGAGCTGTACGGGCATCCGGCGGCGAACGGCCGCAGCCGCGGCGCGGGCCTGTCCGACCTGTTCTGGTACTGGCTGTCCCCCGGCCCCGAGGTGCACCAGGAGCACCTGGAGCCGGGACCGCGCTACGACGCGGTCGCCCGGACCACCACCGCGATCCTCGCCGGGAGCAGCGCGCGGCTGAGCGCGGCGGCGACCCGATGCGCCGCCGCCGTGCTGGACGAGCTCGTGCCGGGCGACGTCACGCTGGTGCGGCTGCGGGACCTGATGATGCCGGTGTGGGCGGAGTTCTTCCACGAACTCGTCTTCCACGAGCCCTGCCCGCCCGGGGTGCGGGAGCTGATCACCGGCAACGCGGCCGACGTCGTCGACTCGCTGAAGAACACCCGGCTGCGCCACATGGCCAGGAGGCGGCGGCTGACCCGCTACCTGCTGCGCCGGCTGGCGGCGGGGGACCTGCCGCACGCGCTGCCGGCGGAGCTGGCGAGCCCGCTGGAGCGGGCGCACTACCTCCAGGGGGCGTTCTTCAACACCGCCGTGGTGCAGATGTCCGAGGCGATGGCGCACCTGCTGCTGGTGCTGGCGACCGAGCAGGACGTGCAGCGCAGACTGGCCGCGCGCCCCGAGGACGACCACGACCTGGGCAACGTGATGAACGAGACGCTGCGGATGTACCCGCTGTTCGGCATCGCGCACCGCATCACCACCGCCGACATCGACCTCGGCGACGGCGTCGCCTACCCCGCCGGCACCGTGCTGTGCTTCGACTACCCGGCCTACCACGCCTCCGGCCACGAGAACCCGGAGGTCTTCGACCCCGGGCGCTGGGACCGCGTGTCGATGCGCGACGCGCACCACATCCCGTTCGGCATCGCGGCGAACCGCCCCTGCCCGGCCTGGCGGCTCGCGCCGCTGGTCATGCGGGCGGTCACCCGTGAGATGCTGCGGCGCTTCACTTTGCACTCCTCGGTCTCGCACACCCGCTCCATCCCGCACCGGGCGCCCTGCCTGCTGGTGGCCCGCGACCGGCCGCTGCCGCGGCACCGGCTCATCGCCGTGCTGGGCTTCATGCGGCTGCGCGACCGCTGGGAGGACCTGGGACGCAGCGTGCTGCAACTCGTCCTGGGCACCTGGATGGTGCGCGACGCCCGGCGCCTGCGGCTGACGCAGAGGTACTTCGCGCAGCAGGACGCGGCGGCCGCTCGGGCCGCGGGGCGCCCGCGGCCCGCGGCGGCCCCGGGCGCGGCGGCCGACGGCCGGCCGCCCGGCGCCTCCGGCGGTTGCCCGTACCCCCACGGTTGACCGGCGACGATCGGCCCCGCCCGCCTCCTCACTCTCCCCACCCCCACAGCGCCGGGGCGCCGTGCACACGGCGCCCCGGCGCCTCCCGCCGAAAGGCCGTAGCGCCATGACCGCCACACAGCTCGGTACGACGTTCCTCTTCGCCGTTGTCGTGATCCTGCTGGTCTGCCGGGCAGCCGCACTGACGCTGCGCAGACTCGGACAGCCGCCCGTCGTGGCGGAGATGATCGCCGGGGTGCTGCTCGGCCCCTCGGTGCTCGGCCTGCTGCTGCCCTCGGTGGAGCACCACCTCTTCCCGACCGAGCTGCGGCCCGTGCTGTACGTCACGGGCCAGCTGGGGCTGACGCTCTTCATGTTCCAGGCCGGGTACGACTTCCGGCTGGACCGGATCAAGGCGGTGGCCAAGCCGGCGGCGATGATCTCGGCGGCGGGCAGCGCCACACCGCTGGTCTTCGGCGTCGCCATCGCCTGGGCCATGAACGGGTCGGTCCACGCCTCGCCGCCCGGCGTCCCGCTGCACGTCACGGTGTTGTTCGTCGGGGTCAGCCTGGCGATCACGGCCTTCCCGATGCTGGCGAGGATCATCACCGAGAACGGACTGACCGGGACGTCCTTCGGCACCATCTCGCTGGCGGCGGGCGCCCTGGACGACGTGGTCGCGTGGATCATGCTCGCCGGCGTCGTCAGCCTGTCACGGGGGACGGCGGACACCTTCGTACTGGCCGCGGCGGGCGCGGCGGGCCTGGTGGCGGTGCTCGTGGCGCTGGTCAAGCTGCGCGACCCCCTGCTGCGGGCCGCCCACCGCCTCTCCCAGGAGCAGCTCGTCCTGGCCGTCCTGCTCGTCCTGTGCCTGGCCGCCTGGTACACCGACAGGATCGGGCTGTACGCCGTCTTCGGCGCCTTCAGTCTGGGCGCCGCCTTCCCGCGGTCCGCGCGGGTGGACCGTGCCATCGAGGCGACCGCGCCGCTGAGCCGGGCGCTGCTGCTGCCGCTGTTCTTCACCTACTCGGGCCTGAACACCGACATCTCGCTGCTGTCGGACCCGGCGCTGCTGCTGTTCGCGCTGGCCTGCACCGCCGGGGCGATCGGGGGCAAGCTGGGGGCCTGCTGGGCCGCGGCGCGCGCCACCGGCCAGTCGGGTCCGGTGGCCCTGCGCATCGGCACCCTGATGAACGCGCGGGGGCTGATGCAGCTCATCGCCATCAACGTCGGCCTGGCCGAGGGCATCATCTCGTCGTCCATGTTCACCGTGCTCGTGATCGTCGCGGTCGTCACCACCACGATGGCCACGCCGCTGCTCAAGCTCTGGGACCGGCTGGACGGCGGGGTCCCGGTCGAGGACGGCGGTACGGCCGGCCCCGCGGAACAGGAGGAGGAAGAGGTCCGCGGCGTGCGGCCGGTCGCGGGCGAGGCGCCGGCGTGACGCCCGCGGCGCGGCCCAGGGCCCTCCCCGGGGCGGTCCGGTCCACCAGGGACACGCCTCCCGGACTTTGCCTCTGAGGCAAGTTTTTTGCCCGTGAGGCACGGGCGCTGCTTCCATGGGGCCCATGGACGTCAGAGACGCGATGCCCGCCGCACCCGAGGATACCGGGGACGCCGCCACGGACGCCGCCACGGACGGCGCCGCTGTGGCGAAGGGCCGTACGGACCCGGGCCCGGCCGCGGGCGCGGACGCGGGCCCGGCCGCGGGCGCGGACGCGGGCCCGGCCGCGGGCGCGGACGCGGGCGGGGATCTGGTGCTGGCTCCCCGGCTGCGCGAGCGGCGGCGGAGCAGCGGGCTGACGCTGGAGGGCGCGGCGCGCCGGCTGGAGCTGTCCCCGGCCCACCTGTCCCGGCTGGAGTCCGGGCTGCGGCAGCCCTCGCTGCCGGTGCTGCTGGGGCTCGCCCGGCTCTACGGGACCACGGTCTCCGACCTGCTCGGGGAGACCGCCTCCGAGCCCGAGCCGGTGGTGCGCGGCGACCGGATGGCCGCGGTGCCGGCGGGCGGCTGGACGTACTGGCGGGCCGGCGGCACCGGGCGGGCGATGCAGGCGCTGCGGGTGCACGTGCCGGCCGGCATCCAGCGGGCGCTGGTGCGCGTGCACCCGGGCGAGGAGTGGCTGTACGTCACCGGGGGCGAGCTGGAGCTGTCCCTCGGCGACCGCACCCACCGGCTGGCCCCGGGGGACTCGGCGCACTTCGACTCCCTGGTGCCGCACCGGCTGGCCGCGGCCGGGCCCGGCGGCGTCGACCTGCTGTTCGTCCACACGCTGATGCAGAGCGAGACGTCGGCGCTGTGCGTCGGCGCCCCGCCGGGCGCACCCGGTCAGGGCCCGGGCGGACACCCGCACGGCCCGGGCAGGCGGGACACGGGCACGCGAGAGGAACGAGGAGGGCGGCGATGACGACGAACGGGACGGCGACCGCGACCGCGGACACCGGTGACGCGCGGGAGGCGGCGGGGCCCGCCGGGGCCGCGGGGCCGGTCGCGGACGCGGGGCCGGTCGCGGACGCGGGGCCGGTCGCGGACGCGGGGCCGGTCGCGGACGCGGGGCCGGTCGCGGACGCGGCCGCGGCGGAGCCGGCGGCGCGCGCGGTGCCGCGGGTGCGGCCCACCACCAACGGCACCGAGCGGCGCAAGGAGCGCGGGGTGACGCTGCGGGTGCTGACCTATGTGGCCGTGGCCCACCTGCTCGCCTTCTACCTGTGGCTGCTGTTCGCGGTGGTCGGCAAGGGCTGAGGCCCGGGCCCGCACGACGCAGGCGCCCGCTCCCGCGGAACTGCGCGGGGGCGGGCGCCTGCGTGCCCGGCGGGCCGTGCTCAGTGGTTGGCCGCGCCGTTGCCCGACAGGATCGGGATGTCGTCGGCGATGTGCGAGAGCGGCTCGTCGCCCTTGGCCTGGGTGGAGTTCTCCGCGCACTGCTGGTTCTGCGGCGAGGCCAGCACGTTGATGTCCTGGACGGTGATCGGGACGACGCCGACCAGCGAGCCGACGTTCGCCTTGGCCGGCACGCCGAGGCACAGCTTGTTCAGCGAACCCTGCACCAGGCCGACCTGCGGGCTCAGGTTGCCGCCGGTCACGGTGTTGCCGTACGCCGACGAGGCACCGTTGCCGTTGACCGTGGTGGCGTCCTGGGCGTCGCCGATCGCCGAGGCGGTGCCGGCGCCGCCGGCGATCACGGCGGCGGCCAGGCCGCACGCGGCGAAAGCACTACGGGTACGCATATGTCTCCTTGTCGATGACGAGTCCGCGAAATCCGCGAAATCTGTGAAACCGGCAGCAACCTATCGATTCCATGTCCGCGCCCCGCCGGATTCACCCGATCGTCGGCATGTCCCGTACCGGTGGCCGCGGCACGGTGACGGTACGTAAGGTGTTACGGAGTAAGCGGTTGCCGCGGTCCTGCCTGGGCGGGGGAAGGAGAGGTCACCGTGCTGCGACGAAGCAGGGGCGGCAGCCGTCCCTTCCCGGTCGCCGCACCGGGGGTGGTGCGGGACCGCACGGTTCCGCTGCCGCTGACGGTGCTGCCCTACGCGGTGATGGCGGTCGTCGCGATCGTCGACGGGGTGCTCGGGGCGAGCGTCGGCCTGCTGCCCCTGGTGTCGCTGGGCCCTGCCTTCGCGGGCCTGGTCGGCACCTGGGTGCGAACGGCGGTGATCGGCGCCCTCGCCGTCGCGGTGGTGTGCGCGCTCGGCGTGGTGGACGGGATGTTCGAGCACCGGCGCGGCTTCGCCGCGGTGGGCGCGGTGGTGGGCGTGACCGTGGCCGGCATGATCGCGGCCGTGACCCGGCAGCGCCGTGAGGCGGAGCTGGCGAACGTCCGGTCGATCGCCGAGGTGGCGCAGCGGGTGCTGCTGCGCCCGGTCCCGCTGGAGGCCGGCCACCTGCGGACCGCCGTCTCGTACACCTCGGCGGTCGCCGAGGCGCGGATCGGCGGGGACCTGTACGAGGTGGTGGCGTCCCCGCCGGCGTGCGGGTGATCATCGGGGACGTGCAGGGGAAGGGCCTGGAGGCGGTGGAGACCGCCGCGGTGGTGCTCGGCGCGTTCCGCGAGGCGGCGCACGACGAGAAGACGCTGGAGGGCGTCGGCGAACGGGTGCAGCGCGCGGCGGACCGCACGGTGAGCGGGGAGAAGTTCGTGACCGCGGTGCTCGCGGAGATCAGTCCCCTGGGCCGCACGCTGCTGCTGAACTTCGGGCATCCGCCGCCGATGCTGGTGCGCCCGGACGGGGAGGTCGTCTTCCCCGAGCCGCCGGACTACGCGCTGCCGCTGGGCCTGGGGGTCCCGCAGGGCGGTCCGGCCGAGCCCTTCGCGGTGGACTTCCGGCCGGGCGACCAGCTCCTGCTGTACACCGACGGCGTCACCGAGGCCAGGGACGCCGGCGGCACCTTCTACCCGCTGGGCGGCCGGGCCGGGCTGCTGTCCGACGCGGACCCGCAGAGCGCCCTGGAGGCGCTGCGCGAGGACCTGATCCGGCACACCCGGGGGCCGCTGCACGACGACGCGGCGATGCTGCTGCTGCGCTACGCCGGCGATCCCGCCCCGGACGCCGGGGCGGCGGACGGGGGCTGAGCCGGGGCCGCCGGGGTCAGCGGCAGTCGGGGTGGCCCCAGCCGTCGGCGTTCTTGGCGATTGGCTCGCCCGCGGCGTACGAGCGTCCGCAACGGCAGCGGCCGGGGAACTTCGCCTTGAGCGTGCGCGCGGGCCCGCCGGCCGTGTCTCCGCCGGAGCCCGCCGCGGTCCGGGCGGAGCCGCCGCCGGAGCGCGCGGCGCGGCCCGGGGACGACGTGCGCACGGCGTCGGGGGACGCGGGGGGCGGCGGCGATCCGTGGCCGCTGCCGGCCGGCTGCTGGGTGAGCGCGGCCTGGCTGGCCGCGCGGTCGGCGAAGTCGTTGAGCCGGTCGCCGTCGACCTGGTGCGCGGGCACGTAGCGGAACTCCACCGTGCGGCCGGCCAGCAGTTCGTCGATGCGCACCACCAGGCCCTGGTTGGCCACCGGCTTGCCGGCCGCGGTCTTCCAGCCCTTGCGCTTCCAGCCGGGCAGCCAGGTGGTGACGGCCTTCATCGCGTACTGCGAGTCCATCCGGATCTCCAGCACGGCCGCCGGGTCGACGGTGCTCAGCAGCCGTTCCAGGGCGGTGAGTTCGGCGACGTTGTTGGTGGCGGTGCCCAGCGGGCCCGCTTCCCACCTGGCGGGCTCGCCCCGCTCGTCGGCGATGACCCAGCCCCAGCCGGCCGGTCCCGGATTGCCCTTGGATGCCCCGTCGCACGCGGCGATGATGTGCTCGACCACGGCACCGATCATGCCAGGGCGCGCGCCGCCGTGTGCCGCCGCCCCTCCGCCGGCGGCGCGCGGCAGCACACGGGGGGGCGCGGCGCCGGGACCGCGACCGCCGGGATCAGTCGGCGCGCGCCGCGGACAGCGAGGCGGTGTGCTCGCGGACCTGCTCGGGGCTGAGATAGGCGTCGGTGTACTCGAAGTCGCGCAGCGAGGAGGGCGTGCGGGCCAGGAAGCCGGTGCGCACGAAGTCGTCGCCGGCGACCGCGTTGAGCAGCCAGTTGGTGAGCACCCGGGTCTTGGCGACATTGGTGCGCAGCGCCGACCAGTGGTAGCCGCGGGCGACCGCCTGGGCGGGCAGGCCGCGCAGTTCGACGCCGAGCGGTTTGGAGACCGCGTCCTTGCCGCCGAGGTCGACGACCAGGCCGAGGTCCTTGTGCTTGTAGGGCGTCAGCGGCTGCCCGCGCAGGGAGGCGAGGACGTTGTCGGCCACCGTGCGGCCCTGGCGCATGGCGTGCTGGGCGGTCGGCGGGCAGAAGGCGCCGTCCTCACCCTTGGCGAGGTCGGGCACGGCCGCCGCGTCGCCGAGGGCGAAGACGCCGTCCGCGCCGGGGACGGCCATGTCGGCGCCGACGGCCAGGCGGCCCTTGACGGTCTCCGCCTCCAGCGTGGCGACCAGGGGGCTGGCCACCACGCCCGCGGTCCAGATCAGCGTGCGGGTGGGGACCACCCGGCCGTCGGTGAAGGTGACCTCCTGCGGCCCGGCCTTGGCGATCGAGACGCCGAGCGAGATCTCCACACCGCGGTCGGCGAGGATCTTCTGGGCGCTGCGTCCCAGCTTCTCGCCCAGTTCCGGCATCAGCTTGGGCGCGATGTCGATCAGGTGCCACTTGATGAGCCCGGGGTCCAGCCGCGGGTAGCGCTTGATCGCGTTCGTAGTCAGGCGCTGCAGGCAGGCGGCGGTCTCGGTGCCGGCGTAGCCGCCGCCGACCACCACGAACTGCAGCCGGGAGACGCGCTCGGCCTCGTCCTGGCTGGCGTCGGCGAGGTCGAGCTGCGAGATGACGTGGTCGCGGATGAACGCGGCCTCGGCGAGGGTCTTCATGCCGCGCGCGTGCTCCGCGAGGCCGGGGATGTCGAAGGTGCGGGTGATGCTGCCGGGCGCGAGCACGATGCGGTCGTAGCGCTCGTAGACGATGTCGCCGGTGATCTTGCGGATCACGCACACCTTGGCCTTGGCGTCCACGCCGATCGCGCCGCCGGGGATGATCCGGGTGCGGAACCGCTGGCTGCGCCGCAGCGACACCGCCACGGACTGCGGGGTGAGGATGCCGGAGGCCACCTGCGGCAGCAGCGGCAGGTAGAGCTGGTAGGAGAAGGGGGTGACCAGGCACAGGTCGGCCTCGTCGGGAGCGAGTGTGCGCTCCAGCCGCCTGACGCAGCCCACCCCCGCGAATCCGGCGCCCACCACGAGGATCTTCGGTCGTGCCACGATGTCCGTCCCTTCTCCGGGGGCCAGGGGGTCCGTCCCCTGCTCCCCTGCCCACGGCGCGCGGTCTCGCACTTCCTGTCCTACCCCGGCTTCCCGGGGGCTGCCAGCCGGGTGCGGCAGGCGAGGACGGGAGGAGGGCGGGAGCCGGGACGGCAGGGCCGCGGCGGCGCTGCGGCCGGGCGCCGCCGTCCTTGACAGCGGCGGCACGGGCTGATGTGGTGACCTGGGATCGGACCGAACGCTCGGTCGGGCTCGGGGGCCAGGCGGCGCGAAGGAGAGCGGCATGGGCGGCGGATCGACGCGGGTCCCGGCGGGCGGACCCGTCCCGTACGAGCTGCTGGACGATGCGGAGCGGCTGGGCGGCGAGGAGCTGCGGGCCCTGCAACTGCGGCGGCTGCGCGCCACGTTGCGGCACGCGTACGACCATGTGGAGGTCTACCGGCGGAAGTTCGACGCCGCCGGGGTGCGGCCCGAGGACTGCCGGAGCCTGGCGGATCTGGCCCGCTTCCCGTTCACCACGAAGGCGGACCTGCGCGACGCGTACCCGTACGGGATGTTCGCGGTGCCGATGGCGCAGGTGCGGCGGCTGCACGCCTCCAGCGGCACCACCGGCCGGCCGACGGTGGTCGGCTACACCGAGCGGGACCTGTCCATGTGGGCGGACGTGGTGGCGCGTTCGATCAGGGCGGCCAGCAGCCGGCCCGGCGACAAGGTTCATGTCGCCTACGGCTACGGCCTGTTCACCGGCGGGCTCGGCGCGCACTACGGCGCGGAGCGGGCCGGCTGGACGGTGATCCCGGCGTCCGGCGGCATGACCGCGCGGCAGGTGCGGATCATCCAGGACTTCGAGCCCGACATCATCATGGTGACGCCGTCCTACATGCTGACGCTGCTGGACGAGTTCGAGCGCCAGGGGGCCGATCCGCGGGCGACCTCGCTGCGGGTCGGGATCTTCGGCGCCGAGCCGTGGACCGAGGGGATGCGGGCCGAGATCGAGGAGCGCTTCGGCATCGACGCGGTGGACATCTACGGGCTGTCCGAGGTGATCGGCCCGGGCGTCGCGCAGGAGTGCGTGGAGACCAAGGACGGCCTGCACGTCTGGGAGGACCACTTCCTGCCCGAGGTGGTGGACCCGGTCACCGACGAGGTGATGGCGCAGGGCGAGGGCGGCGAGCTGGTGCTGACCTCGCTGACGAAGGAGGCGCTGCCGGTGATCCGCTACCGCACCCGGGACCTGACCCGGCTGCTGCCGGGGACCGCGCGGCCGGCCTTCCGGCGGATGGAGAAGGTCACCGGCCGCTGCGACGACATGATCGTCCTGCGCGGGGTCAACGTCTTCCCGAGCCAGATCGAGGAGATCGTGCTGCGCACCCCGGGGTGGCGCCGCACTTCCGGATCGAGCTGACCCGGCGCGAGCGGCTGGACCACATGGCGGTGTCGGCGGAAGCGAGGGCCGGCGCGGGGGCCGCGGAGCGGGAGGCCGCGGCGGCGGCGATCGCGCGGGGGATCAAGGACGACATCGGCGTGCGCGCGCAGGTCACGGTGGTCGACCCGGAGACCCTTGAGCGGTCGGTGGGCAAGATCCAGCGGGTGAAAGACCTGCGGCCCAGGGACTGACCCGGGCCGCTCGGTCACCGCGTCCGGGCCGGTCCGACCCGAATCCGGAGGCTTCGAAACCGAAGGCTCCGAATCCGGCTCCGACCCCGACTCCGGCTCAGTCGATGTCGACCGGACCGTCCGCGGGCCCGCCCTTGCCCGCGCCTCCCTCGCCGTTCCGTGCGCCGCCGCGCCGCTCACCGGTGACGATGCCGCGCAGCGCGACCGCGGCCGAGGAGCCCGTGGCGTCGCCCCGGCCGTCCTCGCCGTTGAGGTTCTTGCGCACCGAGTCCAGGATCGTCAGGCCCTGGCTGACCAGGCCGGCGGCGATCTCGCTGAGGCCGTCCGCGCCGTTGAGCACGTTCACGTTGGCCCCGGCCAGGCCCGCGGACGCCTCCTTCACGATCTGCGGCAGCTGGTCGATGAGCATCCGCTCCAGCGCGACCCGGTCGTGCGAGGCCGCCGCGGCGGCCTGGATGCGCATCCGCTCGGCCTCGGCGACCGCCAGCACCCGGATGCGCTCGGCCTCGGCCTCGGCCGGCTTGACGATCTCCGCGACGAGCTGCTGCTGGCGCAGCTCGGCGGCGCGCAGAGCCAGCTCCGTCTGCGCGGCGAGCACCTCGCGCTGGGCGTTCGCCTGGGCGAGCGGGCCGGCCTGGGCGGCCTGCGCCTGCGCCCGGTCCACCTCCGCGTTGTACTCGGCCTGCACGATGGCGGTCTGCCGGGCGTACTCGGCCTGGTTGCGGGCCGCGGCCTGCTGCGCCTCCACCGAGGCCTGGGTGGCCTGCGCCTGGGCGATCTGCGCCTGCCGCTGGATGGCGGCCTTGTGCGGCGCGGACATCGCGTCGATGTAGCCGGTGTCGCCGTCGTCGATGGACTGGATCTGCAGCGAGTCCACCGTCAGGCCGATCTTCGCCATCTCGGACTTGGAGGTCTCCAGCACCTCGGTGGCGAGCTTCTGCCGCTCGGTGACGATCTCCTCGACCGTCATCGAGCCGATGATGGACCGCAGGTGGCCGGCGAAGATCCGGCCGGTCAGGATGGCCATCTGGTCCTGGTCGGACAGGAACCGCTGCCCGGCGTTGACGATGCTCTCGTGGTCGTTGCCGACCTTGAACGCGATGACCGCCTTGACCGTGAGCGCGATGCCCTGCCGGGTCACGCACTTCTCGGACACCTCCGCCTCGCACATGGCGAGGGTGAGGAAGCGGGTCTTGCGGAACACCGGCAGCACGAACTTGCCGTGCCCGGTGACGACGCGGAACGGCGCGCCCCCCAGCCCTCGTCGACCGCCCGAGATCAGCATCGCCTCATCGGGTGCGGGAACGCGGTAACCGAACATCCTTCGTCTCCTTCTGTGCGCGGGTAGCGCGGGCTCAGCCGGCCGGGGAGTCGAGCGGGGGATCCAGCGGGGACTCCAGGGGGTCGTCCCAGGCGATCACGTCGACCTGGCGGGAGCCGCGGGAGTCCACCACCAGCACGGTGGCGCCTCGCGCGAGCGGCTCGTCGGACCACGCGAGGAAGGCCTCGCTGCCGCCCCTGACGCGGACCAGCACCTCGCCGGGCCCCTCCGGGCCGCGGGTGCCGATCAGCAGTTCTCCGGTGCAGCCGACCACGGCCTCGTCCCGCGCCATCAGCGGCCGCCCCCCTTGTCCCGTTCGTTCCCGTCGCGCCGCTCGTCCAGCGGTGGTCTTCCGTGCTTCGGTGCTGGTCGTCTCCGGCCGTGACCATCCTCCCACCCGGAACCTCTCCCCGGTGGTCGGCCGTCGCTGACGAATACGCGTGCCGTGCCGCCGCGGTTCCACCGGCTCGGGCGGACTGCGGCCGACGCCCGCGCGGGAGGGTGTGCGCAGGTCCGGCGTGCCGAGCGGGGTGCGGTCGTGCCAGGGTGTGGTCAGGCGGAGACGCCTGCCACCGGGCAGGCGGCGGCAGCGGTGGGAGGCGGGATGTTCCGGGGCCTGACGGCGCCCTTGGCGGAGCGCGGCGAGCGGGAGCGCACGACCGCGGCGGCGGCGTGGGCGTACATCCGCACCGAGACCGGCAGCGCCGCGGTGCTGCTGGCCGCCACGGTGGCCGCTCTGGTGTGGGTGAACGCGGCGCCGGGCGGCTACCGCTCGGTGTGGCGCACCCACCTGTCGGTGGTGCTCGGCGGGCACGGTGTGGACCTGACCTTGAACGAGTGGGTGAACAGCGGGCTGATGACGCTGTTCTTCCTGGTGGTGGGGCTGGAGGCGCGGCGCGAGTTCGACCTGGGCGAGCTGCGCGACCGCCGTCGCATCCCGCTGCCGCTGCTCGCGGGTGTCAGCGGGATGGTGGTCCCGGTGGCGCTGTACCTGGCGGTGAACGCCGGCCGGCCCTCCGCGCACGGCTGGGGCACCGCGATGTCCACGGACACCGCCTTCGCGCTGGGCATGCTGGCGCTGCTCGGCTCGCGGTTCCCGCCGCGGCTGCACACCTTCATCCTGACGGTCGCGGTCGTCGACGACTTCGTGGCGCTCGCGGTGATCGCGGTGGCCTACAGCGAGCACATCTCGTGGACGCCGCTGCTGGTCGGCATCGGGTTCCTGGCGGTGGCGGGCGTGGTGCGCACCCTCGGGGTGCGCCGGGGTCTGGTGTACGCGGCGCTGGGGATCGCCGCGTGGGTGGCGTTCGTGCACTCGGGGGTGGACCCGCTGGTGGTGGGCCTGGTGCTGGGGCTGATGTCGTACGCGTACCCGGCCTCGCGGGACGCGCTGGAGCGGGCGACCGGGCTGTTCCGGTCCTTCCGCGAGCAGCCGACCGCGGACCTGGAGCGGGAGGCGCGGATGGGTATCGCCTCCGCGCTGTCCCCCAACGACCGGCTGCAGCGGCTGTGGCACCCCTGGAGCAGCTATGTGATCGTGCCGCTGTTCGCGCTGGCCAACGCGGGCATCCACATCGACGGCGCCCTGCTGGCCGACGCCTTCACCTCGCCGATCACGCTCGGCATCCTGCTCGGCTACGGCGTCGGCAAGCCGCTGGGCATCGTGGGGGCCTCGGCGCTGGCCACCCGGTTCAGCGGCGGCCGGCTGCGACCGCCGGTGGGCTGGGCGGCGGTGCTGGGCGGCGGCACCATCGCCGGGATCGGCTTCACGGTGTCGCTGCTGATCGCGACGCTGGCCTTCGACGGCAGGGAGCTGGACCAGGCGAAGATCGGCGTGCTCAGCGCGGTGGTGCTGGCGATGCTGGTGACCACGGTGGTGGCCCTGGTCGCCGAACGGCTGCCGGAACCGCGCAGGGCCCGCGCCCTGCTGGGCACCGCGCAGTCGGTGGTGGACCTGGCCGAGCCGGTCGACCCCGGCCGCGACCACGTGCGCGGGCCGCTGGACGCGCCGGTGACGGTGGTGGAGTACGGCGACTTCGAGTGCCCGTTCTGCGGGCAGGCGGAGAGCGTGGTGCGCGAACTGCTGGCCGACTTCGGGGACGTGCGGTACGTGTGGCGGCACCTGCCGCTGACCGATGTGCACCCGCACGCGCAGTTCGCCGCAGAGGCGGCGGAGGCCGCGGCGGCGCAGGGGCGGTTCTGGGAGATGCACGACCTGCTGATGGACCGCCAGGACGAGCTGAAGGTCAAGGACCTGCTGCGGTACGCCGCCGAACTCGGCTTGGACGTGGAGGACTTCAAGGAGGCCCTGAAGTCGCGCAGGGGCAAGGCCCGGGTCGCGCGGGACGTGGACTCCGCGGACCTCAGCGGGGTCTCGGGCACGCCGACGTTCTTCGTCAACGGCCGCCGCCACCACGGCGCGTACGACATCGAGGGGCTGTCGGCGGCGGTCATGGCGGCGCGGGACCGGGCGCTTCTGGTGGACGGGCCGCGCTGACCGCGGGCGGCGCGGACACGCCGGACGGGCCGGGCGCTGCTGCGTCCGGCCCGCCGTTCGGCGCCGCCGCCTCGTCGCGGCGGTCGCCTCACGAGTGCAGCGACCGCACCGACCGCGGCTCCGCGGGGGCCTGGTGCCCGCCGCTGGCCATCATGCGGACCTCGCCGTCCGCGCTGATCTCGGCCCTGACGATGCCGGTCTCGTCCTCGTACACGGGGTTGCCGCCTGCTCCGGAGGTTCCGGTGCGGTGGACGACGACGCTGTCGTCCGCGTCCGAGGCGGGCTCCTGAAAGACGAGTTCGTACCGTTCCGGATAATCCATGATCGCCTCCCGACCAGGCGGCGGGGCCACGGGCCGCGGCGCCTGTCTCGCTGGGCTCCTACGATTCTCCCCCGACCGGGCGACGGGCGCCTCCCCGTGGGCCGGAGGCCGCTGCGCACAAGGGCGGCAGCGGGGTGGGAGCACACAGAGTAACCGGGCGCAGCGGAAGGTGGCAGACCCGGGACGGCGCGAAAGGTCCGCCGGCCGGTGGGGCGCCGTGGGCGAAGAGCGGGGACGGGGCTGCGGGCGCGGGCCGCGGACGCGCCGGGCGGCGGGCACCCGGCTGATTGTCAACGGCGTGTGACATCTTCCGCGGCGGCCCGCGCGACAGCGGACACGCCGCCGCGCCCGTGCTTCGATGGCCTCATGACCCCGCTCGTCAGGCGCCGCCACGTGGACTTCGGGCGCGTCACGGGCACGGGCTGTCCCTCGGCGCGCTGACGTCCCGCGCGCCCGCGCGCCGGAGCGGCGCGCCCCTCGGTTCCCGCACGGCTGCGCTCACGCCGCCTCCCGGCGTCCCGCGTCGAGCCCGGCCGTGTGCACGGGGGCCGTGCGCGCCGGCCGTTCGCCCGCCCCCAGGTACACCCGCGTACACCCGCATGCCGGAACCCGCACACCGGTACGCCCACCACCCGTACACCGCACGCCAGTTCAGGGAGAGCCATGACCCAGCCCATCGACGCCGTCACCGGGGGCCACACGCCCGAGGAGCCGCCCGCGGACGACCTGCCCGCGTGGTCGTTCGAGACCCGGCAGGTGCACGCCGGGGCGGAGCCCGATCCGACGACCGGGGCGCGCGCGGTGCCCATCTACCAGACCACGTCGTTCGTCTTCCGGGACACCCGGCACGCCGCGGACCTCTTCTCGCTGGCCGAGCCCGGCAACATCTACACGCGCATCCACAACCCCACGCAGGACGTCTTCGAGCAGCGGATCGCCGCGCTGGAGGGCGGCGTCGCGGCGGTGGCGCTGGCCTCGGGGCAGGCCGCCGAGACGCTGGCGATCCTCACCCTGGCCAAGGCCGGCGACCACATCGTGTCCAGCGCGTCGCTGTACGGCGGCACGTACAACCTGTTCCGCCACACCCTGCCGAAGTTCGGCATCGACGTGACGTTCGTCGAGGACCCGGACGACGTGGCGGCGTGGCGGGCGGCGGTGCGGCCGCGGACCAAGGCGTTCTTCGCCGAGACGCTGGGCAACCCGCGCGGCAACGTGCTCGACGTGCGGGCGGTCGCCGACGCGGCGCACGCGGCCGGGGTGCCGCTGATCGTGGACAACACCGTCCCCACGCCGTTCCTGCTGCGTCCGGTCGAGCACGGCGCGGACATCGTGGTGCACTCGGCGACGAAGTTCCTCGGCGGGCACGGCACGGCCATCGCGGGCGTCGTGGTCGACGCGGGCACCTTCGACTTCGGGGCGAACGCCGAGCGGTTCCCGGACTTCACCGAGCCGGACCCGAGCTACCACGGGCTGCAGTACTGGCCGGCGCTGGGCCCGGGCGCGTTCGCCGTCAAGCTGCGCGTGCAGCTGCTGCGCGACCTCGGACCCGCCCTGTCGCCGCACTCGGCCTTTCTGCTGCTCCAGGGCGTCGAGACGCTGTCGCTGCGGCTGGAGCGGCACTCGGCGAACGCGCAGGCGCTGGCCGAGTGGCTCCAGGCGCGCGACGAGGTGGCGGCCGTGCACTACCCCGGGCTGCCGTCGAGCCCGTGGTACGAGGCGGCGCGGACCTATCTGCCGCGGGGCGCGGGCGCGGTGCTGTCCTTCGAGCTGCGCGACGGCGCGGACGCGGGCCGGCGGTTCGTGGACGGCGTGCGGCTGTTCAGTCACCTGGCGAACATCGGCGACGTCCGCAGCCTGATCATCCACCCGGCCTCGACCACGCACAGCCAGTTGGACGAGGCGCAGTTGGCGGCCACCGGCGCCTCGCCGGGCCTGGTGCGGCTGTCGGTCGGCATCGAGAACCTCGCCGACCTCACCGCCGATCTGGAGGCCGGGTTCCGGGCCGCGAAGGGCGCCGCCTGACCATGGGCAGGCCGACGGCGCGACCACGGCCGCGGGCCGGCTCGGACCTTCCTCCTCCCGCCTCGGGCGCCTGGCGGGAGGGGACCCGCCCGGGCGGCGGCGCTGGCACGCGCTGGGCGGTCCGCTCGCACTGGAGGCGGGGGCACGGCTCCCGGGGGTCCTGCTGGCGTACGAGACGTGGGGGCGGCCCGCGCCGGACGGCTCGAACGCGGTGCTGGTGCTGCACGCGCTGACCGGGGACAGCCACGTCGCCGGCCCGGCCGGGCCGGGTCACCCCACCGCGGGCTGGTGGGACGCCCTGGTCGGTCCGGGGCGGGCGCTGGACACCGACCGCTGGTTCGTGGTGGCGCCGAACGTGCTGGGCGGCTGCCAGGGCAGCACCGGGCCCTCGTCGCCGCGCCCGGACGGCGGCCGGTGGGGCGGGGCGTTCCCGTTCCTGACCCAGCGCGACCAGGTGGCCGCCGAGGCGCGGTTGGCGGACGCGCTGGGCGTGGACCGCTGGGCGCTGGTGGTCGGCGGATCGATGGGCGGCATGCGGGCGCTGGAGTGGGCGGTGGGCCGGCCCGAGCGGGTCGGCGCCCTGCTGCTGCTCGCCACGGCCGCGCAGGCGAGCGCGGAGCAGATCGCCTGGTCGTCGGCGCAGGTGCGGGCGATCACGTCCGATCCCGGCTGGCGCGGCGGCGACTACCACGACGCGCCGCCGGGCGGCGGTCCGCACGCCGGGCTCGGCCTGGCGCGCCGGCTGGCGCACGTGACGTACCGCAGCGAGGGCGAGCTGCGCGAGCGTTTCGGCCGCTCCCCGCAGGGCGCGGAGCACCCCTGGCACGGCGGCCGGTACGCGGTGGAGTCGTATCTCGACCACCACGCCGCGAAGCTGGTGCGCCGGTTCGACGCGGGCAGCTACGTGGTGCTGTCGCAGGCCATGAACGCGCACGACGTGGGGCGCGGCAGGGGCGGGGTGCGGGCGGCGCTGCGCCGGGTCACGGCGCCCGCGCTGGTGGCCGGCGTCGACTCGGACCGGCTGTACCCGCTGGACCAGCAGCGGGAGCTGGCCGCGGGGATCTCCGGCGCGGACGCGGTGCGGGTCGTCGAATCGCCCTACGGGCACGACGGGTTCCTCATCGAGACCGACCAAGTGGGCTCTCTCGTACGGGAGCTGACGGGGTGACGTGAGCACGGGTCCGCGTCCGCTGCGCGCTCCGGGCCGTTCCCGGCCGGGCGTTCGGGCCCCGCGTTCACAGCCGGGGCGCGTCCAGGTCCACGCCCAGGCGGGCCGCGAGCCAGGCCGTCGCCTCCTCGGGAGTGGCGGCGAGGGGCACGTCGGGCGGCGGCGCGGGACGGCGTACGACGAGGACCGGCAGCCCCGCCTCTCGTGCCGCGGTGAGTTTCGCGGCGGTCGACGTGCCGCCGCTGTCCTTGGTGACCAGCACGTCGATGCGGTGCTCGCGCAGCAGCGCGCGTTCGCCGTCGAGGGTGAACGGCCCGCGGTCCAGGACCACATGGCGCCGCGCCGGCAGCTCGGGGCCGGGCGGTTCCACGCAGCGGATCAGGCAGAACTGGCCGAGTGCGGCGAAGGCGGCGAGGTCCTGGCGGCCGGTGCTGAGGAAGACCCGGTCGTCCGAGTGGCGCTCGTCGGCGAGCAGCCGCGCGGCGTCGGCCGTGTCCCTCGCCCAGTGCCAGCGGTCCCCGGGGCCCTGCGTCCAGCCGGGCCTGCGCAGCACCAGCAGGGGGACGCCGGCGCTCCGCGCGGCCTGTGCGGCGTGGGCGGTGATCTCGGCGGCGAAGGGGTGGGTGGCGTCGACGAGCGCCGCCGCGCCGTGCGCCCGCAGCCAGGCCGCGAGCCCTTCCGCTCCTCCGAACCCGCCGCTGCGCAGCGCGCCTGGGGCCGGCGCGGCTGTGTGGTCCGGCCGGCGAGCGAGGTGACGACCGTCAGGCGGGCGCGGGCGGCGGGCGTGCGGTCCAGCAGCGCGGCCAGGCGCCGCGCCTCGGCGGTGCCGCCGAGCACCAGCACGGTCCGGGCGCCGGGCGCGCCCTGCGGGGACCGTGCGGGCGGCCGGTCCGGCGCGGTCATCCGCCGCCCCTGCGCAGCAGGTAGGTGTCCATGATCCAGCCCTTGCGGGCCCGTGCCCGCGCCCGCACCTCGACGATGCGCCGGGCCAACTCGTCGTCCAGCGGCCCCTGGAGGAGGATCTCGTCGTCGGTGCCGAGGTACGCGCCCCAGTAGATGTGCAGGCCGCGGCCGGCCAGCTCGGTGAACGCCTGGTGGGCGTCCAGCATGACCACCACGTCGTCCACGCCCTCGGGCAGCCCGCCGGCCGCGAGCCGGCGCCCGGTGGTGAACTGGACGGCGCCGCCGACCTGGTTGAGGCCGGTGCGGTGCCGGGCTGCGAGCGTGGAGACGCTGCTCACGCCGGGCACGACGCTCCACTCGAACGCCACGGCGCCGCGCCGCGCCACCTCCCGCAGCACACCGCCCGCGCTGTCGTAGAGCGCGGGGTCGCCCCACACCAGGAACGCGCCGCTCTCGCCGTCGGCCAACTCCTCGGCGATCAGGCGCTCGTAGAGGTCGGCGCGGCGGCGGCGCCAGTCGTCGACAGCGGGCGCGTAGCCGGGGGTCCGCGCCGTGCGGTCGCGCTCGGGGTCGCGGGCGACCACGACGCGGTGTCCCGCGGCGGCGTGGGCGGCGAGCATCTGCTCGCGCACGTCGATCAGCTGGGACTTCTCACCGCCCTTGTCGATGAGGAAGAAGACGTCGGTCGCGCCGATCTCGCGCACCGCCTGGAGGGTGAGCTGCTCGGGGTCGCCCGCCCCGATTCCGATGACGCGGACGGTGCGGATCTTTTTCTCCCGCTGCTTCTCCGGCTGATTTCTCTGCTGCACGGTCCGGAAGTGTGGCACACCGCACGCGCGACGCATTGACGTGCCTGTTCAACCGCCCCTAGGCTGGCACGACGTGACAGCGTGAGGAAGCCGGTGGGAATCCGGCACGGTCGCGCCACTGTGAATCGGCCGCCGCGAGGCGGTCGGGAGTCAGACACTCCGCGGTCACGAAGCCCCGTCGATCGAGGGACGCTGCATCCCTGAAGGAGGCACCACCGTGAGTTCCGTGTCCGCTCCCGGCACTTCCGCCACGCCGCTCGTACTGCCCGTCTCCAAGGCGGTGTCGTGGCTGGTCGGCACCGCGATCCTGGCGTTCGCCGTCTACTACTTCATCGGCGTCGACCAGGGCGCCGTCTCGGTGTTCGGCAAGGACATGCACATCCACGAGTTCGTCCACGACGCGCGTCACTTCCTCGGGTTCCCCTGCCACTGACCCGGCGCCGACCCGGCGGGAAGGACCGACGGACAACTCGACATGGAAAAGCGACTCATTCTGCGCGGCGTACTCGCCGGCGCATTCGCGGGGCTGCTCGCATTCGTCTTCGCGCGGATCTTCGCCGAACCCCAGATTTCGCAGGCGATCGATTACGAGAACGGCAGGGACGCGGCACAGGCGGCGCTCGACAAGGCAGCGGGACTTCCCGCCGAGGCGGCCGACCCCGACCTGTTCAGCCGCACCGTGCAGGCCGATGTGGGCATGGGCCTGGGCCTGGTGCTCTTCGGGGCGGCGATGGGGGCGATCCTGGCCGTGGTCTACACGGTGTGCCTCGGCCGGGTCGGCGGGCTGCGTGCCCGGAATCTGGCGCTGCTGGTGGCCGGCGGCGGATTCCTCGGCCTGTACCTGGTGCCGTTCCTGAAGTACCCGGCGAACCCCCCGGCGATCGGCCACGAGGACACCATCAGGGCCCGCACCGGGCTGTACCTGATCATGGTGGTGTGCTCGCTGCTGTTCCTCGGGCTCGCCGTGTGGCTCGGCCGGCGGCTCCGGCCGCGCCTCGGCAACTGGAACGCGACGCTGCTCGCCGCGGCGGGCTTCGCCGTCGCCGTCGGCGTCGTGATGGCGCTGCTGCCGCCGCTCGGCCACCTGGCGGCGAACGAGCGGGACTACGGCCGCCACGCGACGGAGACCCCGCTGCCGCTGAGGGACCCGAGCGGTCGCATCGTCTACCCGGGCTTCCCCGCGGACGTGCTGTTCTCCTTCCGGCTGTACTCGGTGGCCGCCCAGGCGGTGCTGTGGGGGGCGATCGGTCTGGTCTTCGGCCCGCTCGCCGAGCGGGTGCTGCGCCCGGCGGGCGGTCGCGCCCCCGCGCCGGCCCCCGATCCAGTCGGGGTGTGAGCGCGGCGGCGGCCCTGCTCGCCGGGCTGGGTCCCTTCTTCGCGGTCGAGATCCACGAGGAGGGGGCCGGTACCGGCGCGGGTCCCGATCCCGGTGCCAGTGCCGGTGCCAATGCCGGTTTGGGTCCCGACCCTGGCGCCGACGCCGATCCCGGTGCCGGTACCGACGCCGATCCCGGTGCCCAAGCCGAGCGCCGTGTCGCTCCCGGGCCCGGCGCGGCGGCCTGGCGGTCGATGGGCGAGCTGGCCGACGGCTCCCCGGTGCTCGGCGACCGGATCGCCGCGGTGCGCGGCACGCTCGCCGCGGGCGGCGGGCAGCCGCCGGAGGAAGTGGAGGTCCGGGTCGCGGCCTCCGTCACCCATCTCGGGCTCGCCGCCCGCGTGCTCTCGCCGTATCTGGCGCTCGCGGTGCTCGACGGCTGGGCGCCGGACCCGGCCGCGCCGCCCGCCCTGGCGGCGCACCGCTGGCAGCCCGTCCTCGGCGGGCCGTACCCCCTGTCCCTGCCCCGGCCGTCCTCGCCTCGGCTGCCGGACGACCGGCAGCCGCCGCGCGGCGCCCCCGCGCCCGGGCCCGAGGCCCGGCCCGCGCCGCCGTCCGTTCCGGAGACCGCGCGGGACGCCGCGGGTCCGCCGGGACGTCCTTCCTGGGCAGCACCCGCGGGCGCGTCCGCGCGGGACGCCGCAGGACTGGCGGCGGCCTTCGCCGCGAGCGTGCTCGACGGACCCGTGCGGGAGCTGTCCGCGCCGTTCGCGGCGTTCGGCCTGTCCGGGCACATCCTGCGGGGGAACATCGCCTCCGCGCTGCACGGCGCGGCCGGCATGATCGCGGCCGCGCGTCCGGACGCCGCGGCCCGGGCCGGCGCGCTCACCGCGCTGCTGCTGGACCGGCCGCCGCTGACCGGCGCGTCCGGCCGCACGGCCGCCGGCGCCTTCCGCCGCCGCAGCTGCTGCCTGATCTACCGGGCCGCGCCGGGCCGGGCCGGCGCCCTGTGCGGGGACTGCGTCCTGCGCGGCGGCCGAGGCGACGGGCGCGACGGCCGAGGCGCTCGCGCCGCCGCCGACGACGAGGGCCGCCGCTCCGGCCCCGTCGGCCCCGCGGGTCGCACCCGCCGCTCCGCTCACCCCGGCCCCTCGGGTCGCACCGGCCGCTGAGCCGCGCCGGCCCGCTCCCCGGCGCGTCCGAGATCACGCCCTCCTGGCGCATGACAGCAGGTCGTCAGGGGTAGGGAGCGTGACAGCCCGGCTTATTGCGAGTAACTTGCAACAGGTAATTCAGCGCGTCTACGGTTCCGCTCCCGTCCATGGAGGACCTTCCCATGACCACCACCGCCGAGGCCCCGCTCCCCACGGGGTCCCGCTGGCGACGGATATCCGGCTCGATGAGCAGGGCCGAGTGGACGCGGATGGGCGGCATGGCCGCCTTCATCGTGGCCCTGCACGTCATCGGGTGGTTCACGCTCGTCGCGATCGTCGCGCCGAACCACTACAGCCTCGGCACCAAGTCCTTCGGGATCGGCATCGGCGTCACCGCGTACACCCTGGGCATGCGGCACGCCTTCGACGCCGACCACATCGCCGCGATCGACAACACCACCCGCAAGCTCATGCACGAGGGCAAACGCCCCCTGTCGGTGGGCTTCTGGTTCTCCCTCGGCCACTCCTCCATCGTCTTCGCCCTGGCCTTCCTGCTCTCGCTGGGCGTCAGGTCCCTCGCCAACCCCGTCGAGGACGACGACTCCCAGCTCCACGACGTCACCGGCTGGATCGGCACCACCGTCTCCGGCACCTTCCTCTACGCCATCGCGATCATCAACCTGGTGATCCTCGCGGGCATCTGGAAGGTCTTCCGGCGGATGCGCGAGGGCCACTTCGACGAGGCGGCGCTGGAGGAGCAGCTGAACAACCGCGGCTTCATGAACCGCCTGCTCGGCCGGGTGATGAAGTCGATCACCAAGCCGTGGCAGATGTACCCGCTCGGCCTGCTCTTCGGCCTCGGCTTCGACACCGCGACCGAGATCGCGCTGCTGGTCCTCGCGGGTTCCGGCGCCGCCTCCGGGCTGCCCTGGTACGCGATCCTGTGCCTGCCCGTGCTGTTCGCGGCCGGCATGTGCCTGCTCGACACCATCGACGGCTCGTTCATGAACTTCGCCTACGAGTGGGCGTTCTCCAAGCCGGTCCGCAAGGTCTACTACAACCTCACCATCACCGGTCTGTCGGTGGCCGTCGCCCTCATCATCGGCACCGTCGAACTCCTCGGCCTCATCGGCGAGAAGGCCAAGCTGCACGGCGCCTTCTGGGACTGGGTCGGCGGCCTCGACCTCAACATCGTCGGCTACGTCATCGTGGGCCTGTTCTTCGTCACCTGGGCCGTCGCCTTCGCGATCTGGAAGCTCGGCAACATCGAGGAGAAGTGGTCGGCGGGCCTGCGCACCGCCGACCAGGGCTCGGACTGAGTCCGGTCAGCGCCCGCGCGGGCGGACCCCGGTGACGACCGTGGCGTACGCCTCCTCGTCCGTGGCCACCCGCGGCTCCAGTCCGGCGGCGCGGACGGCCGCGACCGCCGGCGCCGTCTGCCGGTCACTGATCTCGAACAGCAGCGCCCCGCCCGGCGCCAGCCATCGCGGCGCCTGCGCGAGGACCCTGCGCAGCACGTCCAGCCCGTCGGGGCCGCCGTCGAGCGCGAGCAGCGCCTCGTGGTCGCGGGCCTCCGCGGGCAGCAGCGGGACGTCGGCGGTCGGCACGTACGGCATGTTGGCGGCGAGCAGGTCGACCCGGCCGCGCAGATGGTCCGGCAGCGGATCGAACAGGTCGCCTTCGTAGGCCGTGCCCCCGTAGGGCGCGATGTTGCGGCGGGCGCAGCGCACGGCCGCGGGGTCGAGGTCGGCCGCGTGCAGTTCGGCACCGGCCGACTCGGCGGCGAGCACCGTGCCGATCGCGCCCGATCCGCAGCACAGGTCGAGCACCACCGCGCCGGGCCGCGCCCGCCGCAGGGCCTGTCGGACGAGCAGTTCGGTGCGGCGGCGGGGGACGAACACCCCGGGGTCCACCGCGATCCGGTGGCCGGCGAACTCCGCCCAGCCGACGACGTGTTCGAGCGGGACGCCGGAGGCGCGGCGGGCGACCCTGGCGGCGAGGTCGGCGGGTCCGGACGCGGCGTCGAGCAGCATCCCGGCCTCCTCCTCCGCGAACACGCAGCCCGCGGCCCGCAGTTGGGCGGCGACGGCGGCGACGGTCGTGGACCGCCCCCGCGTCTCGGGCGAGGACGAGGAGGGCGAGGAGGACCGGGAGGGCTCGGGGGCGGGCGTCGGGGACGACGGCGTGGACGCAGGCGTGGAGTGCGACATGGAAGCCTTTCGGGAAGCCTTGCGGACGCTCCCCGGGCCGCCGCGGCCGAATCGCTGGATCAGCGCGCGCGGCCGAGGCGCGGGAGCACCGGGTCTGCCATTGCGGTGATCGGTCCCACCTCCTCGGCTCGTGGTCGCGGGCGCCGCGTGCGCGGCGCCCGGCTCCCTCAGAACCTACCGCACGGCCGCGTTGACGGTGAACAGCGCGGCTTCGACCGCGGCGGCGGCCTCGGCCTCCGATCGCGGGCGGTCCCAGCCGCTGACCGTGATGGTCACGCTCTCGCCGGGCAGCAGGGTGGTGAGACCCCGGTCGGCGCGGGCGTCGGGGTGCAGCCGGTCGGCCTGGAGCAGCAGGTCGCGCAGCAGGGTGCGGGCGGTGACGGTGACCGCGGTGGCGTCCCCGGCGGGGGCGGTGCCGATGTCCCAGCGCGGCTCGGGGTAGCCGAAGTCCTCGTCGGGGACCGGGACGTGCACGGCGCGCAGCTCCCCCGCGTCCAGGACCAGGAGCTCCTCGCCGCTGCCGGCGGGGAGCAGCCGCTGCGGGACGACCACCTCGGTGACGCCGCGGGCGGGGGCGGTGAAGGGCTCGCGCGCCTCGGCGAGGACGGCGCCGTCGGCGGCGACGCGCCGCAGCACCGCCGTGCCGGTCCACTCCCCCGCCGCCTGGTTGACCAGCGCCGCGACCAGGCGGCCGTCGCGTTCCTGCAGGGTGGGCAGCCGGTCGGCGTAGAGCCGTCGCAGCTCGTGGTAGAGCGGCTTCTCCCGGCCGTCGCCGTCGATGGCGGCCCAACTGGTCACCGGCCAGCAGTCGTTGAGCTGCCAGACGATCGTTCCGGCGCAGCGCGGCCAGTGCGACCGCCAGTGCTCGACGCCGGTGGCCACCGCGCGTGCCTGGTTGACCTGGGTGAGGTAGTGCCAGGCGTCGAAGCCGTCGGGCTCGCCGAAGTGCGCGGCCAGTCCCCGGGCGAGCTTGCCGTTGCCGTCGCCGGCCTTCTGGTGGTGCAGCATGCCGGGCGAGTCGGCGGCGAGGGGCTCGTCGGACAGGGCGCGGCGCAAGGTGGCGTACGCGGGCGGCGCCTGCCAGCCGAACTCGGCGACGAACCGCGGCACGTCCTCGCGGTAGACGGTGTAGTCCAGGCGGTTCCACACCTCCCAGGAGTGGGTGGTGCCGTGCCGCGGGTCGTTGGGGTGGTGCTCCCAGGAGCCGGACCAGGGGCTGCCCGCCCAGTACGGCCGCGTCGGGTCGGTCTCGGCGACGACACGCGGCAGCAGGTCCAGGTAGTAGCCCTCGCCCCACGGCGTGCCGGCCAACTCCCCCTCCCAGCCCCAGTCCTTGAAGCCCCAGAGGTTCTCGTTGTTGCCGTTCCACAGCACCAGCGAGGGGTGCGGCATCAGGCGCGCCACGTTCTCCCGCGCCTCCGCCTCGACCTCCGAGCGCAGCGGCTCGCCCTCGGGGTAGGCGGCGCACGCGAAGAGGAAGTCCTGCCACACCAGCAGGCCCAGTTCGTCGCAGGCGTCGTAGAAGTCCTCGCTCTCGTAGATCCCGCCGCCCCACACCCGCACCAGGTCCACCCCCACCGCCGCGGCCTGCTCCAGGCGTCGCCGGTACCGGTCCGGGGTGACCCGCGGCAGCAGCACGTCGTCGGGGATCCAGTTCACGCCCCGGGTGAACAGCCGCTCGCCGTTGACGACCAGGGCGAAGGCGCTGCCGTCGGCGTCCTCGGCGGTGTCCAGCGCCACCGTGCGGAAGCCGATCCTGCGCTCCCAGCGGTCGAGCGCGGTCGCGCCGTCGAGCAGGACCACCGCGCAGTCGTACAGCCTCTGGCCGCCGTGGCCGCGCGGCCACCACAGCTCGACGCCCGGCAGGTCCAGCCGCACGCTCGCGCCGGCGGCGCCGGCGGGGACGGCGGCCTCGGCGGCGGTCCCGCCGACCTCCAGGCGCACGGTCAGCGGCCGGCCGGCGCCGGCGGCGGTGCGCTCGACGTCCAGCCGGACCTCGACGCGGCCGGTGCCGTCCGCGTCGACGGTCACCTCGGGGCGCACCGCGGCGAGCCGCGCGGTCGACCAGTGCTCCAGCCGCGCCGGGCGCCAGACGCCGGCCGTCACCAGCGTCGGACCCCAGTCCCAGCCGAACGAACAGGCCATCTTGCGCACGAAGTTGAACGGCTCCGGGTAGGCGTTGGGGCGCGGGCCGAGCGCGTCGCGCACGGCTTCCGCCTCGGTGTAGGCCGAGGTGAAGGCGACCGTGAGCGGCACCTCGCGCTCGCCCAGCCGCCCGGTGACGTCGAAGCGGTAGCCGCGGTGCATGTTGCGGACGGCGCCCAGGACCGTGTCGCCGAGCCGGATCTCCGCGACCGTGTCGAGGCCCTCGAAGACCAGGTCGGTGCGCTCGTGGCCGCCCGGGTCCGCGGTGAGGGCCGTCTGGTACGTCCAGTCGGTGCGGCCCACCCAGGCGACGTCCGTCTCGTTGCGGTCCAGGAAGGGGTCCGGGAGGAGCCCGGCGGCCAGCAGGTCGGTGTGCACACAGCCGGGGACGGTCGCCGGCACGCTGCCGCCGTCGGGAAGCAGGAGCCTCCAGCCGTCGTGGACCGGCGTGACGTGCTTCATCCCCACTCCTTCGTCCGTTCCCGCCCGGCGTCGCGGTGGCGCACGGCGGCCCCTCACCCGACGGCGACCGGAGCCGTGCCCGCCGATGGGCGTACGGTCCCGCGATCGGTTAAACGGTAAAGCACCGGGTGCGCCGTTCACCAGGGGCGGGGCTTCCCGCTGACGGTTTGTCCGGGTACGGCGGACGGGTGGGACCGGTCCCTGTGCTGAACCGGTGCAGCGCCGTCCTGGCGGGCGTCGCCGGACGGCGCTCCCGCCCGGGCTCATCGGCCGGCGCCGCGCCGGCCGGCGAGCGCGAGGCCCAGGCAGGCGAGGGCCGCGGCGACCGCGACGGCGGCCGGCAGCCGCGCCCACCCGGTACCGGAGACCGGGGCCTGCGCGACGAGGAAGACCACGGCCGTCCCGGCCGCCGACGCCACCGCGGGCATCGCCCGGTGGGCCCGCGGTCCGCGGCGGCGCGGCGCCGTGACCCCGCGTGTCCAGGCGTCGGTGACCAGCAGGTACGCCACCAGCAGCGCGCAGAAGCACCCGGCCGTCCAGGCGCCGGGGTCGGTGAGGGCGGCGATCACGAGCGCGGCCACGGGCACCACGGTGGTGCGCCGCCGCGCGGCGATCCGGTACCAGTGGACGGAGGTCTGCACCGGACGGGCGTCGACCATCGGTCCCGCCCACAGGGCGAGCGCCGCGAGCACGGCGATCAGCGCCCATGCCGCGCTCCCGTGGCCGGCCGCCCGCGCCGGGTCGCAGGCCGCGACCGTCAGGGCGGCGGCGAGCAGCCGCGCGGCGAGGCGGTCCGCGGCCTGCCCGGGCCGCGTCGCCGTGGTCGTCGGGCTCATCGGCTTCCTCCGCGGATCCGGGTCCGCAGCAGCGGCGCGAGCGAGAGGTCGAGGGTCTCGCCCGGCCGGTGGCCCACCACGGCGATGCCGCGCTCGGCGAGCGCGAAGCGCATCGCCTGCCGGTCGGCCCGCCACAGCCGCAGCGCCAGCTCGGCCTCGGTGTCGCCTGGTTCGACGGCCGGGTCGCCGGTGGCGATCTCCACCACGACCATCGGGTTGGCCCGGCCGCGCACCTGGTGGAGCACGTCGAGGATGCGCTGGTCGGTGAGCGTGGTGAAGACGTACACGAGCGCGCCGGCGGGCAGTGCGGGCGGCGGCAGCAGGCCGAGTCCGGCCGAGCGGTACGCGAGGTCCTTGCGGACCTCCAGGACGCTCTCGACGATCCGGTAGAAGTGGGCGTCGCCGCTGCCCGGCTGCAGCCAGCGGGTGGCGCCGCCGACCGAGACGACGCCGACGCGGTCGTGGGTGCGCAGGTAGGCGCGGACCAGTCCGGCGGCGGCGCGGAAGGTGTCGTCCAGCGAGGAGGCGCCGGTGCGCGGGTCCACGACGTCGCCGAGCACGTCGAGCAGCACCACCGTGTCCGCGGTGCGCTCGGCGGCGAACTGGTGCAGTTGGAGCGAACCGCGCCGGGTGGTGGCCGCCCAGTTGATGCGCCGCTGCCGCTCGCCGCGCACGTACGGGTGGACGCCGGTGACCTCGACGCCCTCGCCGCGCTGGAGGGCGGTGTGCTCGCCCAGGCGCTGCGGGAGGCGTACCGGCACCGGGGTGAGCCCGGCGTGCGAGGGCACCGGGAAGACGGCGATCTCGCCGAGGTCGACCCGCACCGTGCGGCGGGCCAGGCCGCCGCTGTCGTACACGTCGACGTCGACGGTGCCCAGCGTCCAGCGCCCCCAGCGTTCGGCGGTGAACCGCAGGTGGAGGTGGCGGCGGCCGACGGTGAGGGCGTCGAGCCGGACGCCGGGCCCGAGGGCGACTCCGGGGTCGAGCCGGCCTGCCTCGCCGTCGTGCCGGACGTCGATCCGGGCCGTCACCTCCTCGCCCTCGAAGCAGCGGCGCGGCCCGGCGTGCGCGGTCGCCGTGATCCGGGTGGGCCGGCCGTGCCGCGGCATGGCGAGGGCGAGCAGCACGAGCGGCGCCGCGGCGGCGGCGAGCAGCCAGGGGCGGCCGGTGACCAAGGCGGCGGCGAGCGCGGCCGCGGCCACCGTGCCGTAGCGCAGGGCGCGGTCGCCGGTGCGCCAGCGGTCGGGCGGCGGGGGCGGCGGCTCCGAGGGGCCGGCGCTGGCGCCGCCGAGGGCGCGTTCCACGGCGGCGGGCGGCCGCCTGGGTGCGGGACGGGCCGGGAGCCCGTCCGGGGCGGCGGTCCGGGGCCCGGGTCCGGCGCTCGGGCGTGCGGGGGCTTCGTCCGGCGGGGGCGCGGGCGCGTCGCCCGCGAAGGGCTCGGGGGCTTCGCCCGGCCGGGCGGACCGGGTGTTCACGAGGCGGCGACGGCGCGCGGCACGGTCTGCGGCGCGGGCACCGACCGGACGATCTCCCGGAGCACGTCGTCGGCGCTGATCTGCCGCACCCACAGTTCGGGTTTGAGCGTCACGCGGTGGGCCAGCGCCGGCACCGCGACCGACTTGACGTCTTCCGGGACGACGTAGTCCCGCAGCTCCAGCACGGCGCGGGCGCGGGCGAGCTGGACCAGCGCGAGCCCGCCGCGCGGCGAGGCGCCGACCAGGACGTGCGGGTGGTCGCGGGTGGCGCCGACCAGGGCGACGGCGTACTCCAGCAGGTCGTCCTCGACCTCGACGCGTTCGACGGCGGCCCGCATGGCGAGGACCTCGGCGGGACCGCTGAGGGTGCGCAGCACCGCCTCGGGCGCGGCGCGGGCGACGCGGGCCCGCAGCATCTCGGTCTCCTGACCGGGGGTCAGGTAGCCCATCCGGACCCGCAGCAGGAACCGGTCGAGCTGGGCCTCTGGCAGCGTGTAGGTGCCCTCGTACTCGATCGGGTTGGCGGTGGCGACGACCACGAACGGGTCGGGCAGCGCGCGGGTGCTGCCGTCGATGGAGACCTGCGACTCGGCCATGGCCTCCAGCAGCGCGGCCTGCGTCTTGGGCGGGGTGCGGTTGATCTCGTCGGCGAGCAGCAGGTGGGTGAAGACCGGTCCCGGCCGGAAGACCATGTCGCCGCCGCGCTGGTCGTAGAAGGGCGCGCCGGTGACGTCGGAGGGCAGCAGGTCGGGGGTGAACTGGATGCGCCGGAAGTCCAGGCCCAGGGTGGTCGCGAAGGAGCGGGCCAGCAGCGTCTTGCCCAGGCCCGGCAGGTCCTCGATGAGCACGTGGCCGCCGGCCAGGATGCCCAGCATGACCAGTGCCAGCGGCTCCGGTGTGCCGACGACCGCGGTGCGGATCTCGGCGAGCACCTGCGCGGCGCGTTCGCCGGCCTGGGCGGGGGTGAGCGCGCCGCCCGCGGCGGCGTCGGACGCGGTGCTGGGCTGGGTGCTGGTCACGGGGCGGTCCTCACTGTGCCGGGTCGGGGTGCGGCGGGTCGGGGCGCCGGCGGGCGGTGCGCGGCGGGTCGGAGTACGCCGGGGCGTGCTGCGCCGGCCGCCGCGCGGTGGCCAGCGCCTCCAGGCGGTCGAGCAGGGCGCGCAGCGTGGGCTCGTCCAGCACCGGCCGCGGCGGCGCGGCGGCCGGGTCGAGCCACGGCCACAGGTCAGGGCCGACCAGGGCGGCGGCGCGGACCGGGTCGCGGAACAGCTCGACGCCGTGCACCTCGGCGAGCCGGGCGGCGAACAGCCGCTGCAGCTGCGGGCGCATGGCGGTGCCGAAGTGGATCTCGGCGTCCTCGCCGAGCGTCCTGCGGACGATGAGCTGCCACTCGCCGACCACGAGTCTGCGGCTGCCCAGCAGCCGGACCGACTTGCGGTAGCCGCTGTCCTGGGAGCCGGCGGCCATCGCGTGGCGGGTCAGGGCCAGGCCGCCGACCGCCGCGAGGACGGCGGTGGTGCCCGCTGCGGCCGGACCGTCGAGGAGGCCGACGAACAGCACGGCGGCGACGGCGCAGGACGCCAGCCAGGCGGCGGAGTGCCGGACCGAGCCGGGTTCCGGGCTCCTGGAGCGGGTCCTCGCCCGCCCGGCTCCGGAGGTCATGGGCGGCCTCCGGCGCGGGTGCGGACGCCGGTGGCGGAGCAGGCTCCGGCCCGCGTCCCGGCGCCGGTCGCGGAGCGGGCTGCGGTGCGCGTCCGGGAACGGGTCATGGAGCGGGCTGCGGTGCGGGTCCCGGCGCCGGTCGCGGAGCAGGCTCCGGCACGCGTCCCGGCGCCGGTCGCCGAGCGGGCTGCGGTGCGCGTCCGGGAACGGGTCATGGGGCGGCCTCCGGTACGGGTCCGGCCGCGGCGAGGGATGCGGCGATCTCGGTGAGCGCGGCGGCGGCCCGGTCGCGGTGGCCCGTGTCCATCGGGTGCCGGGAGTAGCGGGCCTCGCGGAACAGCGCGGTCAGCTCCGCGGCGGCGCCGGCCTCGGGCAGCAGTCCGCCGGCCGCGGCCCGCTCCAGCAGGTCCTGGGGGCTGTCGGAGGCGCGTCTGACGACGCCGGAGACGGCGAGGGTCTCCTCCATGGCGGCGTAGCAGGCGATGACCGCGGTGCGCGGATCGTCGCCGCCGAGCAGTGCGCGCCGTCCGGAGTCGACGGCGCGGGCCAGCAGGTCGCGGTCGTCCGCCGCGTCGTACGGCTCCTGCGGCTGCCGCGGTCCGGTCCGGCGCAGGTGCCGCCACAGCAGGAGGGCGGCGTAGCCGACGGCTGCCGCGAGCAGCGCGGCGCCGATGCCGATCAGGACCGGCAGGACCGGGAGGTCGTGGCCGCCGCCGTGGTCCGCCGGGGGCCTGGCGGCCGAGGACGGCAGCAGCCGCGGGCTCCGCGTGATCACCGGGTGCGGCTCGGTGGCGTTGCCGTCGCCGCCCGCCCCGGCGCTGAAGCGGTGCAGCAGCAGGACCAGCAGGGGGACGGCGAAGGGAGCGAGCATCACCGTGTAGCCGGTGGCGTCGGCCAGGCGCTGCTCGACGGGCGTCAGCTCGCGCGTGTGCGGCAGGGAGCGCTGGAACCGGCCGTGCGTCAGGAGGCCGGCCACCACCGCCAGCGCGGCGAGGGCGACGACCACGCCGGAGTTGCCGCCGAGCGGGCCCCGCCCCCGGGCGACCAGGTGTGCGCCGGGGCGCATCAGGAGCGCGGCGAGCGCGATCCCCGCGACCACGACGACGGCGAGCGCGATCGTCACGGACCGCGTGGCCGCCGCATCCCGCGCGGCCGGTGCCGCGCCGTCCCGCCGGCCGGTGTCCGTCGGTGGTTCCCGCCCCAACGCCTCACCCTTCCCTCGCCGTCCGCAGCTTGGCACACCCGTCCGCGCCTGTCAGCAGCGGCGCGTCCGGCGCGGCGCGGAAGGCGGCGTTCCGGTCGGGCGGGGCGAGGGCGCCACGCGACGGACGCGCGAGGACGGCGACGGACGGGCGAGGACGGGCGACGGACGGACAGGGGCGTCGGGGGGCGTCGGGGGGCGTCGGGGCGAGCTGCGCGAAGGGCGGCGGTCCAGGTGGGGACGGGTTGCGGCTGCGGATGTCGCCGAATTGATATATCCAGGTAGGGACAAGACGACTGAGATCGTCCGGAGAGGTCCGCCCATGCCGACCACCCACCAGCCGCTGACCCCCGCCGTCCTCGCCGACCTGCGCCGCCCGCGCAAGTACCCGGCCGTGTCGGTCCTGCTGCCCACCCACCGGCGCGAGCCCGAGAACGCGCAGGACGCCGTACGCCTGCGCAACCTGCTGGAGGAGGCGAAGGAGGCCGTCCACTCCGACCCGGAGGTCAACCGGGACGACCGGATCGACGTGATCAAGCAGTTGGACCTCGCAATGGGCGAGGTCGACCTGGTGCACGCCGAGGACGGCCTCGCGATCTTCGCCGCGCCCGGCGAGCACCAGGTGTGGTCGCTCGGCCGCTCGGTGCCGGCGCGGGTGCTGCTCGCGCAGACCTTCCTGACCCGCAACCTGGTCGCCGCGCACGCCGCCGAGCAGCCGTACTGGGTGCTCGCGGTGGACTCCGAGTGCGCCACCCTGTGGAGCGGCAGCCGCACGCACGCGCCGGAGCAGGCGGACGACGGGCTCTTCCCGCTGCGCCGGCCCGCGCTGGACTTCGATCCTGAGCGGCAGGAGCGGATCGGGGACACCCCGAGCACGTTCAACGACGAGGAGACCCGGCGCTTCCTGCGGGAGGTGGCCGAGGCGACCGGCACGGTGCTGGCCGCGGACCCGCGCCCGCTGTACGTCGTCGGCGAGTCGGCCGCGCTCGCCGCGCTCGACGAGGCCGACGGCGTCGTGGCGACCGCGGTCTCGCGGGTCACGCAGGGCGGCCTCGCGCAGGGTCCGGGGCAGGCGCTGGCGCGGGTGGTGCGGGAGGCCGACCGGGAGCGGGACGAGCGGACCGTGGCCGAGGTGCTGGCGGACCTGGACCGGGCGCGCGGCCGCAGAGCCTTCGCCGGCGGCGTGGACGAGGTGTGGGCTTGCGTGTCCGAGGGCCGGGCGGCGCTGGTGGCCATCGAGGACGGCTACCGCACGACGGTGCGCGAGGACGGCGAGCACCTGGTCCCGGCCGCGCCGGGCGAGCGCGGGGCGCGCGACGACATCCTCGACGAGATCGCCGAGCAGGGGCTCGACACCGGCGCGCGCGTGCACTTCGTGCCGGACGGCGTCCTCGCGGACGCGGGGCGCATCGCGGCGGTGCTGCGGTTCTGACACCGCACGACTCCGGGTGACACGCGGCCCCGCGCGTTTTTCGGGAGGATGTCACGCCTGCGGGGGTCCTGCGGCTCCTGGGTGGGTGAGGCGGAGCGGGAGGGGCGACATGGGTGAGGTCGGCACGGGCGAGGTCGGCACGGGCGAGGTGGGCACGGGCGAGGTGGGCACGGGCGGGGCGCGCGACACGGACGCGGCCGGCGCGGGCGCCACGGCGGTGGGCGACGACGGTCTGCAGCGGGCGACCGAGGTGTTCACCGGCTACCGGGAGCTGTTGTTCTCGGTGGTCTACAACATGCTGGGCACGGTCTCGGACACCGAGGACGTGCTGCAGGAGACCTGGCTGGCGTGGTCCGCGCGCAGCGGGCGCGCCGACGCGGCGCAGATCGCCCACCCGCGGGCGTACCTGGTGCGGATCGCGGTGAACCAGGCGCTGTCCCGGCGGGCGGCGATCAGCCGACGGCGCGAGACGTACGTGGGCCCGTGGCTGCCGGAGCCGCTGGTCACCCACGACGACCCGGCGACGGCCGCGGCGGCCGCAGACCCGGTCGGCCCGGCGCTGCGCGGGAGTCGGTGTCGATGGCGCTGCTGGTGGTGCTGGAGACGCTCACCCCGCTGGAGCGCGCGGTCTTCGTGCTGCACGAGGTCTTCGGCTACGCCCACACCGAGATCGCCGACGTCCTCGGCCGCAGCCCCGCCGCGGTGCGGCAGCTGGCGCACCGCGCGCGGGAGCACGTGCAGGCCAGGCGGCCGCGGTTCCGGGCCGACGCCCGGGTGAGACGGCAGGTGACCGAGCGGTTCCTCGCCGCGGCGCTCGGCGGGGACCTGGCCGGGCTGATGAGCCTGCTGGCGCCGGACGTCACGATGCGGACGGACGGCGGCGGCAACGCGCGCGCGGCGGTGCACCCGGTGCGGGGCCGGGAGAAGGTCGCGCGGATGCTCACCGGCTACGCCGCCAACCGGGCGCCGGGCTCGCTGGACATCCGTTTCCGGTACGTCAACGGCGACCCCTCGGCGGTGGTCTTCGCCGAGGGTGCGCCGTACGCGGTGATGGTGGTGGACGTGGACGCGGACAGCGACCAGGTGACGGACGTCTACATGATCGTCAACCCGGACAAGCTTTCGGGGGTGCGGCCGGCCGACGACGCCCCGGCGGATCAGTAGCGGGTGACGGCGGTGGGACCGCCGCTGGTGCCGATGGCGATGTGCGGCGCCGCGGCGGGCCGCAGCCACGCCATGACGCGGTTCAGCGCGTCGGCCGGCACCGAGACGCAGCCAGCGGTCGCGCCGCTGCCGTTGACGTGCAGGAAGATGCCGGCGCCGCGGCCCTTGACCGGGTGGGCGTAGTTGAAGTCGATGACGACGGCGTGGGCGTACTGCACCGGGTAGTGGGCGAGCTGCTCGGACTCCGAGGCGCGGCAGTCGGCGGGCAGCGGGCTGGTCCACCGGTTGTAGGAGGTCGAGCGGGTGTCCTCGCACCACCAGGAGCCGGCGGTGACCTTGCGGTACGGCAGCGTGGTGCCGCTCGGCGCGGCGGCGTTGCCGAAGGCGAAGGGCAGTCCGTACAGACCGGTGGGCGTGGTCTGCGTGCCCTGGACGCGGGTCGCGCCGTCGGCCAGGCCGTGCGCGCCGAAGCGGGCGGGCGCGCTGCCGACGGCGCGCCAGCCGGCGGCGGTGCGCTCCCACCACATCAGGGTGCCGGTCGTCGCCGTGGTGGACGGTGCGACGGCGGTGATCAGCTGGGTGCCGCCGCCGGTGTCGGCGAGCAGGCCGGGCAGCGGGAGCGCGGCGGGCAGCCGCACCACCGGGGCCGCGACGCGGTTCTGCGCGCCGGCCGGGGCGGCGCCGGCCAGGGCGAGGGCCGCGCCGAGCGACAGCGCGGTGGCGGCGGCCAGTGCGCGGCCGCGCCGGGTACGGGACCGGCCGCCGCCGCGGGTGCGGGCGTCGCGGTCACGAGTGCGGCGCGGGTGCGCGGGCGGGGCGGCGGTCACAGGGCCTCCAGGTCGGTGCGCCAGTCGTTCGACCTGATCATCGTGCCCTTGGGGTACTCGAAGGCGCACTCCCCCACGAGCGTGAAACCGGCTTTGCGGCAGACGGCGTTGGAGGCGGCGTGGCCGACCTCGGGGAAGGCGTGCAGCCAGCGCCTGCCGTGCTGCTGCCGCGCCGCGGCGACGACGGCGCGGGCGGCCGCGGCCGCGATGCCCCGCCCCTGGAACTGCGGCAGCACGCCCCAGCCGGTCTCGTACACCTCCTGGTCGTGCCAGGTGCGGCTCCAGAAGCCGATGGAACCGGCCGCCTCGCCGGTGGCGGCGAGCACGACGGCGTACATCCGCCCGCCGTCGCCGTCCAGGCGCAGATAGCGCTCGTGCCGCTCGGCGAGCTTCTCCTCGCTCTCGGGGCCGCCGAGGAACGCGGTCATCTCGGGGGCGTTGGTGCGGCGCAGCAGCGCCAGGTCGCCGTCCGACCAGGGTCTGAGCACGATCGGCGGGGCCGCGCCCGGGGATGTCTCGTTCATGGCGCCACCGTACGGCGGGGCACTGACAGCGGACACGCAGAAGCCCCGGCCGGGACGGGGGGACCTGGCCGGGGCGGCGAGCGGGAAGGGCGGCGAGCGGGAAGGGCGGCTTCACCACGCCTTCACATCTTTAGTTTAACACTCAATGAGCGTAGTCGTAGCCGTGCGGCGCGGACGCGGTCCGCATGGCGGTGGCCGCGGACACCACGGGTGCGGAAGGTGGGGAAGGTGCCGCGGCGGCGCCCGAGGGGGCCGCGGCGGGCTGCGCGGACAGGGGCTGCGACGCGGGCGCGAGGGCGGGGCGGGCGCCGCCGAGCACCTCGCGGAGCTTGCCGCCGTCGGTCGGCAGGTCGCGCCGCCAGGCCATGGCGACGACGGGGGCGAGCAGCAGCAGCGCGGCACTCAGCGAGCTGGTGACCGACAGCCGGACCAGGGTGCCGCCGGCGTGCGGCAGCAGGTCGAAGGTGTAGAGCGGCACCTGGGTGCCCAGCGGGCTCCACATCCGCTGTCCGCGGAAGGCTATCCGCCGGCAGGGCTCGTAGTCGGAGCACACCAGCCGGTGCGGCCGGCGGCGACCCGGATAGCGGTAGCGGTACTCCGCGCCCGCGCCGGGCGCCACGAAACCCGGATCGACGGAGGTGACGCCGGAACTCCACAGGGCGAGATTGCGGGCGTCGGCGAGAAAGTCGAAGACCTCGGCGGCCGGCCTCTGCACGAACACGTTCACGGCGATGCTCGGCATCACGAAACCTCCCCGGTAGCGGCGTGGGCGGCTGCTCGGGTGCGCGGGCGCGCGCCGATGGCGATCCGGGTGCCGGATTCGGCGGTGCGTGCGCCGCGCGGGAGAGCCGCCTGCTTCACTCCTCTCCCAAAGCGTGCCCCGCAAAAGTGCACATGTCGTGGCAATGAGGCCGTTCGGGTGAGAACGCACCGTGTCCGGCTCGTCCGCCGGGACGGCATCGGACACGCCGCGATCCCGGTCCGGGGATGGGCGGCGGGCACCCCGGCCGATAGCCTTGCCGCGTGGAGGAACAGCAGGTGCCCGCACGTTTCGAGCGCGGTACGGACGGACCCAAGGTGATCGTGGCGGGGCTGGACGGCTCCGAGTCGTCCTGGCGCGCGGCGGCGTACGCGGCGGGGCTGGCGCGCCGCCAGCACGCCCTGCTCGCCCTCGTGTACGTGCAGCCCTATCTGGCCGGCGGAGCCGCGCTCGGGGTGCCGGTCTCCGAGGCCGACACCGGGATCGCCGAACAGCTGCTCGCCGAGATACGGCAGCAGGTGGAGCGGCTGCGCGGCGCCTTCCAGGTGCGCTGGGAGTTCCACACCTTCCGCGGCGACCCGTACAACGGCATGGCGATGGCGGCCGACCAGCTCAAAGCGGACGCGGTGGTGGTCGGCGCCTCGGAGCGGGCCGGCCACCGGTTCGTCGGCTCGGTCGCGGTGCGGCTGGTGAAGGCGGGCCGCTGGCCGGTCACGGTGGTGCCGTGACCGGCCGCGGCCGGCTGCGCCGGGCCGGCCGTCCCGGCCGGGGCGCGGTCAGCCCGCCGTCGCCGCGGGGGCGTACTTGTAGCCGACCCGGCGCACGGTGACGATGCTGCCGCGGTGCTCCGCGCCCAGCTTGCGGCGCAGCCGTGCGATGTGGACGTCCACGGTGCGGCCGTCGCCGACGTGGCCGTAGCCCCACACCGTGGTCACCAGCTGGTCGCGCGAGTGCACCCGGTGCGGGTGCGCGACCAGGTGCGCGAGCAGCTCGAACTCCAGGTAGGTGAGGTCGAGTTGCCGGCCGTCGACGAGCGCGGTGCGGCGCTCGGCGTCGATCCGGACCGGGGACTGGGCGCTGTCGGCGGGCTCCGGTGCGGTGTACGGCGCGGCGGGGGTCGCGGGAGCGGCGCCGGCCGGGTCGGCCTCCGCGGGCACGAGCACCAGGTAGCCGACCATCGGGGTGCCGCCGGCGGTCGCGGGCAGCACGTGTCCGGGCGCGGGCAGCCAGGTGGCGCCGGGCGGCAGGAAGTCCGGGGCGGGCGGGACCTCGTCGGGCCGCACCGCGCGCAGCCGCTGCCGGTGCGCCGCGGCGGCGGCGCCCTGCCCGGCGGCTGCCGGTGCGGGGCGGGCGGGATACGGGGAGGGGTGGAACGAGGAGACGTTCGGCATGGGTTCGGCTCTTTCGCGCGAAGGGGTCGGGGAGGACGCCGTATTGCGCGGGACCGGGGGTGCTGACGGCAGCGGCCGAAAAAGCCGGATGCGGCAGGGGTCAGCGGCCGACGCGGGTCCGCGCGGGGATCGCGCGGCAACACCAGCGGTCGAAGTGGTGCTCCTGCCGGGACGGCCAGAAGGGTTCGAGGTCGTTACGACCCGTCCCGGAGCTGCTCATGCTGGCCATGCCCCTATTGAAGCAGACCCAGGGCCGCCGGTGTGAGGGGGACGGCGATGTCCGCGGCGGCCGATCGGCCGCGCGGCGGTGGGCGGCTGACGGCGCGGGAGGCGCGGGAGGCGCGGGCGCCCGCGTGCCGACCTCCGGCGGGCCGGTCACGGCGCGCCCCGGGCCGCACAGGACAATGGCGTACGCGGGGCAGGCGGACGGCGACGGACGGCGGAGAGGTCATGCGGCGGATGGCGCCGGCGGTGGGGAGCGCGAGGTGGTGGCGCGCGCTGCGCTCGACCGGCCGCTCCGGGCTGCGGGTGGAACGGGCCCGGCTGGAGCCGCTGATCGCGCTGCGCACCGCGGCCGGTGTGGCGGCGGTGATCGCGCTGTCGCTGTGGCTGTGGTCGCCGCCGGTGGCCGCGTCGTCGGCGTTCGGCGCGTTCGCCGCCGGGGTGGCGACACTGCAGCGCAGCTGGCGGCCCCGGCCGGTGCTGGCGCTCGCCGCCGCGGCCGGGCTCGCGGTGAGCACCTTCCTGGGGTATCTGGCCGCCTCGCACCTGGTGCTGTTCGTGTTGCTGCTGACGGTGTGGGCCTTCGGCGCGGGACTGGCCTGGGCGCTGGGGCCGACCACCGGGATGGTCGCCTCGCTGACGGTGGCCGTGATGCTCGTCGTGGTGACGCTGCCCACCTCGGCGCTCAGCGCGCTGCACCACGCGGCGCTGGTCGCGGTCGGCGGGGTGGTGCAGGCGCTGCTCATCGTGCTGTTCCCGGTGCGGCGCTGGGGGCGGCAGCGCGACGCGCTGGCCGACGCGTTCGCCGCGGAGGCGGACTTCGCGCGCCTGCTGCGGCACGATCCGGTGGCGCCCTTCGACCCGGTGCCGCTGATGACCGCGCGCAGCGCCGCGGTGGTCTCGCCGTGGCTGGCCCGCCGCCTGCCGAGGAGCTGCACGGCAACCGGGCGCTGGCCGAGCGCATCCGCCCGGTGCTCGCCTCGGTGGCCGACCCGAGGATGGGAGCGCCCGCCGAGGGCCCGCAGCGCGACCGGGTGCGGGAGGTGCTCGCGGTCGCCGCGGAGGTGCTGGACGCGGTGGCGCGCGCGATCCGGCACGGCACCCGGGTCAAGGCGCCCGAGGCGGGCCGGGAGCTGCTGCGCGGGCCGGAGCCGGAGGTCGAGCCGACCGGCGCGGCCGGCCGGTCGGCGACCCGGCTGGCCTCGCTGCTGGCCGCCGCGGTGGAGCGGGCGGACGGTTCGGGACCGGCCGACAGCACCGGCTCCGCGCACCTGCTGCGGCCCTCGCCGCGCGAACTGGTCCCGCTGGCCTGGCGGGCGGTGCGCCGTCAGTCGCGCTGGGAGTCGCCGGTGATGCGGCACGCGGTGCGGTTGTCGGCGGTGGCCGCGGTCGGTTACCTGCTGGGCTCGGCGCTGCCGCTGGGCCACGGCTACTGGGCGCCGATGGCGTCGGTGATGGTGATGCGCCCGGACTTCACCCAGACCTACGAGCGCGGGGTGGCGCGGTTCGCCGGCACGCTCGTGGGCGTCGCGGTGGCCACCGGCGTAATCCGGCTGGCGCACCCCGGGACGTACGCCTCGGCGGCGCTGGCCGTGGTGTGCGTGGGGCTGATGTACCTGCTGCTGCGCACTGGATACGTGGTGGCCCAGGCGTGCGTCGGCGGCTATGTGGTCTTCCTGCTGGGCATGGGCGGCACGCAGTTGGAGCAGACGGTCCGCGACCGGGTGCTGCTGACGCTGCTCGGCGGGGTGCTGGCGATGATCGCCTACGCGCTGTTCCCGGCGTGGGAGACGCCCCGGCTGCGGGAGCGGCTGACGGAGTGGCTAAACGCGACCGCGGGGTACGCCGCGGCGGTGATGGAGGCGTACGCGGACCCGGCGCGGCGGCGGCCGAGGGCGGTGCGCACCGCGCTGCTGGACGTGCGGGCGGCCGGGGCGACCTGGGACCAGGCGGTGTTCCGCGCGGACGCCGAGCCGGTCAGGCACCGCGGCCTGTCGCGGACCGCGGTGCGCGACGCCGATGCCGCGCTGTCGGCGCTCGGCCGGATCGGGCTGCTGCTGGAGGCGCACCTGCCGGCCCGGGACGCGCCGCCGTCGCCGGACGCGGCGGCGTTCGCGCGGGCGCTGCGCGAGACCACCGCGGCGGCGTCCGCGGCGGTCCGCGACCGGCGGGCGCCGACCTGGGAGCCGCTGCGCCAGGTGGTCGAGGACTGGAAGCCGGCCTCCGGCGAGGAGCGGATCGCACGACGCGGCGCCGAGCTGCTGGCCCAGACGCTGGACGAGCTGGCCGAGGCGCTGCGGCCGAGGTCGCTGGGGCGCAGACACCCGGCGGGCGGGCCCCCGCGGCCCCCTGGCTGAGCCGGGCGCGGGCCGGGCCCGGGTCGGGATCGGGCCGCGGCCCCGGGGCCGATCCGCGGAGCGTCGGGCCGACGCCGCGAGGGGCGACCCGGTGGGGCGTGCGGCCCCGGGGCGGGACTACGCTGGTCGACCGAGCCCGACGGGCCCCCGCCGGACAGGCCCCCAAGGAGCGCCATGCACACCCATCAGCTGCTGAACCTCGCGGTCAGCGGGTCCGCGGGCCCCGGCCCGGTGATGCGGACCCTCATTGTCGCCTCGGTCGTCGGCGTCGTGCTGATCGCGTGGTTCGTGCTGCGCGGCTACAGCAACAACGACTGACCGCCCTCCCCCGGCACGTCCCGCGTGCCCGCGGGCGGCGACGTGCCCCGCCGGCCGGCCGGCGGGGCACGGGCCGTCAGCGGATCGGCAGCCCGGACAGGGTGCGGGCGATGACCAGGCGCTGGATCTCGCTGGTGCCCTCGAAGATCGTGTAGATGGCGCTGTCCCGGTGCATCCGCTCCACCGGGTACTCGCGGGTGTAGCCGTTGCCGCCGAGGATCTGGATCGCCTGGGCGGTGACCTTCTTGGCGGTCTCGCTGGCGAAGAGCTTGGACATCGAGCCCTCCGCCGAGGTGAACGGCCGGCCCGCGGTGGCCATCCAGGACGCGCGCCACACCAGCAGCCGGGCCGCGTCGATCTGCGTGCGCATGTCGGCGAGCTGGAAGGCCACGCCCTGGTTGTCGATGATCGGCCGGCCGAACTGCTCGCGGCCCTTGGCGTACTCCAGCGCGTACTCGTAGGCGGCGCGGGCGGTGCCGACGGCCATCGCGCCGACCGCCGGGCGGGACGCCTCGAAGGTGGCCATCGCGGCGTTCTTGATCCGCTCGCGTCCCTCGGCGCCGCCCGAGCGGGCCCGCTCGCGGACCCTGGCCAGCCGCTCGTCCAGCTTGTCCTTGCCGCCGAGCAGGCAGTCGCCGGGGACCCGCACGTCGTCCAGCACCACCTCGGCGGTGTGCGAGGCGCGGATGCCGTGCTTCTTGAACTTCTGCCCCTGGGACAGCCCCGGGGTGCCCGGCGGCACGATGAACGAGGCGTGGCCGCGCGAGCCCAGTTCCGGGTCGACCGAGGCGACCACGACGTGGACGTTGGCGATGCCGCCGTTGGTGGCCCAGGTCTTGGTGCCGTTGATCACCCACTCGTCCTTGGCCTCGTCGTAGACCGCGCGGGTGCGCATCGCGGCGACGTCGGAGCCGGCGTCGGGCTCGGAGGAGCAGAAGGCGGCGAGCTTCACGTCGTCGGCGTCGCCGTACATCTGCGGGACCCAGGTGCCGATCTGCTCCTCGGTGCCGTTGGACAGCACGCCGACCGCGGCGAGCCCGGTGCCGACGATGGACAGCGCGATGCCCGCGTCGCCCCAGAACAGCTCCTCCATCGTCATCGGGATGCCGAGGCCGGTGGGGTCGAAGAACTGCTGGGCGTAGAAGTCCAGCGAGTACAGGCCTATCTTGGCGGCCTCCTGGATGATGGGCCAGGGGGTCTCCTCGCGCTCGTCCCACTCGGCGGCGGCCGGGCGCATCACGTCGGCGGCGAAGCCGTGGATCCACTCGCGCACGGACTGCTGGTCGTCGTTGAGTTCGAGCGTGAAGTCGCCCATCGTCCCCTCCACGTGCTGGTTACTTGCGGTAACAGCAGTCTGTTACCGTCCGGTAAGCCATGTCAACTCCCGCAGGCGCCCCCTCCCCGCCCGCCGCCGGGGCACGGCGCCGCCACCCCCGTCGCCCTGCTGCCGGCGCCACGCCGCACCCATACCCTCGGTCCCGGGGGTCCCGGGCGCCCCAGGCACTCCCCGCGCCGACGGCCCCGGCACGGCGGGATGTTACGTTGCGCGGGTCGGCGGCCCGCGAACGGCCCAGCCCAGGGGGCACGGGGACCGGAGCGGCCGTGACGGCGGTGTCGAGACGATCAGGGGAGACGCGGGTGGAGACCGGCCAGCGCGAGCAGCAGCGGAGCGCCAGCGAGCGGCGGCGCCGCGAACTGCTCGAAGCCGCCGACCGGGTGGTGCTGCGGGACGGCCCCGAGGCGTCGATGAACGCCATCGCCGCCGAGGCCGGCATCACCAAGCCGATCCTCTACCGGCACTTCGGCGACAAGAGCGGCCTGTATCGGGCACTCGCCAAGCGGCACACCGACGCGCTGCTGGCCACCCTGCGCACCGCGCTGGACTCCCCCGGCGACCGCCGCGACCGGGTCGAGGCGACGCTGCACGCCTACCTGTCGGCGATCGAGGCCCGGCCGCAGGTCTACCGCTTCCTGATGCACCCGGCGGAGACGCCGCCCGCCGACGGCGAGAAGGGCTTCGACGTGGGCCGGCAGTCCGTGCCGCTGCTGCGCCGGATGGGCGAGGACCTCGGCGACGTCATCGCCGAGCGCCTCGACCTCGGCGAGGACAGCCGGCTGCGGGCCCGGATCTGGGGCCACGGCATCGTCGGCATGATGTACGCGGCCGGCGACTGGTGGCTGGGCGAACGCCCGTGCACCCGTGACCAGCTGGTCCGCAGCCTGACCGGCCTGCTGTGGGGGATGCTCGCGGAGGCCGACGACATGGCCGGCAGCCAGGGGTTGTGACCGCGCGGGGCCGTGACCGGGCCCTGCGAGGGGCCGCGGCCCCGCCTCACCCGCCGGACGCGCCGGCGACCCGGCGGCCGGCCCGCAGGGCGCGGGCGCGCCGGACGCCGCGCAGCCGGTCGGTGTACAGGCCGCCCTCCAGGTGGTCGTACTCGTGCTGGAGGCAGCGGGCGAAGAAGCCCGTGCCGGCGACCCGGACCGGGTTGCCGAGCAGGTCGACGCCCTCCAGCACGGTCTCGTCCGGCCGCCGGGTGCCGTACTCCAGGCCCGGCAGCGACAGGCAGCCCTCGGGGCCGGTGACCTCGGGGCCGCCGGTGTGCACCAGCCGCGGGTTGACCAGGTGGCCGAGGTGGCGGCGGTCCTCGTCGTCCGGGCAGTCGTAGACCAGGACCCGCAGCGGTACGCCGATCTGGTTGGCGGCCAGGCCGACGCCGGAGGCCGCGTACATGGTGGCGAACATGTCCTCCACCAGGCGGGCCAGCGGCGCGCCGAACTCCCGCGCGGGCGGGCACGCGGTGCGCAGCGCCGGGTCGCCGAGCAGCCGCACCCGGCGGACCGTGCCGGTGCTGCCGGGAATGGTGCCGCGTCGCATGGCCGACAGCGTAAGGGGTGCCGCGCGCGGCGCGGCGACCAGAGCGGTGGCGGCGGCGGACGTCCTCGGCGCGGGGGCCGCCGACCGCGCCCGCCCGGACGCGCCCGGGCGGTACCGGGGCGGTGAGGTGCGGGATGCGGGCCGGGACTCGATAGGCTGGGCACGACCGGCACTTGCTCGGCCGCGCCGGCGGCCCGCGGGGGCGGAGTACCGGCCGCCCGCCTGGTCAGCGGCGCGCGGTCGGAGTCGAGGAGGAAGTAGGACGATGGCAGGCAACTCGGAGCCGCTGTCGCCGCGGGCCAAGCTGGCCGTGACGGCGGGCAAGGCCGCGGCGGCGGTGTCGCGTGCGGCCGGCAAGGGAAGCGGATCGGTGATCGGCGGCAAGATCGCCCTCAGGTTCGACCCCGACCTGCTGGCGCGGCTCGCCCGGCACCTCGACGTGGTGCTGGTGTCGGCCACCAACGGCAAGACGACCACCACCCGGCTGATCGCCGAGGCGCTGCGGGCCGGCGGCCCGGTGGTCTCCAACGCGCTGGGCGCCAACATGCCGGCCGGCATCACCTCGGCCCTGGCCGGCGGCTCGGACGCCCGCTTCGGCGTGATCGAGGTCGACGAGAAGTACCTCGCCGGCGTCGCCCGCGACGTGGCGCCCAAGGCCATCGCCCTGCTCAACCTCTCCCGCGACCAGCTCGACCGCGCCGCCGAGACCCGCATGCTGGCGGAGAAGTGGCGCGAGGGCCTGGCCGGCGTCGAGGCGATCGTCGTCGCCAACGCGGACGACCCGCTGATCGTCTGGGCGGCCTCCTCCAGCCCGACCGTGGTGTGGGTGGCGGCCGGTCAGGAGTGGAAGGACGACGCCTGGTCCTGCCCGTCCTGCGGCGGCGTGCTCCAGCGGCCGTCCGACGACTGGTTCTGCGCCGAGTGCGGCTTCCGCCGCCCCACCCCCACCTGGGCGCTGTCCGGCGACCACGTCATCGACCCGTACGGCGCCGCCTGGCCGATCCACCTGCAGCTGCCCGGCCGCGCCAACAAGTCCAACGCGGCGGTCTCCGCGGCGGTCGCGGCGTCCTTCGGCGTGGAGCCCAAGGTCGCCCTGGAGCGGATGTACAAGGTGCAGGCCGTGGCCGGGCGGTACGACGTGGTGTCGTACCAGGGCCGCGACCTGCGGCTGCTGCTGGCGAAGAACCCGGCGGGCTGGCTGGAGACGTTCTCGCTGATCGACGGGCCGCCGGCGCCGGTGCTGCTGTCGGTGAACGCGCGCGGCGCCGACGGCACCGACACCTCCTGGCTGTGGGACGTGGACTACACCCGGCTGGCCGGTCACCCGATCCTGGTGATCGGCGACCGCAAGCTGGACCTGGCGGTCCGGCTGGAGGTGGCCGGCCTGCAGTTCATGGTCTGCGCCGGCCTGGAGGAGGCGGTCCGCTCGGCGCCGCCCGGCCGGATCGAGTCGATCGCCAACTACACCGCCTTCCAGGACCTGCGCCGCAAGGTCGGCAACTGAACCGGACCCGGCCGGACCGAAGCGGACGGCCCGATCGCCCCGGCCCGACGGCCGGCCCGGACAGCGGCGGAAGCCGTGAGGAGAAGCACGCATGAGTGAGTCCAGCCTGCGCCTGGTGTGGGTCTACCCCGACCTGCTGAGCACCTACGGCGACCAGGGCAACGCGCTGGTGGTGGAGCGGCGGGCGCTGCAGCGCCGGGTGCCGGTCTCGCGGGTCGACGTCCGCTCCGACCAGCAGATCCCGACCTCCGGGGACATCTACCTGATCGGCGGCGGCGAGGACCGGCCGCAGCGGCTCGCGGCCGAACGGCTGCGCCGCGACGGCGGGTTGAGCCGGGCGGTGGCCAACGGGGCGATCGTCTTCTCGGTCTGCGCCGGCTACCAGATCCTCGGCCACGAGTTCGTCAACGACCTCGGCCGGCCGGAGCCGGGCCTGGGCCTGCTGGACGTGGTGAGCGTGCGCGGCGAGGGCGAGCGCTGCGTGGGCGACGTGCTGGCCGACATCGACCCGCGGCTCGGCCTGCCGCCGCTGACCGGCTTCGAGAACCACCAGGGCGTCACCCACGTCGGCCCCGCCGCCCGGCCGTTCGCCCGGCTGCGCGTCGGCCGTGGCAACGGCACCGGGGACGGCACCGAGGGCGCGTTCAACGACACGGTCTTCGGCACGTACATGCACGGCCCGGTGATGGCCCGCAACCCGCACATCGCCGACATGCTGATCAAGCTCGCGCTGGACGTCAACGCGCTGCCCCCGGTCGACGACCAGTGGTACGACGCGCTGCGCGCGGAGCGGATCGCGGCGGCGGCGCAGCCCTCCTGACCCCCGCCGGCCGCCGCACGGGCCGGTGTTCCCACGGACCTGACGGACGTTCGGGGCGCGCGTGACCGGTGACGCTGCGTGCCCGTAGCCTGGAGTTCGGGTAATCGTCAGGTGTCCGCAGTCCGGTCGGCGTGGAGGCGTGGCAGGCGGGCTCGGTAAGCTGGCCGGGTTCCATCCGGACGACGGGGTCCGGCCGCCCGGTCGAGGTGCAGGAGTAGCGAGAGCAATGCGTATTGGTGTGCTGACCAGCGGCGGCGACTGCCCCGGACTCAACGCCGTCATCCGGTCCGTGGTGCACCGCGCCGTCGTGGACCACGGGGACGAGGTCATCGGCTTCCACGACGGGTGGAAGGGCCTGCTCGAGTGCGACTACCGCAAACTGGACCTCGACGCGGTGAGCGGCATCCTGGCCCGCGGCGGCACCATCCTCGGCTCCTCCCGGGTCCAGCCGGCGCATCTGCGCGGCGGCGTGGAGCAGGCCAGGGGGCACGTCGCCGACCTGGGCCTGGACGCGATCATCCCGATCGGCGGCGAGGGCACGCTCAAGGCGGCGCGGCTGCTGTCGGACGCCGGGCTGCCGATAGTCGGTGTGCCCAAGACGATCGACAACGACATCGCCTCGACCGACGTGACCTTCGGCTTCGACACCGCGGTGACGGTCGCCACCGAGGCGCTGGACCGGCTGAAGACCACCGCGGAGTCGCACCAGCGGGTGCTGATCGTGGAGGTCATGGGCAGGCACACCGGCTGGATCGCGCTGCACTCGGGCATGGCGGCCGGCGCGCACGCCATCGTGGTGCCGGAACGCCCCTTCGACATCGAGGAACTGACCTCGGTGGTCGGCAAGCGCTTCGAGGCGGGCAAGAAGTTCGCGATCGTCGTGGTCTCCGAGGGCGCCAAGCCGCGCGAGGGCACGATGGACTTCACCTCCGGCGAGACCGACGTGTACGGCCACGAGCGCTTCTCCGGCGTCGCCAACCAGCTGTCCGTGGAGCTGGAGGAGCGCCTGGGCAAGGAGGCCCGGCCGGTCATCCTCGGCCACGTCCAGCGCGGCGGCACCCCGACCGCGTATGACAGGGTGCTCGCCACCCGCTTCGGCTGGCACGCGGTCGAGGCGGTGCACGGCGGCCGTTTCGGCATGATGACCGCGCTGCGCGGCACCGACATCACGCTGGTGCCGCTGTCGGAGGCGGTGGAGCACCTGAAGACGGTGCCGGCCGAGCGCTACACCGAGGCCGAGTGCGTGCTCTGACCGCCGTGGGCTGAGCCGGTCGCCGCTGCTCCGGCCGGCCGAGGCCCCGCCGCCCGAGGCCCCCGCCGCCCGCGGCCCGGGCGTCGCGCGAGCCGTGGGACCGCCCCCGCCGCAGGACCGGCGAGGCGGCGGTCCTACTCTGGTTCGGGCACGTCTGGTGAAGGAGCGGCAGATGGAACACGGCGGACACGGCATGCCCGGCATGCCCATGGACCTGCCGCCCTTCACTCTCGGCCAGGGGCTGGCCTTCACCGGTGGCGACCCGTTCTTCCTGGTCGGCTGCGTGCTCGCGCTGGTGCTCTACGGCTGGGGGGTGCTGCGGCTGCGGCGGCGCGGCGACCGCTGGTCGCCCGGGCGCACCGTCGCCTTCACCGCCGGCGTGCTGACGGTCGCGGTGACGATGTGCACCCGGCTGAACGACTACGGCATGGTCCAGTTCAGCGTGCACATGGTGCAGCACATGATCATCAGCATGCTCTCCCCGATCCTGCTGCTGCTGGGCGCCCCGGTGACGCTGGCGCTGCGCGCGCTGCCGGCCGCGGGCGGCGGGCGCACCGGACCGCGCGAGCTGCTGGTGAAGGTGCTGCACAGCAGGTACCTGCGCGTGGTGACGCATCCGGCCTTCACCATCCCGCTGTTCATCGCGAGCCTGTACGGGCTGTACTTCACCCCGCTGTTCGACACGCTGATGGGCAGCCGGGCCGGGCACATCGCGATGATGGTGCACTTCCTGGCGGTGGGGCTGGTCTTCTTCTGGCCGATCATGGGCGTCGACCCGGGTCCGCACCGGCCGGGGTACGTGATGCGGATGCTGGAGCTGTTCGCCGGCATGCCGTTCCACGCGTTCTTCGGCATCGCGCTGATGATGGCGAGCGAGCCGATGGTCTCCACATTCAAGAACCCGCCGGCGTCGCTCGGCATCGACGCGCTGGGCGACCAGACCGCGGCGGGCGGCATCGCGTGGGCGTTCAGCGAGGTGCCGTCGGTGATCGTGCTGGTGGCGCTGCTCTTCCAGTGGTACACCTCCGAGCAGCGGCAGGCCCGCCGCAAGGACCGGGCGGCGGACCGCGACGGCGACGCGGAGCTGGTGGCGTACAACGCGTACCTGGCCTCCCTCCAGGCCCGCGGCGGCCGCGGCTGACGCGGCGCCGGCCGCGGCCGGCGTGAGGGCCTGGTCACCGGGTCCGGCGGGGCACTACTCTGCCGGGACGCCCCGGGTCGCGGGGACCGGGCCGTGCCGCAGGAGGACTCAGCCGCCGTGTTCTACCGGTTGCTCAAGTACGTGTTCCTCGGGCCGCTGCTCAGGCTGCTGTTCCGGCCGCGCATCGAGGGCATGAAGAACATCCCGGAGTCCGGCGCGGCGATCGTGGCGGGCAACCACCTGTCGTTCTCCGACCACTTCCTGATGCCGACCATCCTGCCGCGCCGCATCACCTTCCTGGCCAAGGCGGAGTACTTCACCGGGCCGGGCCTGAAGGGACGGCTGACCGCGGCCTTCTTCCGCGCCGTCGGCCAGATTCCGGTGGACCGCTCGGGCGGCAAGGCGTCGCAGTCGGCGATCGAGGCCGGGCTGGGCGTGCTGCGCCGCGGCGAGCTGCTCGGCATCTATCCCGAGGGCACCCGCTCGCACGACGGGCGGCTCTACCGCGGCAGGACCGGTGTGGCCGTGATGGCGCTGCGGGCCGGTGTGCCGGTGATCCCGTGCGCGATGGTCGGCACGTTCGAGCTGCAGCCGCCGGGCCGGGTGGTGCCGCGCATCGGCCGGGTCACCATCCGCTTCGGCAGGCCGCTGGACTTCACCCGGTTCTCCGGCATGGACCAGCGGGCCGCGGTCCGCTCGGTGACCGACGAGATCATGTACGAGATCATGGCCATGTCGGGACAGGAGTACGTCGACCGGTACGCCGGCGACGTGAAGGCCGAGCAGGCGCAGCCCGGCCCGGTCGCGCGGCTGCGGCGCAAGGGCTGAGGGGCCGGCCGGCGGCGCCGGCTGACGGGCCGGCGGCAGCGGCTGGGCGGGGGCGACAGCGGCTGGGCGGGGGGCGGCAGGGGCCCGCGGCCGGGAATGGGCCCTCGGCGTAATCCGCGCTCGGCGAACCTTTCTGGTCGCGGCCCTGTCGCCGCCCATAGCGTCGGCGGCATGACAGGAACCGCGTTCGTGATCGGCGCTTCAGGACAGATCGGACGGCAGGCGGTGCGTGCGCTCGCCGCGGACGGATGGGCGGTGACGGCGGCCTCGCGCGGCGGCGGGACCGACCCCGACTGGCCGGAGGGTGTGCGCGCGGTGCGGGTGGACCGCGCCGACACCGCGGCCCTGCCCGCCGCGCTCGGCGACGGCTGCGACGTGCTGCTGGACTGCGTGGCCTACGACGCGGGCCACGCCCGCCAGTTGCTCTCCCTCGCCGACCGGATCGGGTCGGCGGTGGTGGTCTCCAGCGCCGCGGTCTACGTGGACGAGCGGGGGCACGGCTTCGACACCCAGGACGATCCGGAGACGCAGCCGCGCTACCCGGTGCCGCTGCCCGAGACGCTCGGCACGGTCGCGCCGGGCCCGCAGACCTACGGCACCCGCAAGGTGGAGCTGGAACGCGAACTGCTCGCCGCCGGGGACCGGTTGCCGTCGACGCTGCTGCGGGCGAGCGCGATCCACGGTCCTTTCAGCCCGCTGCCGCGCGAACTGTACTTCGTCAAGCGGGCGTTGGACGGCCGTCCGGTGCGGGTGCTGCCGTACTCCGGCGCCAGCCGCTTCCAGCCCGTGCACGTCGCGAACATCGCCGAGCTGGTGCGGCTGGCGGCGCGCAGGCCCGGTGCGCGGGTGCTGAACGCCGGCGACCCGGCGGCGCCGACCGTGGCCGAGATCGCCGCGGCGGTCGACGCGGTGCTGGGCGCGCGGTCCGAGCAGGTACTGGTGGAGGGTCCGCCGCCGGCCCGGGCGTCGGCGAGCACCCGTGGGCGCTGCGGTATCCGATGGTGCTCGACATGTCCGCGGCCGAGCGGGAGTTGGGCTACCGGGCGGTGACGACGTACGAGCAGGCGCTGCCGGACACGGTGGACCGGCTGCTGCGGGAGCGGGCGCACGAGCGGTGGCGCACCCTGTTCCCGAAGCTCGCCGGGCTCAGCGACGCGGGCGGCGGCTGGTTCGACTACGCCGCGGAGGACGCCTGGCTGGCCACCCGGGCGGGCTGAGCGGGGGCGCCGCCGCTCAGCCGCGCCGACGGGCGTCCCGACGGGTCAGGGCGCGGTCGGCGCGGGGGCGGCGTGCGGGCCGCAGACCACGTCGTGCGCGTCGAGCGTGCCGGTGAGCAGGTAGGCGTCCACGCGGTCGTTGACGCAGGGGTTGACCAGGTTGGTGACGCCGTGCGAGCCGGCGTGCCGCTCGGTGACCAGCCGTGATCCGGCGAGCCTGTGGTGGAGGGCGAGCGCGCCGGGGTAGGGGGTCGCGGCGTCGCGGGTGCTCTGGACGATGAGCACCGGTGGCAGGCCCGGGTGGCTGCGGACGTCGACGGGGGTGCGCTGCGGCACCGGCCAGGTGGCGCACGGCAGGTTCAGCCAGGCGTTGGGCCAGGTCATGAAGGGGTGGCTGGCGTTCAGCGTGGTGTTGTCGCGGTCCCAGGTGCGCCAGTCGGCCGGCCACCGCGCGTCGGTGCACTCCACGGCGGTGTACACGGCGCCGGCGTTCTCCGCGCTCGCCTCGCCCGCGGTGTCGGACGGGTCGGGGGCGGCGGCGTCCACCAGCGCCTGGGTGTCGCCCGCCGCGTAGCGGCTCCAGACCCGGGCGACCGCGGCCCACGCGGTGTCGTAGTAGGGCGCGTTCTGGAAGAAGCCGATGAGTTCGGCCGGTCCGACGGCGCCGCCGATCGGGTGCGCCCCGGCCGCCGCGCGCAGCCGCTGCCACCTCGCCTGCACGGCGGGGACGGTGGCGCCGAGGTGGTAGACGCCGTCGTACCGGGCGACCCAGGTCTCCCAGTCGGTCCAGCGGGTCTCGAACGCGACGTCCTGGTCCAGGTTGTCGCGGTACCAGATCCGGTCGGGGGACGGGTCGACGACGCTGTCCACGACCATGCGTCGCAGGTGGGTGGGGAACAGGTCGGCGTAGACCGCGCCGAGGTAGGTGCCGTAGGACACGCCGAGGTAGGTGAGCCCGCGCTCGCCGAGTGCGGCCCGCAGGACGTCCAGGTCGCGGGCGGCGTTGGGGGTGGTCATCTGGGAGAGCACGGCGGCGCCGGTGCGGCGCAGGCATCCCGCCGCGTACGCGCGGGCGGCCCGGCGGTGCGCCTGCTTGTCGGCCTCGCCGCCCGGCACCGGGTCCGCCTTGGGCGTCCTGGCGAACTCCCGCGGGTCCTGACAGGAGATCGGCGCGGAGTGACCCACGCCGCGCGGGTCGAACCCGACGAAGTCGTACGCCTTCGCGGTCTTCGTCCACAGCGCGGCGCCGGTGGTGCTGCGCACCGGGAAGCGCAGCCCGGAGCCGCCGGGACCACCGGGGTTGTACACCAGCGCGCCCTGGTGCTCCTCGGGCGTCCCGGTGCTGAGCGCGCGGTCGACGGCGAGCTCGATGCTCGCGCCGAACGGCCGGGCGTAGTCGACCGGCACGGTCACCCGGCCGCACTGCACGGGCGCGGCGAGCCCCCAGCCCTCGGGACACGCGGCCCAGTCGATGCCGCGGCGCGCGGCGTTCCTCGCGGCGATCACCACGCCGACGGACTCCGGGACGTCCACGGACTCCGGCACGCCCGCGGGCCCCGGGACTCCCGCGGACCCCGGGACTGTCGCGGGCCCCGGGGCTTCCACCGCGTCCGGCCGCGGCGGGGGCGCGATCCGCGCACCGGCCGCGGGCGCGGTGGTGAGCGCAGCGGCGAGCAGGACGCCGCCGGAGACGAGGACGATCGTGCGTCGCACGCTGTGGAACACCCCCTGGGAAGCCGCGCGGCGAGGCCGCGGCGGACGACAGTGCCGAGGTGCCCATCCTTTCCCCTGCGGAGGCGCGGTGAACGGTCCGCGCGGGTGATTCCCCGTCACGTCGGGGTGACGGCCCCTCAGCGCCGGCAGCGCCGCGCGCCGTTCCTCCCCGGGCGCGCCCCTCCCCCGCGGGCGCGCTTCGGCGTCAGGCGCCCGGTGCGCCGTCGCGCCGGCCGCCGGCGGCCGGGTCGCGGTGCTCGGCGGCGATGCCGAACCGCCGGCGTTCGCCCGTGGCGGACGGCAGGCTCCCGACGGTGGAGACCGTGCTGATCACCTGCTCCTCGTCGGCCGCGTCGAGGTCGCGCAGTCGTTGCAGGTCAGCGGCGGAGACCAGGGCGACCAGGGGCTTGCCGTGCCGGGTCAGGACCACCTGCTCACCGCCGTAGACGACGCGGTTGATGAGGTCGGCGAGCTCGGCTCGCGCTTGTGTCACCGGGACGTCATGGGTCATGCTCCCCATCATAACGAGATGTACGTCCTGTACATTTTGATCAGACGGAGGTGTGCGCGATGATCCGACCGACAGCCCGCTACGTCCTGCCCGAGTTCACCGAGCGCAGCAGCAACGGCGTGCGGACCATGGACCCGTACTCCAAGCTGCTGCAGGAGCGGATCGTCTTCCTCGGCACGCCGATCGACGACACCTCGGCGAACGACGTGATGGCGCAGCTCATCCACCTGGAGAGCGCCGCCCCCGAGCAGGACATCCACCTCTACGTGAACTCCCCCGGCGGATCGTTCTCGGCGATGACCGCGATCTACGACACGATGCAGTTCGTCACCTGCGACGTGGCGACGGTGTGCATCGGGCAGGCCGCCTCGGCGGCGGCGGTGCTGCTCGCCGCGGGGGCCGCGGGCAAGCGGATGATCACGCCGGGGGCGCGGGTGCTGATCCACCAGCCCTCGCTGTCCGAGGCGGTCCGGGGCGACACCTCGGACCTGGAGATCCAGGCCGCCGAAATGCTGCGCACCCGCGAGCAGTTGGAGACGCTGCTGAGCCGGCACACCGGCCAGGACGTGGAGCGGATCAGGACCGACATCGAGCGGGACAAGCTCTTCGACGCCGAAGCGGCCGTAGGCTACGGCCTGGTGGACCGGCTGACCACCAGCCGCAAGGGCAACACCGCCCCGTACGGCCTGCGGTGAGCCCCGATGACCGCTGAACTGCCGCCGCTGCCCGCCCTGACCAGGTCGGAGGGCGAGGTCGTCGACTGCTATCTGGAGGTCGTCGACCTGCTCGGCCGCATCAACCCCTCGCGCACGACCGACACCTACGCGGCGCTGCGGGCCGCCCAGGCGCTGGTCGGGCGGGCGGTGGCGCTCAAGGAGGCGCTGACCGTCATGCACATGCGCGGCGAGACCGAGATGCACCCGGCCACGCTGGGGCGGGCGCTGAGGGTGCTGGACGGCGAACGGCGGTCCGGGCGCGTCGCGGTGACCCCGGCGGCGCCCGCCGGACCGGGGGATCGCTGAGCCGCCGCCGGCTGAAACCTCCTCAGCTGCCGTGCGTGCCGGCGTACGTGACGCTGCGCAGCCGACACGCGCGACACGCGGCGCGAGTTGCTCATTCCGTTGGGCGTATGAAAACACGGTCCGCACATCGGCCCGCAGTTGCGCGTGTCGCCTGGACCTCGCCGTCGGCCCCGGTCTCTGCGCTGGTCAGGGCCGCGTGCGAGCCGCTCGGAAAGGGCGCGCGGCGGCTCGTTCATCCTGATAGGTGAAAGGTGACGAGGCTCACACGACGCGATTTCAGCGCCGCATCGGGCCGTCCGGTGCGTAACGATCCGTGGTGACGACAAGCCCCCGCCGCCGTGGCGGGGCGGTCCACGCGGACGCCCAATCCCGCCGCCGCGCGGATGACCGGTCGACACGAGTGCAACGGCGGGAGCGGAGGACCCAGCACGACGGGGCGGGGTCCGGGCGGCGATCTGCCGTCCGGACCGCCCCTTGGGGTGAAGCCGCTGTGCGCGGCCGGGCATCTTCGCCTGCTCGAACCCGACAGGTCATCCTTCGCAGGCTGACGACGAAGGGTTGCGCATGTCCGCGCTCCACCGCTCATCCTCTGCGGCGCCCGGCCGGTCCTCGGCGGCGCCTTCCGCGTCTTCCGCATTTTCAGTGTCCGCCGCGTCCTCCGCGCCTCCAGCGTCCTCCGCGCCCGCCGCCCCCTCTCCGGGCGCCGGCCGCACCGCGCGCACCAGGCTGTCCCGGATGGGGGCGGCGTCGGTGCTCACCGCCGCGGCCGTGGCCGTCCCCACGCTGCTGCCCGGCGGCGCCCAGCCCGCGCAGGCCGCCACCCTCGCCGCCAAGGCGCTGAAGGTGGCGGCCTCCAAGAAGGGCTCGCCCTACCAGTGGGGTGCGACCGGGCCGTCCCGCTTCGACTGCTCGGGGCTGACGCTCTACTCGTACAAGCGGGCCGGCCGGAAGCTGCCGCGCACCGCGGCGGCCCAGTACAACACCACCCGGCACATCACCGCGGGCTCCCGCAGGGTCGGCGACCTGGTGTTCTTCCACAGCGGCTCGTCCGGCTCCTCGGTCTACCACGTCGGCATCTACGCGGGCAGCGGCCGCATCTGGCACGCGCCGAAGACGGGCGCGCGGGTGCGGCTGGAGAAGATCTGGACCAGGAGCGTCTGGTACGGGCGCGTCGGCTGACGGGTGCGGCGGCCGACGTCCGCGGCGAGCCGACCGCCGCTGCGGCCGACGTGGCCGCGACCCCGCTCAGAGCACCGGGACCGCCCACGGGATCATGATCCACACCGTCTTGCCGCCGTCCTCGGTGGGCGTGACCTCCAGCCGGCCGCCGGACTCGCGGGTGAGGTGGCGGACGATCACCATCCCGCGGCCGTTGTCCTGGCGGACCGCGGCCGGCAGCCGCTGCGGCCGGCGGGGGTGACTGTCCGTGACGCCGATGTGCAGCTCCTCGGAGCGCTCCAGCCGCACGTCCACGGTGAAGGTCGGCGACATCCCGGAGGTGTGCAGCACCGCGTTGGTGGCCAGCTCCGACACGATCAGCCGGACCGAGTCCACCGCCGGGGAGTCCGGCGGCAGCCCCCACGTCACCAGCAGGTCGCACACGTGGCTACGGGCCGTCGTCACCGACGCGGGATCGCTCGGCAGGGTGATGGAGGCTTCCTGGAGATCTGCCATGGCGACGCTGTTCCCTTTCCCGCCGTGACCGGACCGGCGCGAGCACCCGTGAGGCGCACCGCGGACATGTCTGCGAGCGTGCGGTCCGCACCGGAGTGCCTCCATCGTGCCGCCATTACGGACTGTTCACCGAGCAATGCATATATCTGTCCCTCAAATCAGTGAACTCTGCTACGTGGATACGCATTCGCTCGGCACAATGGCGTATCGCGGCGGCACCACCCGGGGAACAGCAGGAGGGGCGAATCAGCATGGAACGAGTCCCCGCCGTACGGCGGCGCAGACTCGGCGAGGAGTTGCGCAGGCTGCGCGATCTGGCCGGGCTGACCAGCGGCCAGGCCGCGCGGCGAGCCGGCTGGCACCAGTCGAAGGTGAGTCGTATCGAGACCGGCCGCAGCACCGCCACGGCGGAGGACGTGATGCTGCTGCTCGACGTGTACGGGGTGCGCGACCGGGCGCTGCGCGACCTGCTGGCCACCCTCGCCGGCCGCGGCAGCAGCCGCGGCTGGTGGCACGACTTCCGGGACGTACTGCCCGTGGAGTACCGGGACTTCATCAGCCTGGAGACCGGCGCGGTGCAGGCCCGCTCGCTGGAGAACAGCGTGGTCCCCGGGCTGCTGCAGACCCCGCGCTACGCCCGCGCGCTCACCCGCGACGTGATGCCGCACCTGGACCGCCGGGCGGTGGACTCGCTGGTGGAGGTGCGCACCGCGCGGCAGGCGGTGCTGCGCCAGGACCCGCCGCTGGAGCTGTGGGCGGTGCTGGACGAGGCGGTGCTGCGGCGCGGCGTCGGCGGCCGGGAGGTGATGGACGGCCAGCTGCGCCACCTCCTGGAGGTGGCCGAACTCCCCCATGTGCGGCTGCAGGTGCTGCCGTTCTCCGCCGGCGGCCACATGGGGGTGACGAATTCTTTCGTCATGTTCTCCTTTCCGCGCACCTCCGATCTCGATGTGGTCGTCGTCGACCATTTGACCAGCAGTCTTTACGTGGATCGGAAAGAAGACGTCGCCGCGTACGCCGCCGCCTTCACCAGATTGAGTGCCCGGGCACTTCCGCGCGAGGAATCGACGGCTATGATCACGGCCATCCGTAAGGAGCTGCCCGCCGCGCGCTGCGCATAGTTGGAGGTTTTCATGGCGTCGACGTCCCGTTTCCTTTCCGACCCGATCGCGTCGGGGGCGGAGCCCGCGGGGACGGTCCCGGCCGGCACGGCGCACACGGGCACCGCGCTCACCGGGGCCGCGCTGCCCACGGCCGTGTGGCGGCGCAGCAGTTACAGCACGGCCGCCAACAACTGCGTGGAGACCGCACCGTTGGAGCCGGGACGGCTGGCGGTGCGCGACTCCAAGGACCCGCTCGGCCCGGTGCTCGGCTTCTCCCCCGACGCGTGGACATCGTTCGTGCGGGCCGTCTGCGGCCGGGACGGCGCCGCGCTCACCGCCCGCCCGTAGCCGCCGCGGTCACCGCGCGCCCGCGCCCCGCCGGGTCCGCCGCGGGCCGGCGGCCGCTGTCCGGATTCACCGCGCGCCCGCGGGCGCGCGGCGCACGATCACCTCGACGGCGGCGGCCACCTGGGCCGGCGTCAGCTCGGAGTTGGCGGTCAGCCGCAGCCGCGAGACCCCGTCCGGCACGGACGGCGGCCGGAAGCAGCCGACCGCGAGACCGTCGGCGCGGCAGTCCGCCGCCCATTCCACCGCGCTGTTCGGCGAGGGCGCCCGCACCGACACCACACAGGCGTCGGGCGCGGTCGCGTCCAGACCCGCTTCGGTCAGCCGGCGGTGGAAGGAGCGGGCCGTCTCCCGGGCCCGCTCGGCGCGTTCGGGCTCGCGGCGCAGCAGCCGCAGCGCCGCGAGGGCGGCGCCGGCCGCCGCGGGCGCGAGCCCGGTGTCGAAGACGAAGGTGCGGGCGGCGTTCACCAGGTGCTCGATCACGGCCGCGGGGCCGAACACCACACCGCCCTGCGCGCCCAGCGCCTTGGACAAGGTGGCGGTCGCCACCACGTCCGGCGCGCCGGCCAGCCCGGCGGCCCGCGGCGCGCCCCGGCCGCCGTCGCCGACCACGCCGAGTCCGTGCGCGTCGTCCACCAGCAGCGCGGCGCCGTGGTCGCGGCAGGCGGCGGCGATCCCGGCCAGCGGAGCGGCGTCGCCGTCCACCGAGTACACCGACTCACCGGCCACCACCGCCGGGCCGCCGCGGTGCGCGTCCAGCGCCTTGCGCACGGCCTCGGGGTCGGCGTGCGGGACCACCTCGGTGGCGGCCCGGGACAGCCGGCAGCCGTCGATCAGCGAGGCGTGGTTGAAGGCGTCGGAGACCACCAGCATGCCGGGCCCGGTGAGGGCGGTGACCGCGGCGAGGTTCGCTGCGTAGCCGGAGGCCAGGACGAGCGCGGCGTCGAAGCCGGTGAAGTCGGCGAGTTCCGCCTCCAGTTCCGCGTGCAGCTCGGTGCTGCCGGTGACCAGCCGGGAGCCGGTGGACCCGGCGCCCCACCGCAGGCAGGCGTCGGCGCCGGCCCGGGCGACCTCGGGGTGGCGGCTCAGGCCCAGGTAGTCGTTGCCCGCCAGGTCCAGCAGCGGCGAGTCGGCGGGGCGCGGGCGCAGCGTCCGGTTCAGGCCGGCCGCGCGGCGTGCGGCGTCCCGGTCGGCCAGCCACGCGAAGGGCCCGGCCGGCGCGGCGGCGGGGGCGGGGGCGGCGGCGGGGGTCGGCGCGAACGGGCCGGCGGGGGCCGCGGGTTCCGCCGGGGCGTCGGGGGCCGCCGAAGGGCCGGGGGCCCCTGGATCGGCGGAATCGGCGGGATCGGCGGGGCCGGCGGGGTCAGCGGCGGTGCGCTCCGCAGTGGTCACGTGGGTCCTCGGTTCGGTCGTCGACGCAGCCGTACGGCAGCAACGTACTGGCCCTCACACATGCACACGGTGTGGTGATGCACACACCGCGTGCCACGCGTGTTGTGCCCTCCGGCATTGGCCCGCGGCGGCCCGGTAGGCGAGGATCGCCCCTATGGATCTGCTGACCACTCTCGTGGACAAGGGGCTGCGACGCGAGCTGCCCACCCGGGACGAGGCGCTTGCCGTCCTGGCGACCTCCGACGACGACCTGCTCGACGTGGTGTCCGCGGCCGGCAGGGTGCGGCGCAAATGGTTCGGGCGCCGGGTGAAGCTCAACTACCTGGTGAACCTCAAGTCGGGGCTGTGCCCCGAGGACTGCTCGTACTGCTCGCAGCGCCTGGGCTCGACGGCGGACATCCTCAAGTACACCTGGCTGAAGCCCGAGGAGGCCGCCGCGGCGGCCAAGGCCGGCGTCGCCGGCGGCGCCAAGCGGGTCTGCCTGGTGGCCAGCGGGCGCGGGCCCACCGACCGGGACGTGGACCGCGTCGCGCAGACCATCGCGGCGGTCAAGGACCAGAACGAGGGCGTCGAGGTGTGCGCCTGTCTCGGCCTGCTCGCCGACGGCCAGGCCGAGCGGCTGAAGGACGCGGGCGCGGACGCGTACAACCACAACCTCAACACCTCCGAGGCGACGTACGGCGACATCACCACCACGCACACCTACGCCGACCGGGTCGACACCGTGCGGCAGGCCCACGCGGCCGGGCTGTCAGCCTGCTCGGGGCTGATCGCCGGCATGGGCGAGAGCGACGAGGACCTGGTGGACGTCGTCTTCTCGCTGCGCGCGCTGGACCCGGACTCGGTGCCGGTCAACTTCCTGATCCCGTTCGAGGGAACGCCGCTGGCAAAGGAGTGGAACCTCACCCCCCAGCGCTGCCTGCGCGTCCTGGCGATGGTCCGCTTCGTCTGCCCGGACGTCGAGGTGCGGCTCGCGGGCGGACGCGAGGTGCACCTGCGCACGATGCAGCCGCTGGCGCTGCACCTGGTCAACTCCATCTTCCTGGGCGACTACCTGACCAGCGAGGGCCAGGCCGGCCAGGCCGACCTGGACATGATCGCGGACGCCGGCTTCGAGGTGGAGGGCGCGGACACCGCGACGCTGCCCCCGCACCGGGCCGCCGCTGCGGCCGGCGCCGCCGCGGGGCCGGGGGTGTGCGGCTCGCACGAGGGAGGCGCGTGCGGCTCGCACGAGGCCGGGGCGTGCGGCTCGCACGGGACGGGCGGCTGCGGCTCGGAGACGGCCGGCGGCTGCGGCGGGCACGAGGCGCTGGTCGGCGCCGCGCACGCGTCGGGCGTAGGGGCCGCGCACGCGTCGGGCGTGGGGGCCGCGCACGACGCGGCGGCCGGCGCCGGGCACGAGGAGTCCGCGCGCAGGGACCTGGTGTCGGTGCGCCGCCGCGGCGCGGGGACGGACCTGCCGCCCAATGCCTGAACCGCTCGCGCCGGACGTGCTGCTGGACCTGGACCGGCGGCACGTCTGGCACCCCTACGGTCCGATGCCGGGCCGCCAGGAGCCGCTCGTCGTGGCGTCGGCCTCGGGTGTGCGGCTGCGGCTCGCGACGCCGGCCGAGGGACGGTCCGAGCTGGTGGACGGCATGTCGTCCTGGTGGTCGGCGATCCACGGCTACCGGCACCCGGTGCTGGACCGCGCGGCGCGCGACCAGTTGGACCGGATGAGCCATGTGATGTTCGGCGGCCTCACCCACGAGCCCGCGGTACGGCTCGCGGCCCGGCTGGTCGAGATCACCCCGGAGCCGCTGCGGCACGTCTTCCTCGCCGACTCCGGCTCGGTGTCGGTCGAGGTCGCGCTCAAGATGTGCCTGCAGTACTGGCGTTCGCTGGGCCGCCCGGAGAAGCACCGGCTGCTCACCTGGCGCGGCGGCTACCACGGCGACACCTGGCAGCCGATGTCGGTGTGCGACCCGGACGGCGGCATGCACCACCTGTGGTCCGGCGTGCTGGCCCGGCAGGTCTTCGCGGACGCGCCCCCGCCGGGCTTCGACGCCGAGCCCGACCCGGCGTACGCCGCGCGCCTGCGGGAGCTGATCGGGCGTCACGCCCACGAGCTGGCCGCGGTGGTGGTGGAGCCGGTCGTGCAGGGGGCGGGCGGCATGTCGTTCCACTCCCCCGGATATCTGCGGGTGCTGCGCGAGGCGTGCGACGAGCACGACGTGCTGCTGGTGTTCGACGAGATCGCCACCGGCTTCGGCCGCACCGGACGGCTGTTCGCCGCCGAGCACGCCGGTGTCGCGCCCGATGTGATGTGCGTGGGCAAGGCGCTGACCGGCGGCTATCTGACGATGGCCGCGGCGCTGTGCACCGCGCGGGTGGCGGAGGGCATCTCGCGCGGCGAGGTGCCGGTGCTCGCGCACGGGCCGACCTTCATGGGCAACCCGCTCGCGGCGGCGGTCGCGAGCGCCTCGGTCGACCTGCTGCTCGGCCAGGACTGGGAACGGGAGGTCAAGCGCGTGGAGGCGGGCCTGCGGGAGGGCCTGGCCGCGGCGGCCGGTCTGCCCGGCGTCCGCGACGTCCGCGTCCTCGGCGCGATCGGCGTGGTCCAGCTCGACCACGAGGTCGACGTCCCCGCCGCCACCCGCGCCGCCGTCCGCGCGGGAGTCTGGCTCCGCCCCTTCCGCGACCTGATCTACACGATGCCCCCCTACGTCACCGACGACGCCGACCTCGCGGCGGTCTGCCGAGCGGTCCTCGCGGCGGCGACGGCGGGCTGACCCCTCCGGCGGCGCGCGCCCCCGGCTGCCGGAAGGGGCGCGGGGAACCGCGCGACCGACCGCCACCGGCACAGGGCCCGGACCCGACCGAACCAACCACCCCGAACGGCACACCCCACAAGGAACGGAGCAGCGCATGGCCATCGTGGTCGTCACCGGAACCGGTACCGAGGTCGGCAAGACCATGACCACCGCCGCGGTGGCCGCGGCCTCGCTGGCCCAGGGCCTGAGCGTCGCGGTGCTCAAACCCGCGCAGACGGGCGTCGCGGAGGGCGAGCCGGGCGACGCCGCCGAGGTCGCTCGGCTGGCCGGCCCGGTGACCGCCGCCGAACTCGCCCGCTACCCCGACCCGCTGGCCCCGGCCACCGCCGCGCGCCGCGCGGGCCTGCCGCCGATCACGCCCAACGACGTCGCCGAGGCCGCGGCGAAGCTCTCCGCCGTGCACGACGTGGTCCTCGTGGAGGGCGCCGGCGGCCTGCTGGTGCGCTACGACGAGGAGGGCTCCACGCTCGCGGACGTCGCCGCGCTGATGAGCGCCGGCGTGCTGCTGGTGGCGCCCTCGGGCCTGGGCACGCTCAACGCCACGGCGCTCACCGTGGAAGCGCTCAAGGCCCGAAAGCTCACCTGCCTCGGCGTGGTCATCGGCAGCTGGCCGGGCGATCCCGACCTCGCCGAGCGCTGCAACGTCACCGACCTGCCGCAGGTCGCCGACGCGCCGCTGCTGGGCGCGCTGCCGCGCGGCGTGTCGGCGAAGGAGCCGGAGGCGTTCAGGGCCGAGGCGCCCCAGTGGCTGGCGCCGCAGCTCGGCGGCACCTGGGACGCGCAGGCGTTCACGCAGTTCTACGCGTGAGGGCCGGCGCCGCGGACGGGGGCCGGCGCCGCGGGTGCGGGCCGGCGCCCGCCTCACCCGGTCCACCGGCGCAGCTCCGCCGCGATGCGGTCGACGCCGGCCGAGCCGTCCTTGACCATCCGGGCCAGCTCGCGGACCCGGTCCGGGCTGGTGGTGACCTTCAGCCCGCAGGCCACCAGGTAGGCGTACGCGACGGCGGTGGCGAACAGCGCGTTCGACCGCTCCAGCGCGGGGACGTGCAGCAGCAGCTGGAGCAGCGCCGCGGCTCGGCTGTGCGCGTCCTCGTAGACGGGCCGGCCGAAGATCTCGGCGCGGTGCCTGCTGACGGCGGCGACCAGTGCGCCCCAGTCGGTGACCTGCGGGTCGCCCGGGGTGTTGTGCTCGGCGACCATGAGCAGCCAGGCCAGGTCGATCCGCAGCGTCAACGGGCGGAGCCTTCGGCGCGGCGACCGTCGTGGGCGCCGTCCCGTGCGGCGCGGTCGCCGGGCACGGCGGGACCGTCGGAGACGGCGGGAACGGCGGGATCGTCGGAGAGGGCGGGACCCTCGGGAACGGCCGGATCGTCGGGAACGGCCGGGACCGCCGCGTCGCGGGCGTCGAACTCCTCGGCGAAGACCGCCTCGTACTGCTTCATGAAGTCCGCGGCGGCCTGGACGAACGCCCGGCCGTTCTCGCCCTCGTCCCGGCGGACGAGTTCCTCGATGTAGCGGTTCACGCTGATGCCGCGCTGGGAGGCGCGCTCTCGCGCCGTCTCCGCGGTGGCCTCGTCCACCCGCACGTTCAACTGGGTCTTCGCCATGCGTCCACGCTAGCGCCCTGGTGCTAGTAGCGGCAAGGGCGCGCGTCCCGCCGGGCGGACCCCGGTCGGGTGCGCGGCCGTGCGGGCCCGGGCCGGGTGGTTGATCATGGGACCGAGGTGTTCCATGACCGAAGCGCTTCTGCTGGTGCCGGCCCTGCTGCTCACCTTCGCCTGCGGCCTCTTCGTCGCGGCGGAGTTCTCGCTGACCACGGTCGAGCGGGCCGCGCTGGAGCGGTCCGCCGAGCGCGGTGAGCCGGGCGCCGCCGCGGCCCTCGGCGCGGTGCGGACGCTGACCCTGCAGTTGTCCGGGGCGCAGCTGGGCATCACCGCGACCGGGCTGGTCATCGGCATGCTCGCCAAATCCTCGATCGCCGGGCTGCTGCGCGGGCCGCTGCGGGCCGCCGGGCTTCCGGAGGGCTCCGCCTCCTCGCTCGCACTGGTCCTGGGCACCGCCGTGTCGACGGTGGCGCTGATGGTGATCGGCGAGCTGGTGCCGAAGAACTGGGCGATCGCGCGACCGCTGCCGGTGGCGCGGGCGGTCGCGCCACCGCAGCGCGTGTTCACCGCGGCCTTCGGCCCGCTGATCCGCCACCTCGACAACACCGCCAACCGGGTGCTGCGGCGGTTCGGCATGGAACCCGCCGAGGAGCTGGCGACGGCGCGCGGACCGCGGGAGCTGGCGGCGCTCGCCCGGCACTCGGCGAAGCAGGGCGCGCTGGAGGCGGACACCGCGGAGCTGTTCGTGCGCACCCTCGGCCTCGGCGACCTGACCGCGCAGAACGTCATGACGCCGCGCGTCCAGGTCACCGCGCTGGAGGCGCACGCGACCGCGGAGGACGTGGCGAACGCGACCCGCGCCACCGGGCTCTCCCGCTTCCCCGTCTACCGCGACAGCCTCGACGCGGTGATCGGCACGGTCCATGTGAAGGACGTGCTCGCGGTGCCGGCCGCCGACCGGCCGCGGCTGCCGGTCACCGGGCTGCTGCGCGAGCCGCTGCTGGTGCCCGAGTCGCTGCCGGTGGACCGGGTGATGGAGCGGCTGTCGGGGCGGAAGACCATGGCGGTGGTGATCGACGAGTACGGCGGCACGGCGGGCGTGATCACGCTGGAGGACATCGTCGAGGAGGTGGTGGGCGAGGTCCGCGACGAGCACGACCCGCAGGAGCTGCCCGACCTGCTGTTCCTGCGCGAGGACGGGCAGGGCCGGCGGATCTACGACGCGGACGGCGCGACCCGTACCGAGGACCAGCTGGAGCGGGTCGGCCTGCACGTGCCGGAGGGCCCGTACGAGACGCTGGCCGGCTTGGTCGCGCAGCGGCTGGGCCGCATCCCGGAGCTGGGCGACGTGGTGGAGCTGGACGGCTGGCGGATCGAGGTGACCGAGGCGGCCGGCCACCGCGCGGCCAGGGCCCGGCTGCTGTCGCCGCCGCGCGCGCCGCAGGAGGACGCCGCCGGCGGCGGGGCGGGGGGCGTGCGATGACGGTCGTGCAGCTGCTGATCGGCGCGCTGACGCTGGTGCTGAACGCGGGGTTCGTCGGCGCCGAGTTCGGGCTGATCTCGGTGCGCCGCGAGCAGATCGAGCCGCGGGCGGAGTCCGGTGACCGCCGGGCGCGCGGCGTGCTGTGGGGCCTGGAACACCTCGCGCAGGTGCTGGCCGGCGCCCAGCTGGGCATCACCGCCTGCACGCTGGTGCTCGGCATCGTCGCCGAGCCCGCGATCGCGCACCTGCTGGAACCGCTCTTCCACGCCGCGCACGTGCCGCACGGCGCGGTGCACCCGATCTCGTTCGTGATCGCGCTGGCGGTGGCCACGTACCTGCACATGCTGTGCGGCGAGATGGTGCCGAAGAACGTCGCGCTGGCCGATCCGGTGCGGGCCGCGCTGCTGTTCGGCCCGCCGCTGGTGACGGTGACCCGGGCGCTGCGGCCGGTGATCTTCGCCGTGAACGCGCTGGCCAACGCCGGGCTGCGGCTGCTGCGGGTGGAGCCGAGGAGCGAGGTGGCGTCGGTGTTCTCCGACGACGAGCTGTCGCGGATGGTGGTGGACGCGGGCGCGGCCGGGCTGCTCGACCAGCGGGCGGCGGCCCGGCTGCGGGACGCGCTGGAGCTGGGCAGGCGGCCGGTCGGCGCCATCGTGCTGCCGCCCGACCGGGTGGTCAGGGCGCCGCTGGGCATCACGCCGGAGGGGCTGGAGGCGCTGGGCGCGCGGTCGGGCTTCTCCCGCTTCCCGGTCGCCGACGGCGACGGGCGGGTGCTCGGCTATCTGCACGTCAAGGACGCGCTGGACGCGGAGCCGCGGGACACGCCCTTCCCCCGCTCCGCGCTGCGACCGATCACCCGGGTCGGCGCGGCGGCGCCGCTGGACGACGTGCTGACCGCGATGCGGGCCGGCCGCGCGCACCTGGCCGCGGTGGTGGACGACGAGGGCCGAGGCATGGGCCTGGTCACGATGGAGGACGTGCTGAAGGAGCTGGTGGGGCGTGGTCGCGCCTGACGTACGGGGTCGGCCGCGTCCGCGGCGGCGGTACGGGGTTGCGGCCGAGTCGAGGCGGCGGCAGCGGGTCGCGGCCGCTCCGGACCCCGCGCCGGACCGCGTACCGGATTCGGTACCGACCGAGCGGTCGCATAGGATCGCCGCGCCATGCAGACGCCAGCCACGCACACCGACGCCGCCGCGACCGCGGGCGGCGCGACCGACAGCGCGGGCACCGCCGGGGGCACCGCCGCCACCACCCCGAGCACCTCCGCAGGGACCGCCGGGGGCGACGCCGTGACCGCGACCGCCACCGGTGCGGGCGCCGCCACCACCGCGGACCCCGCCGACGGCGCCCGCCGCGCCGCGTACCGCAGCTTCGTCGCCCTCGGCGACTCCTTCACCGAGGGGATGTCCGACCTGCTGCCCGACGGCGGCTACCGCGGGTGGGCGGACCTGCTGGCGGCCCGGCTGGCCGCGCTCGACCCGGACTTCCGCTACGCGAACCTCGCCGTGCGCGGCAAGCTCATCCGGCAGATCGCCGACGACCAGGTGGAGACGGCCGCGGCGATGGGCGCGGACCTGGTGACGCTGGTCGGCGGGCTCAACGACGTGATCCGGCCCAGGTGCGACGTGGCCGCGGTGTGCGCGCTGCTGGAGCGCTCGGTCGAGCGCCTGGCCCCGTCCTGCGGGCAGCTGGTGCTGATGCGCAGCCCGATCCGGCGCGGTCCGGTGGCCACCCGCTTCACGCCGCGGATGGAGGAGCTGTTCGACTTCGTCGACGCGCTCGCGGCGCGGCACGGCGCGGTCGTGGTGGACCTCTACGGCGCCCAGGCGCTGCGCGACCCGCGGATGTGGGACGTCGACCGGCTGCACCTGACCGCCGAGGGGCACGAGCGGGTCGCGGAGGCGGTCTGGCAGGCGCTCGGGCTGCCCGCCGAGAGCGACTGGCGGCGTGTGCTGCCGCCGACCGCCCGACCCGGCTGGTCCGCCCGGCGGGCGGCGGACCTCAGCTTCACCCGCCGGCACCTGCTGCCGTGGATCGGCCGCCGCCTCACCGGCCGCTCCTCCGGCGACGGCCGCCCGCCCAAGCGCCCCGACCTCCTCCCCTACCCCGCCCCTGCGGCGCCCGCCGGCCCGGATGCCGACCCGACGCGGACCGCCTGACCGGCCGCGACCAGTAGAATCTCCCCACTGTTCTACCGGTGGGCAGGAACTCCCTGGTCAGATGGCCTATCGGATGGTTCAGTCCTGATCGTTTCTCACAAAATCTCACGTCCGGGCGGTCGGTACCGCTGCGGGGCCGCCGTGGAAGCGGTCCCAGACCTCGGCGGCCGGGCGCATGTCCTCGGTGTTGACGTGCACGTACCGACGCTTGGTGAAACTGGCGCTCGTGTGCCCGGCCCACGCGGCGAGGATGACATCCGGGACGCCGCTGACGGCCAGGAAGCTGAGCACCGAGTGCCGCGCGTCGTACAGCCGCACCCGCCGCAGCGCGAGGGCGGTCATCAGCCGGTACGCGTACTCGCGTAGCTGCCGGGTGTTGAGCGGCTCCCCGAGTTCGTTCACGACCACGTAGCCGCTATCGGTGTACGCCTCGCCGGCGAGCAGCTTCTCGCGGGCCTGCTGCGCGCGGAACCGCTTCAGCGCCTCCCACGGCCGTTCCGGGAGCGGAAGCCCGCGCTCGCCGGCGGCGGTCTTCGTGTCCTTCTCCAGGACCGTGTTGTTGCCGATCATCGTGCGGGTGAGCGTGATCTCGATCGTGCCGGCCGTCAGGTCGATGTCGGTCCAACGCTGCCCGCACACCTCGGCCGGCCGCAGACCCATCAGCGACAACAGCAGCGGCGCGTACAGCCGGTCACCCTCGATGCCGCGGATGAACGTCTGCGCCTCCGCCGCGGTCCACGGCTCGGCCTTGGGGCGCTCGCGCTTGTCGGTCTTCTTGTCGGCGAGGCTGATCCGCACGTACTGCGCCGGGCTGACCGGGATGAGCCTGCGGACTACGGCCCGGCTGAGAGCCTCCCTGAGTCGGGTGAGGACGCCTTCGGCGGTCGACACGGCGAGCCGGGTCCCGGCGGTGCCGCCGCGGCGCCGCCCGTGGGCCACGATGTCGTCCATGCAGTCCTGCACCTGGTCCTCGGTCAGCTCCTGAAGCCGTATGTGCCCGAGGCGCTCGCGGACGTGGAGCAGGGCTAGGCGGTACGTGCGGATGGTGGTCTCTTCCACGTCGCGCCGCTTGTAGTCCAGCCACTGGTCAAGCCACTCCCCCACCGTGATCTTGCTGGGGGCGATGAGCGTTCCGGCGGCCCGCTCGTGCAGGATGCGGGCCCGCTCGTTCTTGACCTCGGTCTTCGAGTCCCGGGTGATGGTGAGCTGGACGCGTTTGCCGTTCTCGTCCCGGCCGGCGTCGACCACCGTGCGATACCGCACGGAGCCGTTCCGCAGGACGATCTTCTTGATCGGATCAGCCATCACTCTCCTCAAGCGCTGCGGCGCCTTGCTTCGCCTTCTCCACCTCCGCAAGGATCCCCAGCACCTTGAACAGGGGCTTTACTCCGTCGCTCAGTCCTGACAGGCGGTCACCCACGAGGGCATATGCCCTGTTCAGCGTGACGACGGCCTCGGCCAACTCCTCGACGTTCGCCTGCGTGATGAACTTGAACGACGCGTCATTGTCGGAGTCGTGCAAGATGCGGTCTCGGTACTCATCAGTGGGTACGTCCACACCTTCGGCCAGCGTGACAACGCCCTGCTGATTCCAGCTCCGCGGCAGGAATAGCGAGGGGATCGAGGTGTCGAGGGCTCGCGCAAGCGCGAGAAGGTCTGCCGCACTGAACGCCCGGCGGCCCTTCTCCGCCGACGACACCGCCTGTCGGCTCCACGCGTTGCCGAGGTGCTGGCCAAGAGCCTCCCCGAGTTGCGCCTGCGACATTTCGAGGGCTTCTCGCCGTCGCACGACGTTCGCGCCGATCAGCTCTTCGATCTTCACGGGTATCCCTTCGGTCTGTTAGGGCCAGCGTGACACGTACGGACTAGGTTGACAAGCGCGGCCCGGCAGTGGAAGGTGTGGATAGACAGTCATCCCGTACCTCCCATGGAGCGGAAGCATGGCGGAAATCCCGCACATCACCAGCGTCCTGACCAGCCCCAAGGTCCCGCCGACGCTCGCCGAGGTCCGCGACTGGCCGGCCACCGTGGACGTGGCCCAGGCCGCGACCGCGCTCGGCATCTCGCGCAGTCAGCTCTACGAGGAGATCCGTTGCGGCGACGCCCCCGTGCGCGTGCTCCGCTTTTCCAGCCGCATCCGGGTCGTCACCGCGTCCCTCGTGGCGCTGCTCGAATCCGCGTGACAGGCGGCCAGCAGGTTGCAGCCCGCTGGCCGCCCCGAAGCACCACCGTCCATCCCTGAACAGCACAACGGCGGCGCGGGCCGTGAACCCGATGCGCCGCCGTCGAAGGAGCTTCATCATGAACGTACCGCAGACGACCGTCACCGCCAACTCGTGTGTCAACGCGCTGACGCCGCCCGAGAGTCTCCGCTTCTCCGAGCACGTCGACACCGAGACGCGCACGGCGACGTGCACCGCGCTCGCCGCCGACGCCGGCGACCAGTTGGCGCGGGCCCTGGCCGCCGCGGCGGCGGGCGACGCCGACGAGTTCGTGCGGTACCTGCGGTTCGCCGCGGACTCCGCGGTCCTGGCCGGGCGCCTCGGCGCGACGGACGCCGAGATCTGCGGCGCGCTGACCGCGGCGCGGGCCGGGGCCGCCCGATGAACGGCCCCCTGCCGCGGCGGGACCGCGAGACTCGACAGACGGAGATGTGGCGGCGCCGCGGTGCCTCCTACGCGTGCCCGCCGGCCGAGGACGGCGTGCGCGATCCGCTGGACCGCCTGCGACAGCCGGACAACCCGTCGACGTACAGCCTGCCCCCGACCGTCCTCTACCGGCACGCCGCCGATCTGGCCGCGCGTGGGTGGCAGCCGTACGAGCTGCGCCGCCGCTTCAAGCTCCGGGCGGTCCCGACCGCATGACGACCCGTCCCACCTACCCGCAGCCCCCCGGTGCCCGCGCAGTGCCGGGGGCCTTCGGGCACCCTCGAACGGACCCCGACGTGACCACCGCCTTGACGCCGTACTGCGTCCACCCGCGCCCGAGCGACGGCCGCGCCTGCGACAACCTGCCGGGCGCACACGACGGCGGAGCGCTCGGGCATCCGTTCACGTCCGACCCGTCGCGCCGCGGGCACCTCGCCCCGGTGCCGCCAGCGCCCGAGCAGGTGCCCGCCAAGGGTCCGCACAATCTGCGCACCCCCGCCCCGCCCGAGAACGACGGCGTACCGCGCGAGGTGGTGCTCACCCCAGCCTCACGCGTCAAGATGCGGCCCGTCAGGTGGCTATGGGACACAACACCCGAGGGCGCCCCGCCGACCTCGCACGGCCGCATCCCCATGGCGTCCCTCGCCATCGCGGCCGGCGGGCCCGGCCTCGGCAAGTCGCAGTTCGCCGTCTGGATGGCCGCCCGCATCACCACCGGCACCCTGCCCGGTGAGCTGTACGGGCAACCCCGCAGCGTCATCTACGCGGCGGCCGAGGACTCGTGGTCCTACACCATCGCACCCCGGCTCGTTGCCGCCGGGGCCGACCTCGACCGCGTGTTTCGGGTCGACGTACGCGACGACGGACGCGCGCACGCTCGCCTCACCCTGCCGTCGGACACCTCGCTACTCGGCCGCGCCGCCGAGACGTACAGCGTCGCCCTGGTCATCGCAGACCCGCTGCTGTCGTTCATCGACGGCAGCATCAACGACTACCGCGCCGCCGACGTACGGCAGGCTCTCGAACCGCTCATCGCCGAGGCCGACCGCGGCCGATTCACGATCCTCGGCCTGGCCCACTTCACCAAGGCGGGCGGCACCGACCCCCTTACCCGCATCGCCGGCTCGGGCGCCTTCGGCCAGCTCATCCGCTCCCTGATCGCCTTTGCGCAGCACGACACCGACGACGGCGAGACCGAGTTCGTGATGTCGCTGGAGAAGAACAACCTCGGCCGCCTCGGGCTGCCCGCCCATGGCTACGTGATCCAGCCCGCCACCGTAGAGACCGCAGACGGCCCCGCGTACGTCTCCCGGTTCGTCCTCGGCCCGGAGTCCACCACCACCGTCCGCGACGTGATGCGCGACGAGATCGCCACCGGCGGCCTCGACCGCACCGAGCGCACCGAGGCCATGCAGTGGCTGGAGGACTACCTCACCACCGGCGACAGGTGCGGCGAGGCGCTGCCCAAGGAGGTGGCCAACGCCGCCCGGGACGCCCGGATCTCGGAGAACGCACTCCGGGACGCGAAACGCCGCCTCGGTATCCGCAGCGTCAAGCAGAAGGGAGTGCCCAATGGCCCCTGGCTCTGGCAACTGCCCGGCTACGCGCCCGACGACACACCCCCGGGACCGTGACCCCCTACACGCGCCCCACATCTTCCCCATCTTCCCTCTGACCTGCACATATATAACCCCCGCCTTCCCCCACCTTCGCAACACCTTCCCCATCTTCGATCGACCGAAGGCGGGGAAGGCGGGGCGAACCCGCGGGGAAGGCGGGGCCCAAAAGCCGCAGGTCACCGCGAAGGTGGGGAAGGCGCGGCCCCTGTAGCTGCAAGCCCCTCGATGTCCGACCGCGGCGTGCCCTGTCTCGCGCGCGCACGCGACCCCCGTACCTCACCTCTCGGAGCCCGCCCGTGACCGTCCCGAAGAACCGCCCCGCCGTCGTCCTCGCGCTCGCGCAGGGCCAGACCACCGGCCAGGCCGCCAAGGTCGGCGGCGTCACCGGCCGCACCGTCCTGCGCTGGCTCGAAGAGGACGAGTTCCGGCAGGAGGTCGCCGACACCCGCACAAACCTCATGCGCCTCGCGGTCGGCCGCCTCGCCGCCGGCGCCGCCAAGGCCGTAGACACGCTCGTGGACGCCCTCGACACCGAGCGCGGGCAGGCCCGCGTGCAGGCCGCCAAGGTGCTGCTGGAGTCGTCGTTGGCCCTGCGCGAGTCCCTGGACCTTGAGGAGCGCATCGCCGCCCTGGAGGCCGCCGAGCAAGACAAGGGGCGCCGATGAGAACCCACCCGCTCGCCGCCCGACTGGACCGCCTCGAACAGCGCGCCAGCGCCCACCTGTTCGCGTTCACCACCACAGCCGGGCGCACCGTCCGGGCGACCGTGGACGACGTGCTGAGCGTGCTCTGCGGCAACCCCGTGCCGGCGCACCTCGCGGCCGTGGACGGCACACCGGAGACTGCCAGCCTGGCCCACACCCTCGTGGCCGCAGCCCGCGGCCAGCGCACCGCCGGGGCCGCCGCGTGAGCCCGCTCGCCGGCCGCCGCCTCGCCGACCGCCTCGCCGCCGTGGAGAAGATCCGCGACAGCCGCCGCATGATGCACACGGTCCGGCTCGCGGACGGCCGCACAGCCCGCGTGTCACTCCTCGACATGCTCATCATGCTGAACGACGGCCTCGCCCTGGACTACAGCGCCCGGCACGACACCGAGGCTGCCGAGCAGGCCGAGGCCCCCGAGCCGCCCCAGGTGGCACGCGTCGTCGCCGCCGCCGACCCGAGCAGCAACCCGTCCGTGATGTTCGACCTCATGCGGTGGGTCGCCCGCGAGTGGTGCGACGCGTACGACGAGCACCGCCCGTTCGCCCTCAACGACCAGGAGCCCGCGCCGTGCTGAGCGTGCCTGACCTCGACACCCGCTGCATCGCCCTCATGATCGCCGCCGCCGAGGAACGCTGGGACGACATCGACCCGCTGATCTCCGACCTCGAACCCGGCGCCCTCGGCACCGTCGTCTCCGGCCTCGCCGTGCTCGCCGTGCGCGCCACGATCCCGCCGCGCCTCCACCGCGACCCCGCCGCGCTGGCCCGCGTCGCCGACTACATGCGCGCCGAACTCCTCGCCCGCGCCACCACCGACCCCCAGGAGCCCGACCGTGGCTGACGATCCCCTGACCTCCGCCGAGAACAGCCTCGGCCAGTGCGCTTGGGCAGTCGTCGCCGCCACCATGGACGACGACCTCAGCGCAGTCGAGTACCTGCTCAGCGACCTCACACCCGCCGAACTCGGCGCTGTCGTCACCTGCCTCGCCGGACTCCTCGGCCACGGGCTCAGCACGTCCTACGGCCGCGAGCAGGCCCGCGCCATGGTCGCCGGCTACACCGTGCACTACGCCGGACGGGCCAGTGAGTAGCCGCCCGGCCGTCGCCGCCCGGCCCACCCACAACCACCCGCACGCCGCCCCCGCCCGGTTGAGTACGGCCGCCACCCGGCAGCCCCTCAACCACCGCGCACCGCTCGAGAACGGACGGCACACCATGACCAAGCCCGAGCCCAACCAGCCGACGCGTGAGGAGTGCTGGGCCGCGGCCCGCCAGGTGATCGCGCAGGAGCTGACGCGGATCGCCCGCGATCGGGCGGCCGGCCGACTGGACCCCGAGACCGCCGCCTACCTGGACCGCGTGGCGCCGCTGCCGCAGCGCCCGGCCATGCCCGTGGTGGTGCCGCGGGACGAGGCGTTGCGGCGGGCCCGCGCGGTGCTGGACCGGGCGCGGGCGGAGGACGCCGCGGACTACGCCGCTGGCCGGATGTCGCCGGAGCGGCGCGCGGTCTACGAGCGGCTGCTCGCCCGGCGGGCGGAGCGCGAGGCGACCGAGCCCGAGAAGCGCCGCGCGCCCGTGCCGACGCGTGAGGAGTGCGTGCGGAATCTGCGAGCGGTCGCGGACGGCATATTCCGCCGGCTGGCCGCCGCCGAGGCTGCCGGGACGCTGACACCGGAGGAGGCCGTGGTGGTGGCGCGCATCCGCGCCCGGATGGCCGCCGACGGTCAGATCGACCCACAACCCGGGGAGCCCCATGAGCAGCCCTGACCGGCCCGCCACGGCCGTCATCGAGGCCGGCGGCGGCACGGACCGGGATACCCGCAGCGCAGGGCTCATCCGTCCGGACGGCTCCGTTGTCGTACCCGCGGCTGTCGCCGGCGAGGTACTGCGCGCCCTCGTGCGCGACCTCACCGCCCGCGTACGTGCGGACGGCGGCGAGGTCTCCCCCACCGTGCGCCGCCTCCTGGTCGCTCTGCACGCCGCCGACCAGCGTGCCGACGCGGCGCCAATTGGACCGAGTTCCGGTGCCGGAACCCCGCCTGTGGAGCGGGCCAATGTGGAGCTTGGAACGGGTGAGGCCGCCGCACGGCTGGAGTGCTCCACCGAGTACGTGCGGCGACTGGCCCGGACCGGCCGTATCCAGGCCCGCCGCGTCGGCGCCGCCTGGCTCATCGACTCCGCCGACCTCGACCGGCACCGCCACGCAGGAGACGCCCATGACCAACAACCCCGCCCCCCGCCCGGGCCTGGCCGCCGCCGTCCAAGCCCGCATCACCGCCGAGCAGCAGCAGCGCGCCACCGCCGTCCAGCACGCCCGCACCGTGCTCGCCCCCCACAAGGCAGCGCGCCCCGCCGGCCAGCCGCAGGAGAGCTGACCGATGGCCAAGACCGCCGACGCCCCCACCCCCGCGCAGGCCCGCACCGACCTCGCCGACGCCCAGCGCGAACGCGCCGAAGCGCAGTCTCTCGCCGACGCCCTCGCCGAGCAGATCCGATCCGGCGACGCCAACGTCACCCCCGGCGACCTCGCCGCGAAGCGCGACCTCATCGAGTTCGCCGACCTCCGGGTCGAGGCGGCCCGCCGCCGGCTGGCCGCCGCCGAGGAAGCCGACCGGCACGCCCGCGCCCAGCAGATCGCCCAGCGTGTGCAGGCAGCCACCGCCGCCGACCAGACCGAGGCCATGACCGCCTCCGTGCAGCGCGTCACGGACGCCGTGGCCGACCTGCACGCGCTCGTCAGTAGCCGTAACGAGCAGGTCCGGGACCTGTCTCACGCTGCCGACGCCATCGCCGACGAACTCACCGCGCAGGGCATCGACCGGCAGACATCCCGCAGCACGTACGGCGTCATGGGCGGTACCGGGCCCGCGGGTGGCCGGAGCGTCGTCCACTACGCCACCGGTACGCGCATGCACGAGCTCGAACCCGCGCGGGCCATCGCTGGCGCGGTCGCCCTGGCGCTCACTCCCACCGAGATCACGACGCTGTACACCGCGTTGCGGGCCACGGATGGCGGTGTCGGCGCCCTCTTCAACGCTTTCCCGTTCGCCGCCGACCTGCGCGACGCGATCGGACGGGCCGCCTGATGACCAGTCTCTTCGCCGGGCTCGCCGCCCGCCAGCAGCAGCCACCGGCCAACCCGTTCGCGACACACCCGAACGACGACCCCGACCACGGCATGGCCCGCGCCGCGCGCGGCTGGTACGCCGGTCGGATCGCCGAGATCCGCAACGACCCGATGACCTCGGACCTCGCCAAGGCCCGCGCCCTGGCCGCAGCCCACGAGCAGCACGTCAAGGACATGGCCGAGGCGCACGGCCGGCTCACCGCCCGCCGACAAGCCCGGCTCGACTACCTCAACGGCCTCGTGCCCAGTGGTCCGGACATCCCCGAAGGCACCAGCCCGGCCGACCGCGCCGTGCTGCTGACCGCGTGGCGCGCCGCCAACGACGCCGTGCGCAACGCCCCCAGCCGGCAGGCTCGCGCCGCGCTGCTCGCCGACGCGCAGCGCTACGGCGACGACATTATGCAGCGGGCCGTGCTCACCCACGCCCAGGAGACCGGCGACCTCGGCGCCGTCGACCGGTGGGTGCAGGACACCCACGGCGTCAAGGGCTGGCAGGCCGAGACCGGGCAGCTCCGCGGCGCCCTCGCCGGTCAGCGGGAGCACGCGCCGTGGGACTACCTCGACTTCCACACCGAGCAGCCGCCCAAGGAGGTGTCCCAGCTTCCGACGCTGGAAGCCGCCGCCGGCGCTGCGGGAGAGGCGGCCTGACTCATGGCGCTGACCGTTGGCGAGCTGGTGGCCCGCGTCGATCTCGACACCAGCGGCGTGGCCGCGGGTGTGACGGCCACGCAGGCGGCACTCGGCGCGATGGCCGCCGAGGCGGAGCTGACCGCGGAAGGCATCCGCGGCAACCTCCTGCACATGCTCGATGAGCTGCCCGAGGTGACGATCACCGCGGACAGCACGCCTGCCGAGCGGGAGCTGGCCGCGATCCGGGAGCGCATCCGGCGGCTGCACGGCACGATCGATGTCGACGTGGACATTGATCGGGTGCGCGCGCAGCTCACCGTGATCGGGACGATGCTCGCCAAGCTCAACGGCTCCGCCAGCCGGCCGCGGATCGACGTGGACACCGAGTCGGCGTTCAGCACCATTGCCAGCACGCGCAGCGCGCTGGACCGGCTGGAGCGTGAGACGACCACCGCGACCGTCGACGTGGACGCGAACACCGCCCGCGCGACCGCCGAGCTGGCGCACGTGCGCGAGGAGGCCGAGCGCGTCGACCGCGAGCGGCCGACCGTGGACGTGCGGGTGGACGACCGCGGCAGCGCGGCGGCCACGTCCGGCCGGCTGGGCAGCTTGGCGTCCGCCGCGTGGTCGGCGGTGAACGCCGCGCTCGGGTTCCTGAAGTGGCCGCTGATCATCGGCGCGGCGATCCCGGTGATCGCGGGGCTGGTGGGCGCGCTGGTGAACATCGCGCCGGCCGCCGCGGTGGGCGCGACGGCGGTGCTGTCGCTGGCCGGTGCGGTGGCCGGGATCAAGGTGGGCGGGAGCGGCGTCGGTGCGGCGCTCAAGGCGGCGTTCGCTCCGGCCGTCGGCGGCGGGGGTGCCGCGGCTAAGGCCGCCAACCAGGCGGCCGACGCGCAGCGGAATCTCCAGCGGGCCACCGAGAACGCGGCGTACTCCAACCGGCAGGCCGCCGAGGCGACCGCGCGCGCCGAGCGGGACCTCGCCGACGCGCAGCGCGCCGCCCTCGCGGCACAGCGGGCCGTCAGCGACGCCCGCAAGCAAGCCGCGCGGGACCTGGAGGACCAGAACAACGCGCTGATCGACGCGCAGAACAGCGTGCAGGACGCGACCAACGCCCTCACCGACGCGCAGGCGCAGTACAACCAGGATCTCTCACAGGGTGCGGGCACGGAGCAGCTTGCCCGGGATCAGCTCGCGATCCGGGAGGCCGAGCAGGCACTCGCCGAGCAGCAGCTCGCGGTGCGGCGGCTCCAGGAGGACACGGACGCCGCGAACAAGGCGGGCGTCAACGGCAGCAAGCAGGTCGTGGACGCGCAGGCTGCGGCGGCGCAGGCCGCGCGGGATGTGGGCGACCGCGAGCAGGCGCTCGCCGACGCGCGCGAGCAGCAGGCCCGCACCGCGCAGCAGGGGCTGGACGCGATCCGGCAGGCGCAGGAGGCGCTCGCTAAGGGCGCGGCCGGCGGCGGGGGCGGGGGCGGTGTGGACGCGTTCGCCGCGGCCATGGCCAAGCTGGCGCCCAGCGCCCGCGCGTTCGTGCGGGAGATCATCGCGCTCGGCCCGGCGTGGCGCGCGCTCCAGCTCGACGTGCAGCAGAGGCTCTTTGCGGGCTGGGCGGCGGCCCTCGCCTCCACAGCCGCGGTGGGGCTGCCGGTGCTGCGCCGGGCGCTGGACGCCAACGCGGACAGCCTCAACCGCATGGGGCTGGGCGTGTTGGGCGCGGCCCGCGGCCTGGCCCGGTCCGGCGTGCTCGGTCAGGCGCTGGACGGCGCCGCGGCGGGCCTCGGCCGGCTGACCCGCATCCCCGGCCAGGTGATCACGGCGTTCACGCAGATCGCCGCCGCGGGTGCGCCGCAGTTCCAGCGGCTGACGGCCGCTGTCGCGGGCGGGGTCGACGGTGTGGCCGCGAAGATCTCGGCGGCGTTCTCGTCCGGCGGTATGGGTCGCGCGATCAACACCGCAGTTGGCCTGATCAAGGAGATCGGGCAGGTACTCGGCAACCTCGGCTCGGTGATCGGGTCGGTCTTCCAGGCCGCGAACGTCGCGGGCGGCTCGTGGCTCGGCGTCCTCGTCCAGATCAGCGGCGCCATGAAGAGCGCGTTTGCCAGCCCCGTCGTGCAGAGCGCGCTCGGAGCCCTCTTCGGCGCCATGAAGACGCTCGGCACCACCCTGGCGCCGCTGGTCGTTCAGGCACTCGGAGCCATCGCCCCCGTCTTCACCACCCTCGGTCCGCCCGTACAGCGGCTGATCACCGCGCTCGGCGGTGCCCTGCAACCCGTCATCGCCGCGCTCGGCCCGGTGCTGAACGCCGCCGCGTACGCGGTCGGCCAGCTCGGCGACGAGATCGTGCCGCTTCTGCCCGTGGTCGGCGCGATGATCGCCGCGCTCGGCCCGGTGCTGACGCCCGTGCTGCGGCTGGTCGGGAACTACCTCGCCGCGATCGCGCCCGTGGTCGGGCAGCTCGGCCGGGCCCTGCTGCCGCCGCTGGCCAAGATCACCGGGACGCTCGCCGCGGCGTTCGCCAAGGCGGCCCCCGTCCTCGACAGGGTGATGGGCCAGTTGAGCGACGGCCTCATGCCGGTCGTCGCGGGCCTCGCGGCGGTGATCGCCGACATGGTGGATCAGTACGCCGACCAGTGGCTGCGGACGTTCACGCAGCTCCTGCCGGTGATCCCCACGCTGATCCCCTACCTCGTGCAGTTGGGGCAGTCCGTCGGGCAGCTCCTGACCGCGCTCGCGCCGCTGCTGCCGCAGATCACCCTCCTCGGCGTGCAGATGGTCACGGGCCTGTTGCCCGCGCTGCTGCCGCTGATCCCGCCGCTGACCACGCTCGCGATCCTGTTTCTTCGTCTGACCACGGCGATTGCCGTCACCGCGGTGCCCGTGCTGCTCGGCCTGATCAAGGTGCTCGGCACACTTCAGGCCGCGTTCGCGGTGCCGCTGCGCGCGGTGTCGTGGCTGGTGCAGCAGACGATCTCGCTGTTCCAGCACCTCTACGACGTGCTGATCGGGCACAGCATCATCCCGGATCTCGTGCGCGGGATCGCGGGGTGGCTGGGCCGGCTGCCGGGTATGGCCGCGGCGGCGCTGGCCGCGCTGCCGGGCCGGATCATCGGCGTCGCCGCCAACGCGGCGGCCGGGATGGTCCGCGCGATCCGCTCGGGTCTGGATCAGGCCGTGGGGTGGCTCGGCGGGCTGGGCGGCCGGGCGGCGCGCGCGGTGGGCGACCTGGGGGCCACGCTGTGGCACTCGGGTCAGTCGCTCATCTCCGGGTTCATCGGCGGCATCAAGTCGATGGCCGGCGCGGCGGAAGATGCGGCGTCCAGCGTGCTGGGGAAGGTGCGCGACTACTTCCCCTTCAGTCCGGCGAAGAAGGGCCCCCTGTCGGGCCGCGGGTGGGTCCACTACTCCGGCCAGGCGATGGGCTCTGCGTTCGCCGCGGGCATGCTGTCGCAGGTGGACGGCGTGAGCGCCGCCGCAGCAGCGCTCGGTGGCTCCGCTTCCGATGGGCTCGGCATGGGCGCCGGCATCGGCGTCGGCGGCGCCGCGGCGGCGCAGTCCGCAGTCGGTGGCGGGGGCACGCAGACGGTGCGCATCGTCGTAGACGGCCCAGAGCCGGTACGCCGGCTGATCCGCGCCATCGTCAGCGACGGTGGCGGCAACGTGCAGACCGTGTTCGGGAGGTGATGTCGTGCCGCTGGTACTCACCATCCGAGCATCAGTGGCACCCGGTTAGCCCACTCTGCACAGCGCCATCGGCACGGCACGTGTGTCACCTACGGCCCCAATCGGGTCGCCCTCCTGCACGTACACCGTCGTCCACTGACTCGTGCCGGCCGGACAGCCGCCCCCGTTGCCCAGGAGATAACCGCCCTGGAACGGCTGGCCCGTCGGCGTGCTGGCTGACTGCTGCACCGGTCCGGCGGGCCCTGCCGGTCCGGCAGGGCCCCGTACGCCCGGCACACCGCGGGGGCCAACCGCCCCGACGGGGCCACGCGGACCCGTCTCCCCGCTGGGCCCCGCGGGGCCGCGAGGCCCAGTTGCTCCCGACGGCAGAGCGAGTCCGGCCGCCACACCGCCGCCGCCCAGCAGGGCGCCGATCAACAGGGTCGTGGCGAGCGCCAGCACGCCGCCTCTCCCCCGGGTAGGTATCTGCATGGCCAGAGGGTAGGGGCAGCGCCGTGCCCGCGCTGCCGAATCGCCACGCCCCCGCTGCTCAGTCCAGCTTGGCCAGGACCGCCTTGTACTCAGCGACCTGCCCAGGCGTCAGCAGGTCCGACGCCCGGATCACATACCGCCCCTGCCGCAGCAGGTAATCCGGTGTGACCAGCGAGGACACCGCCTGCCCCATCTTGTCGATGCCGTCGACCCACGCCTTGGCGTCGGCGTCCGCGGCGAACACCTCGACTGTGCCCCCGTAGGAGATCGCGTCCGGCCGCCCGTCCGCCTCGTCCTTGGCCTTGGGGTTCGTGCTGACGCGGGAGTCGGCGAACGCCGTCTTGCTGACGTACTGGTGCGGTCGGCCCATGCGGCTGTTCGGGTCGGTGGCCTCGGTGTAGGTGACCGTGAGCTTCACCGACGGCACGGCCGCGGCGAGCTGCTTGGTGACGGTCGCGGCGTCGGCCTGCTTGCCGGTGATGGCCTTCACAGTAGCCGGCGCGCTGGTGGCGACGCCGGGCTCCTCGGGCGCCGACTTGCTGCTGCCGGACGAGCAGCCGGCGAGTAACGCGGCCGGGACGGCGAGCACGGCGGCGGTGGTGCGGATGCGCATGATCCCCCCAGATCGGATGTGGAGGCCACACCGTAGCGCCGGCCACGGGGGGCCAGGGGCGCCGTCGCCGGATCGTGACCGGGACCGGGGGAGCCTCGGGGCGCGCGCTCGCCGGCTACTGCTGCGGCGTGGCGATCACGAACGTCCCCTTGTTCGGGAGCGTCGCCACCAGGCCACGGTCACGCAGCTCGGCGACGGCCCGCCGCGCGGTGCCCGGCGCGACGCCGTACTGCTCGCCCATCGCCCGCTCGTTCGGCAGCCGGGCGCCGACAGGCAGGCGGCCGGACCGGATCTCTTCCTCGATCCGGTCGGCGACCTGCACGTACACGTACTGCGGCAGCTCGGTCATGGTTCGGACGCTAGGGCTGCACCCCACGGCGGGCATCTGTAGGTGGCCGTATGGGGCACCATGTAGCGGCCTATAGCGGTACCGTCTGAGCAGCAGAAACCCCCGCGGCCGGCCAGGGCCCGGGGGTGTGGACGACTGCAAGGGAGTCGACATGCACGAGCCTACCCGCGCCACCCGGCCGACACCGACGATCCTCCGCGAGTGCGTGATGTGCCGCGTAAACCTGCTGGGCGGTACGGCGGTGGCGCTGATCGAGTCCGGGTCAGGGCCGGGGCACCTCCTCTACGCCTGCGCGCCGTGCGTGCGGCGGCACCGCCTCCTGCCGCTGGATGAGCAGCCGAGCCTCACGGGGGACGGGCGGTTGCAGTACCGCCCGTAGGCGGGCCGGGGCCCCGCGCGTTGCCGATCGCGCGGGGCCCCGTCGCACGCGGGCGGCATGCCGCCCGACCTGCGTCATACGCCCGTCCTACGCCCCCGGCGGTGCCGTCATACCGCTGTCGTACGGCAGGACCGCGCAGCCCGTGATGACCGGCTGCACGCCCTCCGGGACGACGCCGTGAGACCACGCGTACCGGTAGGCGTCGGCGACGATCCCGACCGCGGCACGCACGGCGGTGGACGGGTTCAGCCCGGCGCGTGCCATGGCCGCGAGGTCGTCGGCAAGCCGGTCGTCCACGCGTACGGACAGCGGCGCCCGGCGTCGCACGCGCGCGCTCTCCACACTGCGGAGATCCTTCTCCTCGGCGGCCTCCACCGCGGCAAGCTCCCCGTCAGGCTCGCCCTGGCAGCCGTCCTTGCACACGAACTTCTGCGCACCGGACGGCCAGCGGGTGCCGGACGCATCGGGCACCCACGGGCCGGCGGTGCCGCCGCACAGGTGACACGCAGGCAGCAACGGCTCGGCGGCCAGCGGAACGGGACGGCCGGTCATCGGTTGCCCCCGGGGACCTCAGCGGCCAGCCGACGGGCGACCCGGCGCACCTTCGCCGCGGCCTCGGTGAGGTCGACGGCGAGGGCTTCCAGGGCGGGCGCGTCGTACCCGTAGTGGTGCCCGTCCAGCAGTTGCACGACGACGTGCACCGCGTCCCTGTGCGCTTCGTCCGGCGCGGGGAACGGGACCTGCCACAGCAGCAGCTCGGCGAGGCGCTGCGGGCCGCGCTCGGTCCCGACCAGCACATCGATCACGGGGCCGCTGTGGGAGATCTCGGCGCGGGCCCCGCCGTCCGGGTGGTAGGTCCCGGTGCACCACGGGGGTTCGGGGATGGTGATCGGTCCGTGGTCGGTGGTGACCACGGTGACGGTACGGTCGGTCACGGGTCTGACTCCTTGATCGGAAGGGGTCGGGATCAAGGCGCCGCCCTGGTGTTCCCGCACCGGGGCGGCGCCGCTGTCGTCTCACGCGCGTCTCACAGACGATGCGGACGGACGCCGTCGTTCGGCCCCTGACCAGGGGTCTCGCGCTCTGCGTAGACATCACAGACCCGCATGGATGGCGGGTATGCTCTCCCCACGTGACTGCCAAGCCGCGTATCCCGAACGTCCTCGTCGGCCGCTATGCCTCGGCGGAGCTGGCGACCCTGTGGTCCCCCGAGCAGAAGGTGGTGCTGGAGCGCCGCCTGTGGCTCGCCGTGCTGCGGGCGCAGCGGGATCTGGGGATCGAGGTCCCGGAGCAGGCGATCGCCGACTACGAGCGGGTGGTCGAGCAGGTCGACCTGGAGTCGATCGCGGCGCGCGAGCGGGTCAACCGGCACGACGTGAAGGCGCGCATCGAGGAGTTCAACGCGCTGGCCGGGCACGAGCAGGTGCACAAGGGCATGACGTCGCGCGATCTGACCGAGAACGTCGAGCAGCTGCAGATCCGGCTGTCGCTGGAGCTCGTCAGGGACCGCGCGGTCGCGGTGCTGGCCCGGCTGGGCGACCTGGCCGCGCAGTACGCGGAACTGGTGATGGCCGGACGCTCGCACAACGTGGCGGCGCAGGCCACGACGCTCGGCAAGCGGTTCGCGACCACCGCCGACGAGCTGCTGGTGGCCCTCGCCCGGGTCGAGGACCTGCTCGCGCGCTATCCGCTGCGCGGCATCAAGGGCCCGGTCGGCACCGCGCAGGACATGCTGGACCTGCTCGGCGGCGACACCGGCAGGCTCGCCGAGCTGGAGCGGCGCATCGCCGCCCACCTGGGCTTCTCGCGGGCCTTCACCTCCGTCGGCCAGGTCTACCCGCGGTCGCTGGACTACGACGCGGTGACCGCGCTGGTGCAGCTCGCCGCCGGACCCTCCTCGCTGGCCAAGACGATCCGGCTGATGGCCGGGCACGAACTGGTCACCGAGGGCTTCAAGCCGGGGCAGGTGGGCTCCTCGGCCATGCCGCACAAGATGAACACGCGCTCCTGCGAGCGGGTCAACGGGCTGATGGTGATCCTGCGCGGCTACGCGTCGATGACCGGCGAGCTGTCCGGCGACCAGTGGAACGAGGGCGACGTGTCCTGCTCGGTGGTGCGCCGGGTCGCGCTGCCGGACGCCTTCTTCGCCTTCGACGGGCTGCTGGAGACCTTCCTGACGGTGCTGGACGAGTTCGGCGCCTTCCCCGCGGTGGTCGCCCGCGAGCTGGACCGCTATCTGCCGTTCCTGGCCACCACCAAGGTGCTGATGGGCGCGGTGCGGGCGGGCGTCGGCCGGGAGATCGCGCACGAGGCCATCAAGGAGAACGCGGTGGCGGCCGCGCTGGCGATGCGCGAGCAGGGCACCGAGCGCAACGAACTGCTGGACCGGCTGGCCGCCGACGAGCGCATCCCGCTGGACCGGGCGGCCCTGGACGCGCTGATGGGCGACCCGCTGTCCTTCACCGGCGCGGCGGCTGGGCAGGTCGCCGAGGTGGTGCGGCGGATCGAGGACGTGGTGAAGGCGCACCCGCAGGCCGCGGCGTACCGGCCGGGGGCGATCCTCTGACGCCGGAGCAGCTGGCCGCGGCCCGCGACCGCACCCTGGACGATGTGATCGCCCCGGGCCTGCGGGTGCTCTTCTGCGGCATCAACCCGGGGCTGATGTCGGCGTGGACCGGGCAGCACTTCGCCCGGCCGGGCAACCGGTTCTGGCCCGCGCTGCACGCCTCCGGCTTCACCCCGCGCCGCTACGCCCCCGCCGAGCAGCGCGACCTGCTCGCGCTCGGCCTCGGCATCACCAATGTGGCGCCGCGGGCCACGGCGCGGGCGGACGAGCTGAGCGCCGCCGAACTGGTGGCCGGCGGCGAGCAGGTGCGGGCGAAGGTGGCGGCCTTCCGCCCGGCCTGGCTGGCGGTGCTCGGACTGACCGCCTACCGGGTGGCCTTCGGCGACCGGCACGCCGCGGTGGGCCCGCAGCCGCGGACGCTCGGCGGCACCCGGGTGTGGGCACTGCCGAGCCCCAGCGGGCTCAACGCGCACTGGACGCCGGCCGCGCTGGCCGAGGAGTTCGGCCGGCTGCGCGCGGCGGCGTACGCGGAGCCCGTGCCGCAGGCTCAGCCGCCGGCGGCCACCGGCCCCGGCACCGCGGTCTCCTGACCGACCGCCAGCACGATCCGGTACGGCGAGCGCCGCCCGTCGCCGGTGCCGGAGTCCCCCGGGGCGTCGGCGACCCCGACGCCGACGGCCGTCCACCGCTCGCCGACCCGCCAGCCGTAGACCTCGCCGACCCCGGGCGCGCCCGCGCACAGCTCCGCGAGCACCGGCGGCACCGGTATGCCTCGCCGCTGCTGGGCGCGGTACGGCAGCAGGTCGAGCACCTCGGGCTCGCCCCAGCGGCCGGCGAGCCGCTCGACGAGGGCCTCGGCGTCCGCCTCGTGGCCGGCGGCGAGCACGGCGAGGTGGAAACCGGGCCCGCTGCGGCGCGCGGCATCGCGCAGCCGCCGCGCGGGGAAGTCGAGCGCGCGCATCCGGTCCACCTCGGCGATCTGGGCAGCAAGATCCATGCCCGCAAGTAAACAGCCACCCTCTGACAATCGGCATCGGCCGGGCCGCCGGGGCCGTACGCTGCCGGAAGCGTGCCCGGCACGCCGCGCAGGGCGTCACGCAAACGGTATCCGTCCGTGCTCGCCGCGCGGCGCGGCGCCGGGTACGATCCGCCACACACGGGCACGGCTGGGAGGACACACCTTGGGGCGACTCACCGGCGGGGACCCCTCCCTGCTCCGGCGGATCAATTCCGCGGTCGTCCTCCACGCGCTGCGCGGAGCGCAGACCCCTACCCTCACCGAGTTGGTGCGCGACACCGGCCTGTCCCGGCCGACCGTCGAGGGCGTGATCGAGGGCCTGACCGAGTCCCGCCTGGTGGTGGAGGCCGCGCCCGAGCCCGGCGACGCGCGCAAGCAGGGCCTGGCCTCGCCGGTTCCGCTTCCACGCCGAGGCCGGGCACCTGCTGGGCATCGAGATCGGCGCCCACCAGGTGCGGGTGGTGCTCTCCGACCTCAGCGGCCGGCTGCTGGACTCCCACGTGCACGCGGTGGACGAGGCGGCGCCGGCCGACGACCGCATCGAACGCGTCCGCGGCACCGTCGCCGAGCTGCTGCGCAAGGCGGGGGTGGCGCGCAGCACCCTGTGGGCGGTGGGCGTGGGCAGCCCCGGCATCGTCGAGGCGCACGGCGAGGTACGGCTGAGCACGGCCCTGCCGGGCTGGACCGGGCTGCCGCTCGGCGAGCGGCTGCAGCGCTCCTTCCGATGTCCGGTGCTGGTGGAGAACGACGCGAACGTGGCCGCGGTCGCCGAGCACTGGAAGGGCGTCGCGGTCGGCACGGACGACGTGGTGTTCGTGCTCGCCGGGCTGAGTCCCGGCGCCGGCTCGCTGATCGGCGGGCGGCTGCACCGCGGCTTCGGCGGCGCGGCCGGGGAGATCGGCGCGCTGCACCTGCTGGGCCGCGAGGTGACCCCCGAGTATCTGCTGTCCACCACTGGCGAGCCGCTGCACCCGCTGGACGAGCCCGCCGTGGAGCGGGTGTTCGCGCTGGCCCGGGAGGGCGACGTGCAGGCCAAGGACGCGGTGGAGCGCTTCCTGCGGCGTCTGGTGCACGACGTGGCGGCTTTGGTCCTGGCGATCGACCCCGAGCTGGTGGTGATCGGCGGCTGGGCGGCGGGGCTCGACGGGGTGCTCGACCCGCTGCGCTCGGAGCTGGCCCGCTACTGCCTGCGCCCGCCGAACGTGGTGCTCTCCGCACTCGGCCAGGAGGCGATCGCCACGGGCGCGCTGAAGCTGGCGCTGGACCACGTCGAGGAGCAGCTCTTCGCCGTCGAGCAGACGTCGCTGGCCCGGCCCTGAGCCCTCGCCGCGGGCCCGGCCCGGCGCGGGGGCGACGCGGGAGGGGGACCTTGCGGCCGTGGGCGCGGGCGGCGGTTCGGAGCACGGCGATCGACACGACGCGGCACGGCGAGCACCTGGCACGGCGAGCACCCGGCGCGGCGCGCGCCCGGCACGGCGACGGGTCCGCTCCGGCGTGCGGAGCGGACCCGTGGCCCGTCGACAGGAGGCGGCGGCGACGCGTCGCAGGAGCCGGCGGCGGGCGTCAGGACGCCTGGCGGTCCTCGTCGGACGCGTGGTGGGTGACCTCCATCGCGCCCGAGTCGCCGAACGTCAGCCGGCAGGTGTCGGCGCGGTAGGTGGCCACGGACGCGGCGGCGACCCGGCCCTCGGCGACATAGCGGGTGGTGACGACCAGGACCGGGGCCCCGGGCAGCCGGTCGAGCTGGCGGGCGTCCTCCGCGCGGGCCGAGCCCAGCTCGACCGAGCGGTCCTCGCCCTCCAGCCGCAGGGCGTGCAGTGCACGCAGCACGGCGGGCGCGTGGGCGGCCGGGGTGAGCATCGGGGACAGGCCCGGCACCGAGGACTGCGGCACGTACAGCAGCTCGGTGGCGACCTGCTGGCCCTGGACGGTCCGCTCGCGGCGGATGGTGTGGACGGTCTCCTCCGGTCCGGTGCCCAGCAGCGCGGCGAGCGGCGCGGGGGCCGCGGCCTCGACGCAGCCGACGGTGCGCCAGGCGTCCGGGCCCGCGCCGGGCCACTGCCCCGCGGACGGGCCGACCGCCACGCCGATGCGCGGCGGTGCCACGGTGGTGCCGACGCCGCGCCGGCGCTGCAGCCGGCCCTCCAGCTCCAGCTGCTCCAGCGCCTGGCGGAGCGTGGCCCGCGCGACGCCGAAACGGGCGGCGAGGTCGCGCTCGTTCGGAAGGATCTCGCCGACCTCGAACTCCGAGTCGAGGGCGTCGTTCAGCACCGTCTTGAGGTGCCAGTACTTCGGCTCCTGCACCGATTCGAGCTGCGTGGTCCCCACCCTGTCCTCGCAATCACCGTGGCCGCGTCCGAGCCGGGCCGGCCTGTCCCCGGCTTGTTAAGCCTTGTTTAGGAACCTCTGTTTATTAAAGGTTCTTGCACTACTGGACGATAGAGCCGGGTCGCGAAGTTGGTCAAGACCAATCCTCGATTCCCGCCCATGCCGACCGGAACCGGATACATGCGACGTTCATGCAATGTTGACGGAGTGCTGCGATAGCGTTCGTGATCTCCGTGGGATTCCGGCCACGGACGGTCACACCGCGCGCACGGCGGGATCAGGGCGCGGCGCACACACGGGCACGGCGGGAGGGGCAGGGTCGATGGACGGTGCGGCGGCGCAGGTCACGGTGGTCACGGGCGGCAGCCGGGGCATCGGCGCGGCAGTCGCGGTGCGGCTCGCGGCGGCCGGCCACCGGGTCGGCATCGGCTACGAGCGGGCCCGCGAGGCGGCCGACTCGGTGGCCGCGCGGGTCCGCGAGGCGGGCGGCCAGGCGCTGGTCCACCAGGTCGACACCCGCGACGAGGACGGCGTGGACGCCTTCTTCGAGGCGGTGGCGCGCGACCTCGGCCCGGTCACCGGGCTGGTCAACAACGCGGGCGTCACCGGTCCGCTGGGCCGTTTCGCGCAGACGCCGGTGGAGGTCATGCGCCGGGTGGTGGACGTCAACGTGATGGGCGCGATGATCTGCGCCCGGCGCGCGGTGCTGGCCATGTCCACCCGGCACGGCGGCGCGGGCGGCGCGATCGTGAACATCTCCTCGGGCGGCGCGACGCTCGGCAGCCCCGGCGAGTACGTCCACTACGCGGCGAGCAAGGCGGCGGTCGACGCGATGACGGTGGGCCTGTCCAAGGAGCTGGCGCAGGAGGGCGTGCGGGTCAACTCGGTGCAGCCCGGCATGGTCGTCACCGACATCCACGCGGCGATGGGCGACCCGCAGCGGCCGTGGCGGGCCGCGGACCGCATCCCGATGCGGCGGCCGGGCGAGCCGGAGGAGGTCGCCGCCGCGGTGGCGTGGCTGCTGTCGCCGGAGGCGTCGTACACCACCGGCGCGGTGCTGCGGGTGGCCGGCGGGATGTGACGCCCTCCCGGCCCGGCCGGTCCCGCTCCGGACCGGGCCGGTCGGGGACGGCCGGTCGGGGAGGGCCGGTCACCGGCGACGCCGCGGGTGTTGACCTGAGCATGGCCGAAACCCGACGGTGATACGGGGTAACGCCGGTGAAACCCGTGAGCGTTCGGGCGCGGGCACAATCCGTGTGCCCCGCGAGTCCCGTGCCGCCGGGTGTCACCCGGTCCCGCCCAGAGGAGCACCATGCCGGAATCCGTCGTGGACGCCGTCCGCCCCGCGTCCGCACCGCCGCCCGGAAACAACGCCGTCGACCGCTGGTTCAGGATCAGCGAGCGCGGCTCGACCCCCGGACGGGAGGTCAGGGGCGGCGTCGCGACCTTCTTCACCATGGCGTACATCCTGGTGCTGAACCCGATCATCCTCGGCGGCGCGACGGACAAGTACCACCACCACCTGTCCACGGCCCAACTGCTCACCGCTACCGCCCTGGTGGCGGCCGTGATGACGGTGATCATGGGCGTCGGCGGCAATCTGCCGCTGGCGATCGCCGCCGGGCTCGGGCTCAACGCGGTGGTCGCCTTCCAGCTCGCGCCGAAGATGAGCTGGCCGGACGCGATGGGCCTGGTGGTCCTGGAGGGGCTGCTGATCTGCGTCCTGGTGGTGACCGGGCTGCGCGAGGCGATCATGAACGCCATCCCGCAGGCCATCAAGCAGGCGATCAGCGTGGGCATCGGCCTGTTCATCGCCTTCATCGGCTTCATCGACGCCGGCTTCGCCACCCGGATACCCGACGCCGCCGACACCACCGTGCCCGTGCAGCTCGGTGGCACCGGGACCCTCGCCGGCTGGCCGGTACTGGTGTTCTGCCTCGGTGTGCTGCTGACGGTGGCGCTGGTCGCGCGGCGGGTCAGGGGCGCGATCCTGATCAGCATCGTCACGATGACGGTGGTCGCGATCGTCATCAACGAGATCGCCGACGTGCCGGACCGGGCCTGGGGCCTGACCGTGCCGAAGATGCCGCACGACGTCGTCGCCACCCCGGACTTCGGGCTCGTCGGCCACTTCAGCCTCTTCGGCGGCTTCTCCGCGGCCGGCGGCGTGACCGCGTCGCTGTTCGTCTTCACCCTGGTGCTCTCGGACTTCTTCGACGCGATGGGCACGATCGTCGGCATCTCCAACGAGGCCGGGCTGCTCGACGCGAAGGGCCGGGTGCCCAATATCGGGCGGGTGCTCTTCATCGACGGCGCCGCCGCCGTGGCGGGCGGCGCGGCCTCCTGCTCCTCCAACACCGCCTATGTGGAGTCCGCGGCGGGGGTCGGCGAGGGCGCGCGCACCGGGCTGGCCAGCGTGGTGACCGGCGCGCTCTTCGCGGTCGCGCTGTTCCTGTCGCCGCTGGCCGGCGTGGTGCCCTCGCAGGCCGCCGCGCCCGCGCTGGTCGCTGTCGGTTTCCTGCTGATGGCCCAGGTCAGGAACATCGACTGGACGCAGTACGACATCGGCATCCCGGCCTTCCTGACCATCGCCGTGATGCCCTTCACCTACAGCATCACCAACGGGATCGGCGCCGGCTTCCTGTCGTTCGTGGCCATCAAGCTGGTGCTCGGCAGGTGGCGCGACGTGCACCCGCTGGTGTGGGGCGTGTCCTTGTGCTTCCTGGTGTACTTCGCGATCGACCCGGTGCAGCAGGTGCTCGGCGCGAAGTAGCACGGCCGCGGCGCCCGTCCGCGCGGCTCCGCCGCCCGGCGACCGCGAGAGGAGGGGAGCCGCGGTCCGCCGGACGGTCCGGGCGCCCCGACCGGGACGGGGGCGCCCGGTCGGGGCAGTTGGCCGGACCGGCGCACCGCACCGGCCCGTACTGTCACAACTCCCCGCAACCCGGCGGAGTTCCCCGCCCTGCCGGAAGATTCACGCGGGATTCCGCACCCGGCGCCGGCCCGGCGTGGACGGGCACGGACGCCGCGCCGAAGCGGGACTCGTCCCGCCGGCCGGACGCGGCGCCGGGTCCGGCCCGGCGCCGCGGGTCGCGCGCGGGCCGGGCGCAGCGCGCCCGAGCCGATCGCCACGCCCGCCGCGACCAGGGCGCTGCCCGCGAGCCGGCCGGGCCCGTACGTGCCGACCGAGACCAGCGGCGCGGTGAGCGCCGCGGACACCGGGATGAGCCCGGAAAAAAGCGTGGCGCGCTCCGCGCCCAGCCGCTGCATGCCCGCGTACCAGCACACGAAGCCGACCACCGTCACGACGACCGCCTGCCAGCCCAGCGCGAGCCACTCGCGGCCCGCGGGCACGCGGAAGCCGTCGCCCGCCACGGCCAGGACCGTCGCCTCGGCCGCGGCCAGCCCGGTCACGCATGTCGACAACAGCAGCGGGCCCAGCGGCCGGACCACCGGCGCGGCCAGCAGCGCGAACCCGACCTCGCCGGCGAGCGCCAGCACCGACCAGCACAGTCCCGCCCGGTCGGCGCCGCCCCAGCCCTGCACCACGAAGGCGCCCGCGGCCACCAGCACCGCGCCGGAGCCGACCCCCGCGGCCGGGCGGCGGCCCACCGCCAGCGGGACGAGCACCGCCACCACGACCGGCGCGCAGCCGACCAGCACGCCCGGCACGGCCGGTTCCGCGGTCCGCTCGGCGGCCAGCACCGCGAGGTTGAACCCCACCATGCCGACCGCCGCGGTCGCCGCGGTCAGCGCCCACTGCCGCGCGGTCAGCCGCCGCAGCCGCTCCCCCGCGCCGCGCCGGGCGAGCGGCGCGAGCAGGACGAACGCGGCGCCGTACCGCAGCGCCTGGCCGCCGGCGTGCGGGTAGCCGACGAGCGCGCCGTTCGCGGTGAAGGAGGCGCCGACCAGGACGCAGGCGAGCGCGGCGAGCAGCGCGCCGGTGCGGAGGGAGGGGTTCATGCCGATGACGCTACGGTCGGCGACCGGTCCGGTTTAAGGTCCATTTCCATGGCAGGCAAGAGGACCACTTCACCGGACCGCGGGAGCCCGGCGGACGCCACGGACCCGCCGGACGCCGACCCGCCGGACGCCGACCCGGCGAGCGCCGACCCGCCGGACGCGATCGGCGCACCCGGCGCCGCGCGCCGCCCGGTCCGGTGGGCGCCCGCCTGGGAGGTGCTCGTCCCGGCCGACGCGCCGACGCGCGGGCGCGGGCGGGCGCTGCGCGAGGCGCTGCGGGAGGCCGTCAGGTCGGGGCGGCTGGCGGCGGGCACGGTGCTGCCGTCGAGCCGCGAACTCGCGGCGGATCTGGGGGTGTCGCGCGGCGTCGTCACCACCGCCTACGAACAGCTCATCGCCGAGGGGTACTTGACGGGACGTCAGGGATCGGGGACCCGGGTGGCGGACGCGGCGCCCGGGGCGGCGCTCCCGGCGGCCACGCCGTTCGCCGAGGACGACCGCGGCGGACCGCTGGACCTGCGGCCAGGGCTGCCGGACCTGTCGTTGTTCCCGCGCGCCGCCTGGTCGTCGGCGCACCGCCGGGTCGTCGCGCGACTGCCCCACCGGGCGTTCGGCTACCCGGACCCGCGCGGACTGCCCGCGCTGCGCGAGGCGCTGGCCGAACTGCTGTCCCGCAGGCGGGGAGTGGCCGCCGACCCCGACCACGTGGTGGTCACCTCGGGCGTGGCCCAGGCGCACACGCTGCTGGGCATGGTGCTGCGCGGCGCGGGCGAGCGGCGGATCGCCGTCGAGGACCCGGGGAGCCCCGAGCACCACGCGCTGTTCGGCCGGCCTCACCGCGGTCCCGGTCCCGCTCGACGGCGACGGCCCGGACCTGGCGGCGCTGGCCGCCGCCGGCGTGCGCGCGGCGGTGCTGACGCCCAGTCACCAGTTCCCGTCCGGCGTGGCGTTCACGGCGGCGCGCCGGGCCGGACTCCTCGCCTGGGCGCGGTCGGCCGGCGCGCTGCTGGTCGAGGACGACTACGACGGGGACTTCCGCTACGACCGGGCGCCGGTGGGCGCGCTGCAGGGACTCGCGCCGGCGCACGTCGCGTACACGGGTTCGGTGAGCAAGTCACTCGCTCCGGGGCTGCGGTTGGGCTGGATGGTCGCGCCGCCGGACGTCGCGGCGGAGGCGGCGGCGCGCAAGCGGACGATGGACCTGGGCAATCCCGTCACCGAGCAGGCGGTGCTCGCGGAGTTCGTCGCCGGCGGCCACTACGACCGCCAACTGCGGCGCTGTCAGCGGCTGTACCGGCAGCGCAGGGACGCCCTGGTGGCGGCGCTCGCCCGGTACCTGCCCGGCGCGCGGGTCGGCGGCGTCGCGGCGGGCCTGCACGCGATCGTGACGCTGCCGCCGTCCTGCGGTCCGCAGGACCGGCTGCTCGCCGCGGCGGGCGCGGCCGGCCTGCGCGTTCGCCCGTTGAGCGACTACCAGTCGGCCGCGGGGGACGCCGGCGGCCCGGGCGACGATGCGGGAGTGCGGCTCGTGGTGGGCTACGCTCACCTCGGCCCCGAAGCGCTGACCACCGCGGTGGCGGCGCTCGCAGCGGCCGCCGGGATGCCAGCGGCGCGAAGGACCGGCGGGGCACGGCCACTCGGGCAAATTGGTTGAAAGGGTAAGTTAACCGGGGAGATGGGCGCTTTACCCTCTGGTCACGGCACGTTCGTGATCACGCAACACGAACTGTGCATCGTAGGCGTATGCCTCACTTGTCCCCCGCACACCGCCACGAGCGCCGCCGCTGGGGTCGTGACCTGGCCCGGGCCGCCGCGCTCTGCACGGCCCTTGCGGCCGGCGACGTCGTGGCCGGCCTGGTGAACCACCGCGCGGACCGCGCCGTGCTGGTCCTCTCCTCGTCCCTCGCGCTGCTCCTCGCGGTGGCCGCCCGCATCGCGCGGCCGCTGCGCCGCGGCCCCGGGACCGGCGCGGCGAGTGGGCCGGCCGCCGTCCGCGACGCCGCGGAAGGCGCGGCGACGGAGCCCGGCGGCCTCGTCCCCGCCGACGGCGTCCGGCCCGCCGCCACCTCGCTGTGGCGGATGCGCACCACGGTCGCCGACGTCCCCGGCAGCCTGGGCCGCGTCTGCACCGCGCTGGCGGACCTCGGGGTGGACATCGTCACCCTCCAGACGCACCCGCTCGCCCAGGGCGCGGTGGACGAGTTCCTGCTGCGCGCGCCCGCCGGACTGCCGGACGGCGCGCTCGCGTTCGCCGTCACCGGCGCGGGCGGCGCGGACGTGTGGCTGGAGCGGGCCGACGCCCACGACCTGGTGGACACCCCCACGCGGATGCTCACGCTGGCCACCCGCACCGCCCTGGACCCGGCCGAACTGCCCCTCGCGCTGCGCGAGTTGCTCGGTCGCTGCGCGATCACCTCGGACCCCCGCCCGGAGCACCGGCGGGGCGGCGCGGGCGCGGACCCGGGCGTCGGCGCGTGGAAGGACGCCGGACCGCGGCCCGCGTCGTCCGCCGCGGCGGGCGACGCCGCCGACGGCGCACCGGAGACGGCCGACGCACTCACCGACGTACTGGAGGACACCGTGATGCGCCTGCGCGACCCCTCGGGCGGCACCATCACCGTACGGCGCGACCATCTGCCGTTCACGCCCACCGAGTTCGCCCGCGCCCGCGCGCTGGTCGAACTCGACGCCCGGCTCGGCGTGCGGACGCCGGAGCGCGAGGACGCGCTCACCCTGCCCGGCGGCGAGGAGACGTCGGTGCGCCGGGTGGGGCCGCAGGACCGGCCCGCTGCGCTCGCGCTGCACGAGCGCTGCTCCCCCGCGACGCTCGCCCGGCGCTACCACGGCCCGGTCGGCGACGCCGACCGCTACCTCGCGCACCTGCTCAGCCCGCGGTTCGGGCACTCGCTCGCCGTCGAGACCGCCTCGGGCCGGCTGGTCGCGCTCGGCCACCTGCTGTGGGACGGCGACGAGAGCGAGGTCGCGCTGCTGGTCGAGGACGAGTGGCAGGGCCGCGGCGTCGGCGGCGCGCTGCTGCGCAAGCTGGTCGAGACGGCCGCGCAGACCGGCCGCGACAGCGTCTACGCGGTCACGCGCTCGTCCAACACCGCGATGGTGGCCGCCATGCGCGCGCTCGGTCTGCCGCTGGACTACCAGGTGGAGGAGGGCACGCTGGTGATCACCGCGGCGCTGCCCGGGGCGGCGCGGGAGGACCGGGAGACGCATCGGCCGCCGCGCGTGGCGGGCGCCGCCGACGCCGAGGCCGCGGCCCGGCGGGCGGTCGAGGCGCTGCCCTGGATCTGCGGCGGCTCGCGCTGACCTTCCGGCGGCGGCCCGGGCCTTCCCGCCGACGGCGCGGCGGCTCCGGCACGTCGGCGGGCCGCCGCCATGCCGGTGCCGGACCGCGCCGAGGACGCCGCGTCCGCCGTCACCGGGCCCGCGGCTCCTCGCCCGCCCGCGCGCTCGCGGCGCGGCGCGCCGCGGGGACGTCCGCCACCGACTCCACCGACTCCACCGACGCCGCCAGCGCCGCGTCGAGGTCCCGCCACAAATCCTCCTCGTCCTCCAGGCCCACGGACATCCGCAGCAGCCGGTCGCCGACGCCGCCGCGCCGCCGGTCGTCCGCGCCGACGATGCGGTGGCTGATCGAGGCCGGGTGCTGGATCAGGGTGTCCACGCTGCCGAGGCTGACCGCCGGGGTGATCAGGCGGACCGCGCCGATCACCGCGTGCGGGTCGCCGCGCACCTCGAAGGCGATCATCGCGCCGCCGATCCGCGGGTAGTGCACGGCCGTGACCCTGGGGTCGCCGGTGAGGCGGGCCGCCAGCGCGGCTGCGGTCGCGGACGCGGCCCTGACCCGTACCGGCAGCGTGGCCAGGCCCCGCAGCAGCAGGTAGCCCGCGAGCGGGTGCAGCACGCCGCCGGTGGCGAAGCGGACCTGGCGCAGCGCGCGGGCGAACTCCTCGTCGCAGGCCACCACCCCGCCGAGCACGTCGCCGTGCCCGCCGAGGTACTTGGTGGCGCTGTGCAGCACGATCCGCGCCCCGCAGGCGGCGGGCCGCTGGAGGACCGGCGTGGCGAAGGTGTTGTCGACCAGCAGCGGCACGTCGCCGCAGGAGTACGCGACGGCGCGCAGGTCCACCTCGGCGAGCGTCGGGTTGGCCGGGGTCTCGACGACCACCAGGCCGGTGTCGGCGCGGATCGCGTCGGCGATGCCCGCCGGATCGGTCCAGGTGACGTCGGTGCCGAGCAGCCCGGCGGTCAGCAGGTGGTCGCTGCACCCGTAGAGCGGGCGCACCGCGACCACGTGCCGCAGTCCCCGCGCCGAGCGGGCCAGCAGGCAGGCGCTCAGCGCGGCCATGCCGCTGGCGAAGGCGACGGCGGCCTCGGTGCCCTCCAGGCGCGCCAGCGCGTCCTCGAACCGGGCGGTGGTCGGGTTGTCGAGCCGGCCGTAGACCGGCGGCCCGTCCGGACGCGCGCCGGTGGCGGCGAAGGCGTCCACCCGGGCGGCCTCGGCCCGGCTGTCCGCCGAGGGGTAGGTGGTGGACAGGTCGAGGGGCACGGCGTGCACGCCGAGCGCGGCGAGGTCCTCGCGGCCCGCGTGCACGGCCTCCGTGGCGAGCGCCCGATCGGGGCGCCCCGGGGTCACCTCTGGTCGTGTCTGCATGCCCGCCAGACTGAACGTGCGACGGGATCGGCGGGCGAAAGCCCGTGCTACGTTCGGCCGATGACCGATTCCGTCCTTCTCGATCCGGTGGATCTGGAGATCCTCCGGCTGCTGCAGAACGATGCACGGACCACCTACCGCGACCTCGCCGCGGCCGTCGGCGTGGCGCCGTCGACGTGTCTGGACCGGGTCGCCCGGCTGCGCCGCAGCGGTGTGATCCTCGGCCACGAGCTGCGGCTGGACCCGGCCAGGCTCGGCCGCGGCCTGCAGGCGCTGCTGCTGGTGCAGGTCCGGCCGCACCGCAGGGAGCTGATCGACCCGTTCGTGGAGCGGGTCAGGGCCCTGCCGGAGTCGCGCGCGCTGTTCCACCTCACCGGCCCCGACGACTATCTGGTGCACGTCGCGGTCACCGGCACCGCGGACCTCCAGCGGCTGGTGCTGGACGAGTTCACCTCGCGCCGTGAGGTGGCGCGGGTGGAGACCCGGCTGATCTTCCAGCAGTGGGAATGCGGCCCGCTGCTGCCGCCGCGGCCCCCCGCGGGAGCGGTTACGCGCGACGCGTAAGGCGCCGCCGCACTTATGGTGGTGACGCGGGGGCCCTGTCCGTATCAGGATGGCCGCATGTCCACTACCTCCGGCAGCGCGCTGCCCCGCCAGGTCGCCGACGCCTACGTCGACGACCTCGTCGCCCTCGACCCCATTCTCGGCACCTACCTCGGCGTGCCGGAGTCCTCCCGGCTGCTGCCGGACTTCTCTCCGGCCGGCGCCGACGCCCGCGCCGAGCTGGCCAGGGCCACGCTCGGCCTGCTGGCCGAGGCGCAGGCGCGGCCGGGCGGCGACAGCGACGCCGAGCGGCGCTGCGCCCGGCTGCTGCGCGAGCGGCTGACCGCCGAGCTGGCGGTGCACGACGCGGGCGAACACCTGCGCGCGGTGAGCAACATCGCCGACCCGTCGCACGCGATCCGCGAGGCGTTCACCCTGATGCCGGCGCAGTCCGCCGACGACTACGCCGACCTGGCCGCCCGGCTGCGCGCGGTCCCGGCCGCGCTGGACGGCTACCGCGCGTCGCTGGCCGAGGGCCTGGCCCGGGACCTGCCGGCCGGTCCCAAGCAGGTGGAGACCGTCGTCGGCCAGCTCACCGAGTGGACCGGCGGCGGGGGCGGCGCGAGCTGGTTCGCCGGGCTCGTCGCCGACGGCCCGCGGGAGCTGCGCGAGGAGCTGGACGCCGCCGCGGCGCAGGCCACCGCCGCGTACGCGGGCCTGCGCGACTGGCTGCGCGACACCTACGCGCCCCGGGTGGCCGGCGCCGCCGACACGGTGGGCCGCGAGCGGTACGCGCTGTGGGCGAGCTACTGGAACGGCGCCGACCTGGACCTGGACGAGGCCTACGCGTACGGCTGGTCGGAGTTCCACCGGCTGAGCGGGGAGATGGCGGCCGAGGCCGGCAAGATCCTTCCCGACGCCACGCCGTGGGAGGTGCTGCGGCACCTGGTCGACCACGGGCAGGCCGTCGAGGGGGTGGACGAGGTCAGGGACTGGCTGCAGGCCCTGATGGACGAGGCCGTGGAGGCGCTCGACGGCACGCACTTCGAACTCGCCGAGCGGGTCAAGCGGGTGGAGTCGAGGATCGCGCCGCCCGGAGGGGCCGCCGCGCCGTACTACACCGCGCCCTCGGAGGACTTCAGCCGCCCGGGCCGCACCTGGCTGCCGACGATGGGGCGCACCCGCTTCCCGATCTACGACCTGGTGTCCACGTGGTACCACGAGGGCGTGCCCGGCCATCACCTCCAGCTGGCGCAGTGGGCGCACGTCGCGGAGAACCTGTCCCGCTACCAGGCGACGGCGGGCATGGTCAGCGCCAACGCCGAGGGCTGGGCGCTGTACGCCGAGCGCCTGATGGACGAGCTGGGCTTCCTCACCGACCCCGAGCGGCGGCTGGGCTATCTCGACGCGCAGATGATGCGCGCGAACCGGGTGATCGTCGACATCGGCATGCACCTGGAGCTGGAGATCCCGGCGGACTCGCCGTTCCACCCCGGTGAGCGCTGGACGCCGGAGCTGGCGCGGGAGTTCTTCGGCGCGTACAGCGGCCGGCCGGCGGACTTCGTGGACAGCGAGCTGATCCGCTACCTCGGCATGCCCGGCCAGGCGATCGGCTACAAGCTGGGCGAGCGGGCCTGGCTGACCGGCCGGGCCGCGGCCCGCGCCGCGCACGGCGACGCCTTCGACCTCAAGGCGTGGCACATGGCCGCGCTGTCCCTGGGCTCGCTCGGCCTGGACGACCTGGTGGCAGAGATCTCGGCGCTGTGACCGCCGGACGCCGCCGGTTCCCCCGGCGCGGCGGTACGCCGCCCCCGGGGGAACCGGCGGTGCGTCCTTGCCGTTACCCTGCTGGTCCCGGGCTCGCGCCGGGCGCACTCCTGCGACGACAAGGCGGTACCCACCGATGACCCTGCACGCTTCCCACGACCGTGGACGGCTGGTGCTGACGCAGGGCCGGCTGGTCCTGCGCGAGCAGCTGCCGGAGGACGCCGCCCTGCTGTCCGACGGCAAGCCGGCGGCGCTGGCGTGGGTCGACGGCGTGCCCGGCGAGGGGACGGTGGGCGCGGCGATGATGACCGTCGCCGCGTCCAAGGCGGGGGTCTACCAGCCGGGCTGGGGACTGTTCGCGATCATCCGGGCCGAGGACGGCGTGGCGCTCGGCGGCGTGGGCTTCCACGGGCCGCCGGACCGCGGGGCGGTCGAGATCGGCTACGACCTGTCGGAGTCGGCCAGGGGCGCGGGCTGGGCGACCGACGCGGCGCGGGCGCTGTGCCAGTGGGCGCTGGCCCAGCCGCAGGTCATGGTGGTCCTCGCGACGACCGAGCCGGCCAACCGCCCGTCGCAGGCGGTGCTGGAGCGGGTGGGCTTCGAGCGCGTCGCCGACCGCGGCGAGCTGTGGGCGTACGAGCTGGTGACGATGCCCGAGTAGGGCGGCGCCGGGAGCGCGCGTTCCGGGGGTGCGCGCGATGGCGCGCGACGGGCGGCGCCCGGTCCCCGCCCTCAGCTCCTGGCGGCCCCGGTGCGCAGCCGGACCGTCGAGCCCTCGCGGCCCTTGGAGACGCGCAGTTGGACCGGGATGCGGTGCCGCAGGTCGGCGACGTGGCTGACGATGCCGACGGCCCGGTCGCGTTCCCGCAGCCCGTCGAGGACGTCGAGCACCTCGTCCAGGGTCTGGTCGTCCAGGCTGCCGAAGCCCTCGTCGATGAAGAGGGTGTCCAGGCGTGCGCCGCCGGCCGCCGCGCCGCCGTCGCCGGCCCCGCCGGCGCCCGGGGCGGCGCCGCCGGTCACCACGTCGGCCAGGCCGAGGGCGAGGGACAGGGAGGCGAAGAAGGTCTCGCCGCCGGAGAGCGTGGAGGTGTCGCGCTCGGTGCCGGTCCACGCGTCGACCACCTTCAGGCCGAGGCCGGAGCGGGCTCCCCGGCCGCCGCGGGCGTCGGAGTGGACGAGGGTGTAGCGGCCGGCCGACATCCGCTGCAGCCGCGCCCCGGCCGCGGCGGCGACCTCCTCCAGCCGTGCGGCCAGCACGTACGTCTCCAGTTCCATCCGGTAGCGGTTCTCCGCCGAGGTGCCGGCGGCCAGGTCGGACAGCCGCCGGAGGCGGGTGAACTCCTCGCGGGCGGGCCCGAGTTCGCGTAGCCGCGCGGCGGCCTGGGCGCCGAGCTCGTCGAGTTCGCGGCAGCGCGTCGCGGCGGCGGACTCCGCGGCGGAGGCGGCGCGCAGCAGGCGGCCCGCCTCGTCCAGGCGGGACTGCGCGAGGTCCGGCCGGGCCGGCGGCAGGTCGGCCGCCGCGGCGGGCTCCGGTGCGGCGAGGTCCGCCTCAAGCGCGGCCTCCTCCCTCGCCCACGCCTCCACCCGCCGTTGCGACTGCGCCGCCTGTTCGGCGGGAAGCAGCGCCGCCGCCGCGTCCGCGGGCGACGCGAAGCCGGCCCGGGAGGCCGCGTCGGCGAGCGCCGCCTCGGCCTCGGCCGCCCGCCGCGCGCAGCCGGCCCGCTCGCGCAGCGCGTCGACGGCCCGGTCGAGCGCGTCGATACGGGTGGCGAGGTGGGCGCGGTGGGCCGCGACGTCGGTGTGGCCGTCCAGCGAGCGGGCGAGTTCCGCGGTCGACGCGGCGTGCTGGTCGTCCAGTTCCTCGCGCCGGGAGGTCCGGGCGGCGGCCCGGCTGAGCGCGGCCTGCTGCTGGGCGCCGCGCCGGTCGCGTTCCTGTTCCGCCGCGGCGAGGGCGGCCCGGGCGGCCGCCACGTCCTCCGCGGCGCGGGCGACACGACGGTGTTCCCGCTCCAACCGGTCCTGCTCCGCCGCGAGTTCCGGGTACGCCGACGGGCCCGCGGCGGCGGTGGCCGCCTCCAGGGCGGCGCGCAGTCCGGCGGCCTCGCCGTGCGCCTGCTCGTAACGGTCCTGCTCGCGCCGGTAGTCGGCGTAGGCCGCCTCCTCGTCGGCGCGTCCGACCCGGCGGGCCGCAGGCCGGGCGGGGTCGGGGTGGTCCAGGGCGCCGCACACCCGGCACGGTTCGCCGTCGGCCAGCTGTTCGGCCAACTCCGCGGCGATACCGCTGATCCGGGCCTCCCGCAGGTCCTGCCACCTCTCGCGGGCGGTCGCGGCGCGGTCCCGCGCGTCGCGTGCCGCGTCCTGGGCGCGGGACACGCGGCCGGTGAGGCGGTCGCGTTCGGCCGCGGCCTCGGCGGCGCGGCGGGCGGCCTCGATCCTGGCCGGATAGCCGGCGGCGCGGGCGGCGGCCTCCATCCCGGCGTCGACCCGCTCGCGCAGCGCCTTCCGCGTGCCGGGCCAGGCGTCCAGCCATGCCTCGGCCTCGCGCACGGCCTCCTCGTCGGCGCGTTCCTCCCGCAGCAGCGCGGCCCGCCGTGCCTCGATGTCGGCGATCCGTCGCTCGGCCTCCGCCGCGCCGGCGAGCGCCCCGAGCCGCTCGCGCAACGCGCCTGCCCGCCGGGCGAGTTCCGCCGCGTCGGCGGTCTCCGGTGCGCCGTCTGCGGACCGGCCGCCGCCGTCCGCCGCGGCGCCGCGCTCCGGGCGGGGCCCGGGGACGGCGCCTTCGGCCGGCTGGGCGCCGGCCACGGGCGGGGGCAGGTGACCGGCGCCGGCGCTCCGGGCGTCACGGGCGCTCACGGTGCTACGGGGGCCCTCGGCGTCGCGGGCGTCCCCGGCGCCCACGGCGCTACGCGGGCTCTCAGCGTCGCGGGCGTCCCCGGCGCTCCGGACTGCGGCGACCCCGGCGCCGAGGCCGGCCGGGGCGTCCTGCGCCGCTCGTGCGCCCGGCAGGCCCTTCGGAGCAGCCGGCAGGTCCGGGCGGGTGTCGGCCGGGCGGGCATCGGAGGAGCGGGCGTCGGAGGAGCTGGTGTCGCCCGGCCACGTACCGGCCGTGGGCAGTTCCCCTTCTGCGGGCGCCCCCGCCGCCGCGCGCGCTGCCGTCGCCGCGGCTCCGGGCGGTTCCGGGGCGCCGGCCGCCGCCCGCGGTGGGGCGCTTCCCACGTCCCCGCCCGCGGCGGCGGCCGGAGCCGCACTCGCGACGGCGGGAGCGGGACGGTCGGTGGGTGCAGAGCGGTCGGCCGGCGTCAGGGCGGCCAGTGCGCGCGTCGCCGCCGACTCGGCCGCGGCCGACTGGGCGACGGCCCTGTCGCGCGCGGCGAGGGCCGGCGCGACGGTGGCGGCCCGGCGTGCGAGGTCGAGGGCGGCGCGGGTCGCCGCACGGGCCGGGGCCACCTCGGCGAGCGCCGCGGCCCGCGCGAGGGCGTCGTGGCGGCGCCGCTGGAGCGCGTCCAGGTCGCGGGCCTCGCTGAGCGCCGACACGGCGGCGGCATGGGCCGCTTCCGCCCGGGTGACGGCGGCTGCGGCGATCGCGTGGCGTTCGCGCGCCTCGCAGCGCAGCACCGCGGCCCACGCCGGCAGCGCGCCCGCGGGATCGGCCGCGTCCGAGGCGCCGGCGTTCGCTGCCGCGTCGACCCCGGCGGCCTCGAACGCGTCGGCCGCGGCGGACGCGTCGGGGCCGGCCGCCTGCCGCATCCTTGCTCGCAGCGCGCGCAACTCCTCGTCGCCCGCGGCGAGTTCCTGCGCGGCCTCCGCCTTGCGGTCGCGCAGCCAGTGCTCGACCGCCTGGAAGCGCCGGGTGTCGAAGAGCCGGCCGAGCAGCGCCGCGCGCGAGGCCGCGCCGGCCCGCAGGAAGTTCGCGAACTCGCCCTGCGGCAGCAGGACCACCTGGCAGAACTGCTCGCAGCTCATGCCGAGGAGTTGTGCGATCTCCTCGCCGATCTCCTGGTGCGACCTGGACAGCCCGCGCCACCGGCCGTCGACGCGCTCGCGCAGCAGCGTGACCGCCTTGTCCATCGTGGTGCCGCTGCCGCGCTTCTTCGCGCGCGGCTGCTCGGGACGCCGGGTGATCTCCAGCCGCCGCCCGCCGAGGGTGAGTTCGAGGACGACCTCGGTGGGATCGCCGGGCGCGGCGTGGTCGCTGCGCAGCCGGGTCGCGGGCCGGGCGCCGGGCACCTGGCCGTAGAGCGCGAAGCACACGCCGTCGAGCACCGAGGTCTTGCCCGCGCCGGTCGGTCCGTGCAGCAGGAAGAGCCCCGCGGCGGACAGTTCGTCGAAGTCGACGCTCTGCCGGGTCGCGAAGGGGCCGAACGCCGCGAGTTCGAGCCGGTGCAGCCGCATCAGCGGGCCTCCGTCCGCCAGGGCCCGGCCACGGCTGGGGCGTGCGCGCGGGGCCGGGTCACCGCGCCTCCGTCCGGGCCGCCTCGCCGCGCACGGCGTCGAACGCCCGCTGCAGCACGGCCCGTTCGCGGTCGTCGGCGGCGCTGCCCCGGACGTGGGCGACGAAGTCCTCGGCGATCTCGCGGTCGCCGCGCCCGCGCAGCCGCTGCGCGTAGGTGGCGGTCCGGCCGACGCCGGCGTCCGCGGGGTCGAAGGCGAGGCTGAGGATGTGCGGGAAGCGCTTGGCGAGCGCCGCCATCGGCTCGTAGGGGCGGAACGGGTCGGTGAGCGTCGCCTCGATCCAGGACCCGGTGTGGCGGTCGAGCGCCGGGTCGCCCAGGAGGTCGTCCAGCGTGCCGCGCAGTCGCGCCAGCGGCCGGGGCACGGGGGTGTCGAGGCGTTCGGCGGCCACGCCGCCGTCCGCGCCGAGGGTGACCAGCCACATGCTCTTGCGGTGGTGCTCCTCGGAGAACGAGTACGCCAGCGGGGAGCCGGAGTAGCGGACCCGGTCGCTGATGGTCTGGCAGCCGTGCAGGTGGCCGAGCGCGACGTAGTCGACGCCGTCGAAGAGCGCGGCGGGGACCGAGGCGACGCCGCCGACGGTGATGTCCCGCTCGCTGTCGCTGGGCGTGCCGCCGGTGACGAACGCGTGCGCGAGGACCACGCTGCGGGTGCCCGCGGGGCGGGTCGCGAGGTCGGCGCGGACGCGGTCCATCGCGGCGCCGAGCACGTAGGCGTGGTCGGCGCGCGGGCGTCCGTCGCGGGCGCGGGCGGGCGGGGAGTCGGCCGCCGCGGCGCCGGCGGTGTCCTCGCCGCCGGCGGGGCCGTGCGCCGCGGACGCGTCCGGCGCGCGCTCCCCGGCCGCGCGCTCCTCGCCCGCGGGCTCGTCGTCGGCGAACTCGTCCGCGGCGAACGCCTCGTGGGCCAGGGCCGGTTCGAGGTACGGCAGCCCGTAGACCGCCACGTCGCCGTGCTCGTCGGCGAGGACGACGGGCCGGTGGCAGGTGGCGGGGTCGGTGCGCAGGTGGATGCCGGCCCGGCCCATGAGCCCCGCGCCGACGCCGAGCCGGCGCGCGGAGTCGTGGTTCCCGGAGATCATCACGGTGGGCACGCCGAGTTCGGCGAGGCGGTGCAGGGTCTGGTCGAAGAGCTCGACGGCGGCCAGCGGCGGCACCGCGCGGTCGTAGACGTCGCCGGCCACGAGGACGGCGTCGACGCGCTCGCTGCCCGCGGTGGCGATCAGGTGGTCGAGGAACTCCCGTTGGGCGTCGAGCAGGTTCACCCGGTGGAAGGACCGCCCGAGATGCCAGTCCGAGGTGTGCAGGAAACGCATGATCCCCGAAGACTAGCGTCTGGGCGCCGGCGGGGTGCGGCGACCCGGCGGGTCGGGGGCGGTCGCCGGCGTCGGCGGCCCGGCGCCGGAGTCCGCGCCCGGTCAGGCGTCCGCGCGGACGTCCACGAAGGCGCTGCCGCGGACCTCCGCTGAGGCCGCGCCGGAGGTGGCGTCGGCGAGCCAGGCGCGGAAGGCGGGCACCTCGGCCTCGGGGACGCCGATGTGCAGGGTGACCGCAGCGCCGTAGCTGACGTCGCGGACGGTGTGTCCCGCGCCCCGCAGGTCGTTCTCGAGGCGGCCCGCGGTGGCGTGGTCGGCGGTGACGTCGAGCAGCGCGAGCCGGCGCCGCTCCAGTGTGCCGACGGCGTCGAGCGCGGCGGACACCGCGCCGCCGTAGGCCCGCGCGAGGCCGCCCGCGCCGAGCTGGACCCCGCCGTAGTAGCGGGTGACGACCGCGACGGTGTCGCGCACCTCCCGGCCGAGCAGCACCTGGAGCATCGGGGTGCCCGCGGTGCCGCCGGGCTCGCCGTCGTCGGAGGCGCGGTGCAGCCGACCCTCGGGCCCGATGACGTAGGCGAAGCAGTTGTGGGTGGCTCCCGGGTGCTGCTTGCGGACGGCGCGGACGAAGTCCTGCGCGGCCTCCTCGCCGTCCACCGGGGCCACCGCGCACAGGAAGCGGGAGCGCTTGATCTCGCTCTCGTGCAGGCCGGCGCGGGCCACGGTCAGATATCGGTCGACAACCACCCGTTCAGCCTAGTGCCGGGGGAATCCCGCGGCTCGGTCGGGCGTTCGACCAGGCAGGACGGGAAGCGCGGGAGCGCTGCGGGCGGCTGGAGGGCATCGTGTACGGCGACAAGGCGACAGTGCGGAAGATCCTGCGGGACAGCGGCGACACCTGGGCCGTGGTGGGCCTGTCGGGGAACACCTCGCGGGCCGCCTACGGGGTGGCGGCGGTGCTCCAGCGGTTCGGCAAGCAAATCGTGCCGGTGCACCCCAAGGCCGAGACGGTGCACGGCGAGCAGGGGTACGCATCACTGGCCGAGATCCCCTTCCCGGTGGACGTGGTGGACGTGTTCGTCAACTCCGCGCTGGCCGGGCAGGTCGCGGACGAGGCGGTGGCAGCCGGGGCGTCGGCGGTGTGGTTCCAGCTCGGGGTGGTGGACGAGGACGCGTACGAGCGCACCCGGGCGGCGGGCCTGGAGATGGTCATGGACAAGTGCCCGGCGATCGAGATACCCCGGCTGGACTGACCTGTCCGGACCGACCCGGGCCGCAGGCACGGCCGCGGCTGGCGCTGCGGCTCGGGCTGGGGCTTGGGCTCAGACGGCGACGCCGAGGCCGTCGAGGACGACCGCGCCGGGCAGGTCCCCGATCGTCTTGCCGGGGACGATGAGCTTGCCGCGCCGCGCGCCGCTGCCGATCACCACGTACGGGACGTCGACGACCGCCCGGTCGACCAGCAGCGGCCACTGCGGCGGGAGGCCGACGGGGGTGATGCCGCCGTACTCCATGCCCGTCTCGCCGACGGCGGTGTCCATCGCGGCGAAGGACGCCTTGCGCACGCCCAGGTGCCGGCGGACCACGCCGTTGACGTCGACGCGGGTCGTGGAGAGGACGACGCAGGCGGCGTAGGAGACCTCGCCGGCGCGCTTGCCCGCCACCACCACGCAGTTGGCGGAGGTCTCCAGCAGCGCGGGGCCGCAGGCCTCGACGAAGGCGGCGGTGTCGGCCTTGGCCGGGTCGGTGTCGACGTGGATCATCACGTCGGTGACGGCAGCGGCGACCGGCGGCGGCAGCAGGTCGAGGCGTTCGGTGGCCGGTGCCGCGTCGTCGAAGGAGCCGATGGGTGCGCGCATACGCGGGAACCTAGCAAACGGCTCCGGGGCGGTGGCGCGGGGCCGTTCGGGTCAGGTGCGGGCCCGCTGTCCCAGCTCGTTCACGTCGAGGAGGTCGAGGAGTTGCCGGGGGGTGAGGTCCTCGGGCAGAGGTGCGGGAGCGGGGGCGGTCAGCGGCGGCTGCCAGCCGTCGACGGGGTCCCAGCGGCGGACGACCTTGGCGGGGGCGCCGGCCACCACGCAGTGGTCGGGGACCTCGCCGCGGACCACCGAGCCGGCCGCGACGACGACACCGCGGCCGATCCGGGTGCCGGGCAGGACCACGCTGTTGACGCCGAGCCAGCTGCCGTAGCCGATCTCGACGGGCTCGGCGCTGGGCCACTGCTCCCCGACCGGCCGGTCCGGGTCGTGATAGGCGTGATTGGTGCTGGTCACATAGACGTTGGGGGCGCAGAAGACCTTGTCGGCGATGACGATGGGGGCCAGCGCCACCACATGGCTGTCCCGGCCGATGACGACGCCGTCGCCGATGGAGACGATCGGTCGGGGGCCGTAGTCGACCTCGGCGGGGTCGGCGGGCAGCAGCCCGACGGTGAGGGTGACCTGTTCGCCGATCATGCAGTGCTCGCCGAGGCTGATCCAGTGCTCGCCGAAGACGGTGCCCTGGGGGAAGGCGAGCCGGGTGCCGGGACCGAGGGCCCGGAACCGGTAGGGGCCCGGCCGCTGCGCGGTGACCGCTCCGGCCTCCCGCACCCAGCTTCGGCCGCGGTGGACCAGCCGGGACAGGGCGCGGCGGCGCCAGGCCGCGGCGCGGGCCGTCGCAGAAAAGAACACGTTCTCGTTCTGGGGCACGGTGCCACCGTATACGGTGCGGTACGGCGGCGGCGGGCGGGTGTGCGGCCGTCCGCGGGAAGGGATGGGTTCGGGCGGGCGGCTACGGCGGACGGCCGCGGCGGCGCGGGGAATGAGGGAAATGAGGGAGAGGACGGGGTCGATGGCGGACGAGGCGGGCCGGGCCGGCACGGCGGACGGAGCGGGCGCTGCGACCGCGGCCGCGGCTCACGGGAGCGGCGGTGCGGGCGGGGCCCTGGTCGCCTCGGTGGCCGGGCGCAGTCCGGTGGTGGACCCGGCGGCGTACACCGCGCCGACGTCGGTGGTGCTCGGCGACGTGGAGCTCGCGGCGGGGGCCAGCGTCTGGTACCACGCCGTGCTGCGCGGGGACTGCGAGTCCATCCGGATAGGCGCCGGCTCGAACGTCCAGGACAACTGCACGGTGCACGCGGACCCGGGGTTCCCCGCGGTGGTCGGGGCCGGGGTGACGGTGGGGCACAACGCGGTGCTGCACGGCTGCGTGGTCGAGGACGACGTGCTGGTCGGGATGGGCGCGACGGTGCTGAACGGCGCGCGGATCGGCGCGGGTTCGCTCGTGGCCGCGGCGGCGCTGGTGACGGCGGGCACGCGGGTTCCGCCGGGGTCGCTGGTGGCCGGGGTGCCGGCGAAGGTGGTCAGGCAGCTGTCGCAGGAGGAGCAGGCGGGGCTGCGGCTGAACGCCGAGCACTATGTGGCGCTGGCAGCGCGGCACCGGGAGGCGCTGGGCCCGGGGGCGTCGACGGACGCGGGGGCGTAGAGGTCGTGTGCGGAAAGGTCGCGCCGGTGCGTCACTCGGCGGTGGCGGCGGTGGCGACCTCGCGTTCGGCTTCGGCCTCCGCCGCTGCCTCCGCCTTGGCGGCGCGGCGGCGGACCCAGAGCATCGACCCGATGCCGAAGAGGACCGCGATGCCGAGGCCGACGTAGCCGAAGCGCTCCAGCCAGGGTTCGGCGACCTTGCCGACGGTGTAGATGATGGCGGTGATGCCGCCGGCCCAGACGATGCCGCCGAGCGCGTTGGCGATGAGGAACTTCGGGTACGGCATCTTGAGCACGCCGGCCAGCGGGCCGGCGAAGATGCGCAGCAGCGCCACGAAGCGGCCGAAGAACACCGCCCACATGCCCCAGCGCTGGAAGGAGCGTTCGGCGGTGGCGATGTGCCCTGGTGAGAAGTGCTTGGGGAATCTGCGGCCGAGCCGGTCCAGCAGCGGCTGGCCGCCCTTGTGCCCGATGGAGTAGCCGATGGAGTCGCCGGCGACCGCGCCGACGATGGCGCTTGCGCCGACCAGCCAGGGGTTGACGTGGCCCTGCGAGGAGAGCAGCGCCGCGGTCATCAGCACGATCTCGCCGGGGAGCGGGATGCCCAGGCTCTCCACGCCGACCACCAGTCCGACCATCAGGTAGACGGCGACCGGTGGAATGCCGTCGAGCCAGTCCTGGACGTGCACTGCCGGGCCCTCCCCGCGACGATGGCGTAAAGCGCGGGCAAAGACCGCGCACAGGGGAAGGGTAACCGAACTTCCGGGCGAACCCCGCCGGTCAGCGGCCGGTCACCGCCGGTCGGCACGGATCGGCAGCGCTCGGCAGCGCTCGGCAGCGCTCGGCAGGGATCGTCGCGGGTCGGCGGCGGTCGCCCGGAGGCGGTCCGGCGGTCACGCGGAGGTCGCCCGGAGTCGGTCGCCCGGTGTCAGTCGTGGGGGCGCAGCGTCCACACGATGGTCATGTGCGAGGTCTCGGCGCCGTCCTCGCGGCGTACGGACACCTCGACCGGGAACTCCGGCCGCAGCCCCCGGTCCAGCTCCGCGACGACGTCGGCGATCGGCCGGCCCAGTTCGGCGACCGCCGTCAGCGGGCCGCGCGCGAGCTTGGTCCAGGCGACCTCGCAGCGCACCGGCAGCGGCACCGCGCGCGCCATCTGGTCGCCGAAGGCGCCGACCACCACGGCGCCGCTGGCCGACTCGGCGAGGGTGAACATCGCGCCGGCGTGCGGGCCGCCCACGTGGTTCTGGTACTCCGGCCGGTCGGGCATGGCCAGCACCGCGCGCTCCGGCGTGGTCTCCAGGTACTCCAGTCGCAGGGTGCGAACCATGGGCACGGTGGCCGTCAGCAGCTCGCCTATCGATGGCTTCGTCTCGGACATGCCGGGATGTTACCAATGGGTAGGCAGATCCGGCGTGGAACCGCCGGTGCCGCTCCCCTAGTGTTGCCAGCCATGTGGCCAGGAGAACAGTCCGGGGGACAGCAGCAGCCACAGGGCTCGCCCACTCCCCCTCAGCAACCGCCCGGCGGCTACGGCACGCCGAACCCGTACGCGAAGCCCGCGCAACAGCCCCCGCAGCAGCCCCAGTACGGCTACCCGCAGCCGCCCGCCGGCCCGCCCGCGCCGCCGCAGGGCCCGCCGTCCCCCGCGCAGGGCGCGCCCGGAACGCCCGGCTACGGCCAGCCCGCTCAGCCGGCCTACGCCGCGCCGACCCAGCCGTACGGCACACCCGGCGCGTCCCCGTACCCGCAGTCCGGCTACCCGACGCCGTCACCGGGCTACCCCACCCCGCAGCAGTGGGGCCCGCCGGTGCCCGGCGGCGGCCCCGACGGGCAGCCGCCGAACAAGCGCAACACCACCACCATCGCCGTCGCGGTCACCGCGGCCCTCGCGGTCGTGGCCGCCGTCGTGGTCGGCGCGGTCTACCTCACCGGGGACAAGAAGAAGGACGCGCAGGACGACCCGACCCCCACCCCGACCGCGACCCTGCCCACGACGCCGACCCCGACGCCGACGACCGCGCCCCCCGCGACCACCGCCGCGCCCGGCGTCTCCGGCGGCTCGGACGACTCGCCGCGCGGCGCGCCGGTGGACATCAAGCCCGTCGTGCCCGGCTGGCGGGTGGTCGAGCGCGACCAGCGCAACGTCCTGTTCGACGTCCCCTCCAGCTGGAGCGTCGACACGCAGGGCATGACCATCGGCTTCGACGACGGCAAGGGCAACCCGGCGGTCGCGATGAGCGCCCCCGCCTACTACAAGCACGACTGGTGCAAGTCCGCGAACGGCACCGCCGACCGCGCGGTGGTCGGCACCAAGGGCGCCAACGGCGCGTCCAGCGTGCGCAACGCGGCCGAGGTGCAGGCCGAGTCGTGGGCGTACTGGGCGTACCAGGTCAACGGCAAGGGCACCTTCTCCAAGGCGCAGAACAGCAAGGCGTTCCACAACTCGTACGGCATCAACGGCTGGCAGGCCGAGGCCACCGCCTCCCACCTGCCCCTCGCCAACAAGTGCTCCAGCCCCGGCGGCAAGGCCTGGACGGTGGCCTGGCTCGACCCGACGCAGAGCGACCCGTCGAAGAAGCTGGTGGTCTGGGTGCTCTACGCCGACCAGGGCGTCTCCGACCAGCTCGCCCAGTCGACCATCGACAAGATCAAGAGCACCATCCGGCTGATCAAGAAGTGAGCGCCGGGCGGCCGGCCGCGTGCGGGCCGCCCCGCTCGCCGAAATCGCCTTGCGGCCGGGGCGCGCGCTCGGCGACAGTCTCCCGATGACCAGCGACGACATGACGCCCGCCGGCCGGCGCGGGGCCGAGGGGGCGCGGCCGGTCCGCCTGTCGCGTCCGCGCCGGACGCCGCGCCTGCCGCGCCCGCCGCGCCCTCCGCAGTGGGCGAACCGCAATTTCCGGCTGCTGGTGTCGGCGTCGTTCATCAGCGGCCTCGGCAACTCCGGCGCCACCATCGCCGCCGCCTACGCGGTCATCGGGCCGGCGGCGGTGCCACCGACGTCGGCGTGGTGGCCGCCGCCCGCACGCTGGCCATGGTGGTGTTCCTGCTGGTCGGCGGCGCGGTCGCGGACCGGCTGCCGCGCCAGCACGTCATGGTCGCCGCCAACCTCCTCAACGCGGTGTCGCAGGGCCTGTTCGCGCTGCTGGTGCTGGCCGGGCGGCCGCTGCTGTGGCAGATGGCGGTGCTCACCGCGGTGGGCGGCGCGGCGCAGGCGTTCTTCTCCCCCGCCGCCCAGGGCATGGTGCTCTCCATCGTCGAGCCGTCGCACGCCGGCAAGGCGTTCTCGGTGTACCGGCTCGGCACCAACGGCGCGAACATCGCCGGCGCGGCCCTGGGCGGGGCGCTCGTCGCCGCGTTCGGCGCCGGCTGGGTGCTGGCCGTCGACGCGGCGGGCTTCCTGGTCTCCGCGGCGCTGCGCGGCCGGATATCGTCCCGCCTCGCGGCGCGGCCCGCGGAGCCCTCCGGCCTGCTGCGCGAACTGCGCGAGGGCTGGCGGGAGTTCGCGTCGCGCTCCTGGCTGTGGGGCATCGTGGTGCAGTTCGGCGTGGTCAACGCGATGACCGGGGCGGCCGAGCAGGTCTACGGGCCGCTGGTGGCCCGCGACCATCTGGGCGGCGCGGGACCGTGGGGCGTGGCGATGGCGGCCAGCGGGATCGGCACCGTGATCGGCGGGCTGCTGATGCTGCGCTGGAAGCCGCGGCGGATCCTGCTCGTGGGCACGCTCGGGGTGTTCCCGCTGGCGCTGCCGCTGGCGGCGCTCGCCCTCGCGCTGCCGCTGTGGGCGCTGGCGCCCTCGATGTTCGCCGCGGGTGTGGCGATCGAGGTGTTCGCGGTCGGCTGGATGCTCGCCCTGGCCCAGGAGATCCCCGAGGAGATGATGTCGCGGGTGTCGGCGTACGACTGGCTGGGCTCGATCGCGATCATGCCGCTCGGGCTCGCGCTGGCCGGGCCGGCCGCGGCGGCATTCGGGCGCACCCGCTCGCTGTGGGGGGCGGCGGCGCTGGTGGTGGTGCTGACCACCGCGGTGCTGCTGCTGCCGGAGGTGCGCCGGCTGGAACGGGCCGGGGCGTCCACCCCGGTCGCGGCCGGTCAGCCGACGGTGAAGGCGCCCTCCGGCGGCTCGGGCGAGGGCGTGGCCGAGGCGTCGTAGACCGGTGCGCCGTACAGGTCCGCGAGCGCGGCGCCGTGCACCAGCCGGGCCGGGAAGGGGTCGGCGGCGCAGCGTCTGGCCAGCACGTCGAGGCGCAGCGGCAGCTCGCCGCGGGCGGCGGCCACCACGGCATTGCCGAAGCGCCGGCCGCGCAGCACGCCCGGCCCGGCGAGCACGCACAGTGCCGCCTGCTCGGGGCCGCCGAACGCCTCGCGCAGTGTGGCCAGTTGGCCGCCGAGGAAGGCGAGCGGCGCGGCGTCGGCGATGTTCGCCAGGTACAGACCGCCGGGCCGCAGCACCCGGGCCGCCTCGCGGGCGAACTCCACGGACGTCATATGCGCGGGCACCCGTGAGCCGCCGAAGACGTCGGCGACGACCAGGTCCGCGGAGTCCGCGGGCCGGGCGGCGAGCCAGCCGCGGGCGTCCTGGGTGTGCACGCTCAGCGAGGCCGCGGTGGCCGGCTCCAACGGCAGGTGCTCGGTGACGAGTTCGGCGAGCGCGCGGTCGGCCTCGACCACGTGCTGCCGCACCGCGCCGAGGGTCCGCGCGAGCCGCCGCGGTACGGCCATGGCGCCGCCTCCCAGGTGCACGACGTCCACGGCCGGCGCGGCGCCGGCCTCGCCGGTGGCGCCGCTCGCCCCACTGTGGGGCCCTGCGCGGAACGAGCCGCCGCGCCCGCCGAACGCGGCCTCCGCGGCGTACGCGATGCGCCGCGCGTACTCGAACTCCAGGTGCTCCGGGTCGTCGAGGTCGACGTAGGACTGCGGCGCGCCGTCCACCGTCAGCAGCCAGGCCCGCGGCCGGTCCACGTCCGGCAGCAGCCGGGCCTCGCCGAAGTCCACCGCGCGGCCGACGGGCACCGGCTCGCAGCCGGCCCCGGCCCCGGACACCGTTCCGGGCGCCGCGGCCTCCCCCGCGGGCCCGACATCCGCCGCGGCACCGGCCAGCCCACCGGCCACCCCGCCGGCCTCGGAGCCGGGCGCGCCCCGCCGCGTCTCGCAGGCGGCGCCCGCTCCGGGGCCCGGCGTGTCGGCGGGGGCGGCGGTCGGCTCGGCCTCGGGTTCCATCCGCCCATTGTCCCGCGCCGCGGGCACGGGCAGCCCCGGCGTGTCGCCCCGGTCCGGGACGGGGGCACGACACGCCCGGAACGCACCCGGCGGGCGGCCTCCTCCACGGTCTGCCGGCGGCCGGGCCGGGCCGGAGAGGGCCTGCGTGCGTCCGCGCGCCCCGCGACCTCGCTCCCCTCCTCTTCGCCGCGTCTTCACTCTCCGGTGACGTGCGGGAATCATGGCCGTGCGAGAATTTGTTCCGTAGTTGAACTTACACTCCCGCCCGAACAGAACCGGAGGACCGACCTTCCATGCCCCTGGCCATCCTCGCCCTGGCGATCAGCGCCTTCGGCATCGGCACGACCGAGTTCGTGATGATGGGCCTGCTGCCCGACGTCGCGCACGACCTCGGCACGTCCGTGCCGACCGCGGGTTACCTCGTCTCCGCGTACGCCCTCGGTGTGGTGGTCGGGGCGCCGCTGCTCACCGGGCTCGGCGCCCGCGTCCCGCGCAAGCGGATGCTCCTGCTCCTGATGGGGCTGTTCACGGTCGGCAACCTGGCGTCCGCCTTCGCGCCGGGCTACTGGACGCTGCTGGCCGGGCGGTTCCTCGCCGGGCTGCCGCACGGCGCGTTCTTCGGGGTGGGCGCGGTCGTGGCGTCACGGCTGGTCGCCGAGGAGCGCAGGGCCCGCGCGGTGGCGGCGATGTTCCTCGGGCTGACCGTCGCCAACATCGTCGGCGTTCCGGCGGCGACCGCGCTCGGCCAGCACCTGGGCTGGCGGGCCACGTTCGTGGTGGTCTCGGTGGTCGGCGTGCTGGCGCTGGGCACGCTCGCGCTGCTGGTGCCGCGGCTGCCGGCCGAGGAGCAGGTCGGGGTCGCCCACGAGCTCCGGGCGATGCGCGAGCCGCAGGTCCTGCTGGGCCTGCTGACCGCGGTGTTCGGCTTCGCCGGCGTCTTCGCGGTGTACAGCTACCTCGCCTCGATGATGACCGAGGTGACCGGCTTCGCGGACTCCACGGTCACGCTGCTGCTCGCGCTGTTCGGCCTGGGCATGACGCTGGGCGCGCTGGCCGCGGGACCCCTCACCGACCGCGCGCTGCGGCCCACGCTCTACGGTTCGCTGGCCGCGCTGGCGGTGGTCCTGGTCGCCTTCCACTACGCGGCGCGGTCCAAGGAGACCGCGCCGGTGGCCGTGGTGCTGCTCGGCGCGGTCGGGTTCATGACGACCACTCCGCTGCAGATGCTGGTGATGAACAAGGCCCGGCGGGCGCCCACGCTGGCCTCGGCGTCCAACCACTCGGCGTTCAACCTGGCCAACGCGGGCGGCGCGTGGCTCGGCGGCGTGGCCATCGCGGCGGGCTGGGGCTGGACCTCGCCGGCGCTGGTGGGCGCGGTGCTCGCGGTCGTCGGCCTGGCGGTCGCGGTCACCGCGGGCGTCCTGGACCGCCGCGGCCCGGCCGCGGTCTCGCCCGTCGTCGTCGCGGCCACGGCGGGAGCGGTGACCGAACCGCGGGCAGGGCGCGCCACGGGAGCGGGAGCCGCCACCGGGGCAGGGGTCGTCACCGAAGCCGGGGTCGTCACGGGAGCCGGGTCCGGCCACCGGGCCGACGCGGGAGCGCTGTCCGGCCGGCTCGCCGACGGCGGGCGGGCGTCGGACTGACCCCGCCGGTCGCGCCGCGGGAGGGGTGCGGCGCCGGCGGACGTCCGCCGCGGCGGTCCGCCGGCGAACCGGCCACGGCGAGGAGACGCGCGCGGCGAGGGGCCGGGCTCGGTTAGGCTCCCGGAGTGCTGGTTCGTGCGGGGTCGTCGGACGGCCGCGTGCCCGGGTGGGCGCAGCGGTGTCTGCGGGCGGTGGTGTCGCCGTGGGCGCGCTTCGGTGTGCTCGTCGCGGTGCTCGGGACGGGGATCGGGCTGGCCGTGGCCTTCGAGCCGCAGCGGCTGCTGACCCACGGCTGGCCGCCGCGGACCTCCGGGGTCGCCGCGGTGGTGGTCTTCGCGGTGGCGTACGGGGTCGCGACCGTCGCCTTCGTGCCGCGCCCCCTGCTGAACGCGGCGGCCGGCGCGCTCTACGGCATCGCCTCCGGCCTGTCGGCGGCGATAGGCGGCACCGTGCTGGGCGCCGGGCTGGCCTTCCTGCTGGGCCGGGCGCTCGGCCGGGACGCGGTGCGGCCGCTGCTGCGCGGGCGCGTGGTGCTGTCGGTGGACCGGCAGTTGAGCCGGCACGGCTTCCGCAGCACGCTGGCGCTGCGGCTGTTCCCCGGGGTGCCGTTCGCCGCGGCGAACTACGCCGCGGCGGTCTCCCAGGTGCGCCTGCTGCCGTTCCTGGTGGCGACGGCGGTGGGCAGCACGGCGAACACCGCGGCGTACGTGGTGGCGGGCAGTCGGGCCACCTCCCCCACGTCCCCGGCGTTCCTACTGGCGCTCGGCTTCCTGGGCGTGACGGCGGTGGCGGCGGCGGCCGTGGCGCGGACGAGGACGCGGACGGCCCTCGGCCGCGGCGGCACGCGGCCCGCGGGCCGCTCGGCCACCGAGGGCGAGGCGGACGCGACGGGCTCCGCGGAGCCGGACGGCGCCGCCTGATGCTGCCGCGTGGCGTTGCCGCCTGACGTTCGTACGGGGTCGGACCGGGGGACGCCGTGCGCCCGCACCCGGCCCGGAGGACGCGTGCGGCGGGAACGCTCACCGCGGTCCGGGGATCTGATCCGCACCGGCTCGGGACACACCTCTCCCCGCCACTTTCAACCTATAGCGCACCCGGGGGCTTGCGGCAAGACCCCCGTCGTGCCGCACAATCGCTGGCCCGGCCCGGAACTCACGGATGTTCCGGGCGAGTCGGACATGGGGGAGTCACCACGTGCACACCGTTTCACCAGCTTTCGCCGCCGCGGCGTCCCCGCGGACCCGGACGTCGGGGGCGGCGGCATGAGCCCGGTCACCACGAGCGCGTTCGACCTGCCGGAGCGGCTGTCGGCCAAGGCGGACCCGGCGCTGATCGCCGCGGACGAGCGGCACTTCGCGGCGGTCGCGGCGAGCCTGGAGCAGGCGGTCGCGGAGCTGTCGGCGCAACTCGACGCGGAGCGCAGGGCGCCGGGCGGCATCGGGCGGCAGGCGATGGACCGGGACAGCCAGATCCACCGGCTGACCGGCCGGCTGCGCGCGCTGCGCCGCTTCGGCCTCGACCTGTGCCTGGGCCGCATGGTCGGCGCGGACGGCGGCGAGCCGGTGTACGTCGGGCGGCTGGGCCTGACCGACGCCGACGGGCGCAGGCTGCTGGTCGACTGGCGCTCCCCCGCCGCCGAGCCGTTCTTCGCGGCGACCCACGCCCGTCCGATGGGGCTGGCCGCCCGCCGCCGCTACCGCTGGACCGGCGGCCGGATCAGCGACTACTGGGACGAGGTGTTCACCTCCGACGGCCTGGAGCAACACGCCGCGCTGGACGACCAGTCGGCGTTCATCGCCAGCCTCGGCGCCAACCGCTCGGAGCGGATGCGCGACGTGCTCGGCACCATCCAGGCCGACCAGGACGCGGTGATCCGGGCCGGCTCGCGCGGCGCCCTCGTGGTGGACGGCGGCCCCGGCACCGGCAAGACGGTCGTCGCGCTGCACCGCACGGCGTATCTGCTCTACTCCGACCCGCGGCTGGGGCACCGGCGCGGCGGCGTACTCTTCGTCGGCCCGCACGAGCCGTACCTCGGCTATGTCGCGGACGTCCTGCCCAGCCTCGGCGAGGAGGGCGTGCGGACCTGCACGCTGCGGGATCTCGTCGCGGAGGGCGCGGCCGCGGCGCCCGAGGCCGATCCAAAGGTCGCGCGGCTGAAGTCGTCGGCCGACATGGTCAGGGCGATCGAGACGGCGGTCCGCTTCTACGAGGAGCCGCCGGCGCGGGGCATGACGGCCACGACGGCCTGGTCGGACGTGTGGGTGGGTCCCGAGGACTGGGCGGAGGCGTTCCGGGCGGCCGGAGAGGGCACGCCGCACAACGAGGCGCGCGAGCGGATCTGGCAGGAGCTGGCCGAGATCCTGTGGGACAAGCTCGGCTTGGACGAGGAGGAGGACGCGGTCACGCCCGAGTCGTTCCTGCGCTCGCTGCGCCGGGACGGCGACCTGTCCGACGCCCTGTACCGGGCCTGGCCGCTGCTGGAGGCCGCCGACGTGGTCGGCGACCTGTGGACGGTCCCGGCCTATCTGCGCATGTGCGCGCCCTGGCTCGACCGGGAGGAGGTGGCGCGGCTGCAGCGCGAGGACGCGCCGCACGCCTGGACCGAGGCCGACCTCCCGCTGCTGGACGCGGCGCGGCAGCGGCTCGGCGATCCGCGGGCGGCACACCGCAGGGCCCGGCACGAGGCCGTCGTCGCGGCGGAGCGCGAGCGGATGTCCCAGGTGATCGACGACATCGTGTCAGCGGCCTCCTTCCACTCGGCGGGCGACGACAGCGAGGGCGCGGTGCGGATGCTGCGCGGGCCCGACCTCCAGGAGGCGCTGGTGGACCCGGACGCGCTGCCCGCCGCGGACCCGGACCTGCTCGCCGGGCCGTTCGCCCACGTCGTGGTGGACGAGGCGCAGGAACTCACCGACGCGCAGTGGCAGATGCTGCTGCTGCGCTGTCCGTCGCGCAGTTTCACCGTCGTCGGGGACCGCGCGCAGGCGCGGCGCGGCTTCACCGAGTCGTGGCGCGAGCGCCTCGAACGGGTCGGCTTCGACCGGATCGCCGTGGCCTCGCTGAGCATCAACTACCGGACGCCGCAGGAGGTCATGGCGGAGGCGGAGCCGGTCATCCGCGCGGCGGTCCCGGACGCGAACGTGCCGACGTCCGTGCGCGCCACCGGGGTTCCGGTGACGCACGGCCGGGTCGCGGAGCTGGACGCGGTTCTCGACGGCTGGCTCGCCGAGAACGCCGAGGGCACCGCGTGCGTCATCAGGACGCGGGGCCCGGCCCGGCCGCCGGAGGGGCCGGACTCCCCCGCGGCGGCGCCGCGGACCAGGCCCCGGGTTCGGGAGCTGACGCCGGAGCTGTCCAAGGGGCTGGAGTTCGACCTGGTCGTCCTCGTCGACCCGGAGGCGTTCGGCGACGGGGTGGAGGGCGCGGTGGACCGCTACGTGGCGATGACGCGCGCGACCCAGCGGCTCGTGGTCCTGCGCGGGTGACCCGAACCGGCCGGTGACCGGCGGCGACCGGTGGCCCGAACCGGCCGGTGACCGGGCCGGCCGGGCGCGAGCGAGGCGGTCGGTCGGGCGGACGGCTGGCCGGCCGGCCGGGTGAGCCGACGCGGGCCGCCGGGTGCGCCGCGCCGGATTCAGCCGGCCTCGGCCGGCGCCGGGGTGTGCGCCCCGCCCCGGCGCCCTTCTTGCGAGCCCGGTACGCCGCCGCCTTGATCCTGTTGCCGCAGGACTCCATGCCGCACCACTGGCGGCGCATGCCGCGGGAGCGGTCGATGTAGACGCGGGTGCACTGCGGGTTGCCGCACTCCTTGAGCAGCGGCACGTCGGGGCCGCCGAGGAGTTCGACGCCGCGCCGGGCCACGGTGGCCAGCGCCTCGCGCGGCGTCGCCTGGGTCCAGCGGCCCGACGGCGTGAGCTGCGGGGCGGCGGCGGGCTCGCGGGCCGCGCTGTTGACCACGGCGAGGGCCTCGCCGTCGTACTCCTCGCCGAGACGGCGGGCGGTGATCAGCCGGTAGAGCGCCTCGCGTACGACGACCGCCCGGTCGACGTCCTCGCGCGCCGCCGGGAGGACCGCGTCCACCAGCCCGGACTCGCGGTACCAGGCGGTCAGCCGCGCGGGCGTCGCGAACATCTCGAACCGCTCGTCGCGGCGGGCGCGCAGGGTCGCGGCGAAGTCCAGGGCCGGGTCGCCGCAGACGAAGACGTGGTCGAGGTTCATGTCACCATCCTGACAGGTGACCGCCGGGCCGCCAACGAGCCTGCCCGGAGCCTGCCGGGCCGGCCGGCAGGGATCGGGGAGCACCACCGGGAACGGGGCCCGGCGAGCGCTCCCCTGCGGGCGTCACAGCCCGAGGTCCACGGCCAGGCAGTTGTACGAGGCCCAGGCGCTCTCGGCGCGATACACGTCGGGGGCGGCCACCCCGGCCTGGTGTTCCTCGACCATGTCCTCATAGCGGACCCGCTCGGGCAACCGGCCGAACCGGGCCCTGCGCTCCAGCGCGTCGCCGTCGATCGTCGTCACGTTCTCCACGGTGTGCCTCCTCCGGCCGGCGGCGGGGTCTCGGCCGCGCCACTTGACGACCTCCACACTGCCACGCGGTGCATCACCGGTCAAGCAGGTGACGCATGGACGACGAGCCGCGAGCAGCCCCGCCGGTGCCGCCCGTCGCACGTCCCACCGGGACACTCTTGCAACGATAGAAAGATCAGCACCCCCGCCATCTGCTCAGCCGAAAAACCCATCCGCTCCACAGGGTTGACGCGCACAGGAACGCAGTGGCCTCATTTACATCGTTGTATAGAGCCGCGTACGACGGAGGAACTGATCCGATGCGTCAGCAGGTCACAGCGGGCCCCGGCAGAGTGAGATCCCATACGAGACCGGCCGGGCGCGGCCGGCGCGGCGTGCCCGCGCTCGTGGCGGCGCTGGCCGCCCTGGCCCTGCTGGTGCTGTGCGGCGCCGCGGGCCCGGCGCAGGCCGCCGCCGCGGGGGCGACCAAGGGGGCGCCGCCGGCCGGCGGGCCGGTCGCTCCGGCCTACCCGGCGGTGGGTCCCGGCACGCACTTCCTCGACGACGCCTCCTACCTGGCCGGCGTCGACGACCCGGACTGGTACGAGTCCAACATCCCGTTCGTGGACCTGCCGGACGCCACCATGCAGAGCGTCTACTACTACCGCTGGCGCACGTACAAGGAGCACCTGCGCTACACCGACCCGCAGGACGGCTGGATCTCCACGGAGTTCCTCGACTGCTGCGGTTACGCCGCGCCCTACCAGGCGATCGACGCGGCGGCGGGCCACCAGATCACCGAGGGCCGCTGGGTCAGGGACCAGACGTACGACGACGACTACATCAGGTTCTGGCTGACCGGGCCCGGCGCGGGCGCCAAGCCGGCGACCGACGACGTCAACGCCGACACCACCGACTGGGCGCACGAGTACAGCGTGTGGCTGGCCACCGCCGCCTACCAGCAGGCCCAGGTGACCGGCGACTTCAGCCGGCTGCGCGGCCTGCTGCCCGCGCTGGTGCGCCAGTACCGCGGCTGGGACAAGCAGTTCGACGCCGGCCTGGGCCTGTACTGGTCGGTGCCGGTGTGGGACGCGATGGAGTTCTCCGCGTCCTCCTACGCCTCCGGCGACCCCTACCACGGCGGCGCGGGCTTCCGGCCGACGCTCAACTCGTACCAGTACGGCGACGCCGAGGCGATCAGCGCGATCGCCGCGATGGCCGGCGACAGCCGGCTCGCCGCCGAGTACGCCCGCCGCGCGGCCCAGTTGAAGGCCTCGATGCAGAAGTGGCTGTGGGACCCCAGCCGCGGCTTCTACTACACGATGCCGCGCGACGACAATCCCGGCCACAAGCTCTCCGACACCCGCGAGGAGATCGGCTACCTGCCCTGGATGTTCGGCGCCGCGCAGCCGGGCGACTCCGGCGCCTGGTCCCAGCTCCTGGACCCGCAGGGCTTCGCGAGCGCCTACGGTCCGACGACCGCGGAGCGGCGCAGCCCCTGGTTCATGCACGAGGCGAGCGACTGCTGCCGCTGGGACGGCCCGAGCTGGCCCTTCTCCACCTCGCAGACGCTGACCGGTCTGGCGAACCTGCTGGACGACGGCGCGCCGCAGCACACCGTCACCAAGGAGGACTTCGCCGCGGCGCTGGCCACCTACGCCAGGACCCAGACGCGCAACGGGCAGCCGTACGTCGCCGAGGCGCACGACCCGGACAGCGACCGCTGGATCTACGACGGCTACGACCACAGCGAGGACTACAACCACTCGACGTACACCGACCTGGTGCTGTCCGGCCTGATCGGCCTGCGCCCGCAGTCCGGCGGCTCGCTGCGGGTGCAGCCGCTGGTCCCGGCCTCCTGGGACCACTTCGCCGCGGAGAACGTGCCCTACCACGGACACAACGTGACCGTGCTGTGGGACCGCGACGGCAGCCGCTACCACCAGGGCGCCGGCCTGCGGATCTACCTCGACGGGCGGCTGGTCCGCTCCTCGCCGACGCTGAAGGACACCACGGTGGGCGTCGGCGCGACCGTGCCGGCCGCGCCCTCGGACCTGGTGAACGACGCGGCCAACCCGCTGCGCACCGGCTACCCCAAGCCCCTGGCCTCCTACACCTGGCAGAACGACAACGCCTGGAACGCCCTGGACGGCAAGGTGTGGTACGACCAGGTCCCGGAGAACACCCGCTGGACGAACTACTCCTCCCCCAACGCCCAGGATTACTACGGCGTCGACTTCGGCGCGCCCACCTCGGTGAGCGACGTGCGCTGGTACGGCTACGACGACGGGGGCGGCGTCCGGCCCGCCGCCGCCTACCGCCTGCAGTTCTGGGACGGCTCGGCCTGGCAGGACGTGCCCGGGCAGACCAGGGCGCAGTCGCAGCCGGTCGGGGACGGCCTGAACCGGATCACGTTCCCCGCGCTGACCACCACGAAGCTGCGGCTGCTGTTCACCGACCCGCCGGGCGCCTTCGTCGGCGTCACCGAGTTCGAGGCGTGGGGCGCCTCCAGCAAGGACGCGACCGTGGCCGTCGGCCCGCTCAACGCCAACGGGGTGATCGTCGCCGGGAGTTCCACCACGGTGGACGTGACCGTCCACAACACCTCGGGCGGCAGGCTGGGCGCGGCCTCGGTCCGGCTGGCGGCGCCCGCCGGCTGGACGGCGCGGCCGGTCGGCTCGGGCCCGTCGTCCCTGCGCCCGGGGGCGACCGGGGTGTGGCACTTCGCCGTCACCGCGCCCGCCGGCACCCCGTCCGGCACCGAGGCCGCCGTCATGGCGACCGCGTCCTACCGGCCGCAGCACGGCCCGGCCGCGTCCACCCACCGGCTGCAGAACGTCCGCACGCCCTTCCCGCCGGGACAGCAGGCCCCGGTGGGCGTGTGGAGCCTGGACGAGGGCGCCGGAGCCGTCGCGCACGACAGCGCGGGCGGGCACGACGCCGCGGTGAGCGGCGGCCCGTCCTGGGTGCCGGGCGTCTCCGGGACGGCGCTGCAGCTCGACGGCGGAGGCGGGCAGTTCGCGCAGACCGCGGGTCCGGTGCTGGACACGACCGGGAAATTCACGGTCGGCGCGTGGGTGCGGCTGGACCGCACCGGCGGCTGGGCCACCGCGGTGAGCCAGGACGGCCCGGTCAGCAGCGGCTTCTACCTGCAGTACTCCGCCGCCGACAACAAGCTGGCCTTCTCCACCGGCGAGGGCCGCGCGCTGTCCGACCAGCCGCCGGTCACCGGGCGCTGGTACCACCTGGTGGGTGTGCACGACGCCGACGCCGGCACGTACACCCTCTACGTCGACGGCAAGGCGCAGTCGGCGGTCTGGCACCAGGCCGGCGACGCGGCGCCCGGGCCGCTGGCGATCGGCCGCGCCTTCTCCGGCGGCCGGACGGCGGACTTCTGGCCCGGCGCGGTGGACCAGGTGCAGGCGTGGAACCGCGCGCTGTCGGCGGCCGACGTGGCCGCGCTGGACGCGCCGACGGGCTGAGCCGCGGGAAGCCGCCGCGGGAAACCGCCGGCGGCAGTGACGGGCGGGGGTCCGCGGTCCCGGGACCGCGGACCCCCGCCTGTCGCGCCCCGCGGCCTCAGACCGCGCCGGTCAGGTGCGGGAAGCGGAACTCCGTGGTGCTGCGGAACTCCGCCTCCGGCGTGAGCACGGTGGACGGGAAGTCCGGGCGGTTCGGCGAGTCGGGGAAGTGCTGGGTCTCCAGGCACACCGCGCCGTGCCGCTCGTACGGCTTGCCGTCGGCGCCGCTGAGGCTCCCGTCGAGGGTGTTGCCGGTGTAGACCTGCACGCCGGGCTCGGTGGTCCACACCTCCAGGCGGCGCCCGCCGACCGGGTCGGCCAGCCGGGCGGCGCGGCGCAGCGCGCCGTCCTGCGGCCCGGTGCCGAGCACCCAGCAGTGGTCGTAGCCGCCGGTGGCCCGCAGCTGCGGGTGGTCGGCGCCGATGCGCTCGCCGATGGGGTGCGGGTCGGCGAAGTCGAAGGGGGTGCCCACGGTGGCCTCGGGCACGCCGCTGGGGATGCCGGTCGCGGTGACCGGCAGGTAGGACGCGGAGTCCAGCGCGAGGGTGTGCCGCAGCACGTCGCCCGCGCCGGCGCCGGCCAGGTTGAAGTAGGCGTGGTGGGTCAGGTTGACCACGGTGGTGCGGTCGGTGCGCGCGGTGTAGTCCACTCGCAGGGTGCCGTCGCGGCGCAGGGTGTAGAGGGCCGTGACGTCGAGGGCGCCTGGGAAGCCCATGTCGCCGTCGGGGCTGTGCAGGGTGAGCCGCAGCGCCACGCCGTCGTCGTCGGCGGGTCCGGGCTCGGCCCGCCACAGCCGCCGGTCGAAGCCGTCGGGGCCGCCGTGCAGCGCGTGGCCGCGGTCGTTGGGGGGCACGGTGTGCGCGGCGCCGTCCAGGGTGAACCTGCCGTCGGCGATGCGGTTGGCGTAGCGGCCGATCACCGCGCCGAAGAAGGGGCTGCGCTCCTCGTAGTCCGTCACGGCGGGCAGGTTCAGCACGACGCTGCCGCCGTCGTCCCTGCCGTCGGCGGCGGGCAGCCGCAGGCTGTGCAGGATCGCGCCGTAGGTGAGCACGTCGGCGCGGACGCCGCTGCCGGAGTCGAGGGTCCAGCGGTCCACGGGGGCGCCGCCGGAGGTGGCTCCGAACGCGGAGCGGGCCAGGGATGGGCGAGTCATACGGTTCCTCGGACGACGGGCGGCTGCGGGCGGGGGCAGCCGGCGCGGGTGAGTGGGGGGCGGCGCGGTCCGGTGCGCGGACGCGGGCCGGTGCGGGACCGGGCGGCGGGCGGGCCGCGGCCGGTGCCCGCCCTGCCGGTGGTCGACTCGCGTACGACGAGGGTGTGGCCGGGGGTGATGCGCACCGGCGCGGGCGGCGGCGCCGCCCGGTCCCAGGTGATGCGCTCCAGCAGCCGGGTGACGGCCAGCCGGGCGATGGCGGAGGTGTCGGGGGCGACGGTGGTCAGCGAGACGGCCGCGTACCGGCCCTCGTCGGTGTCGTCGAAGCCGACGACGGCGACGTCCTCGGGCACCCGCAGCCCGCGCCGGGCCAGCGCGCGCATCGCGCCCAGCGCCATCCGGTCGTTGTAGGCGAACACCGCGTCGGGCGGCTCGTGCCCGGCCCGGTTTCGCTCCTCCAGCAGCCGGTCCATCGCGGCCATGCCGTCCTGGCGGCCCTGGCCCTCGGTGGCCGCCACCAGGGTCTCGCGCGACTCGGCGCCGGCCGCGGCCAGTTCCTCGCGCCAGCCGCGCAGCCGGGCGTGCGCCTGCCGCCGGCCGCTGGCCGGGCCGGCGCCGACGAAGGCGACCCGGCGGCGGCCGAGCCCGGTCAGGTGCCGTACCGCGGTGCGGGCGGCGGCGATGTCGTCGATGGCGATGTGGTCGTAGGGCACCCGGTACTCCGCCTCGCCCAGCAGCACCAGCGGGGTGCTGTCGGTGCGGGCCAGCAGGTCGTCCTCGCCGAGCCGGACCGGGCTGAGGATCAGCCCGTCGGCCAGGTGCGAGCGGGCGCCGTCGCACACCATGACCTCCCGCTCGTGCGAGCCGCCGGTGTGCTCCACCAGGACGGTGCGCCCGTAGCGGGCCGCGGTCTCGATGACCGCGCCGGCCAGCTCGGCGAAGTACGGCCCCGACAGGTCGGGCACCGCCATGGTGATCAGCCCGGTGCGCCCGCTGCGCAGGTGGCGCGCCGTCAGGTTCGGCCGGTAGCCGAGTTCGTCGATGGCGCGCAGCACCCGTTCGCGGGTGGCCGGCCGCAGGTGCGGGTTGCCGTTCACCACCTTGGACGCCGTCCTGAGCGAGACGCCGGCGCGCGACGCCACGTCCTTGAGGCTGACGCCCACAGCGGCTCCTCTCCTTCGACGGGTCGGCGGCGCGGACCGGCCCCGGTCATTCCAGTTGCTGCTTGCGGCTGAGCAGGGTCTGCAGCAGGACGACCACGGCGAGGAAGCCGCCGTTGACGGTGTCGGTGAAGGCCGAGCCGTACTGCGAGAAGTAGTGGTCGATCAGGTTGTGGATCACCGCGAGCAGCAGGACGCCGGCCGCGGTGCCGCCGATGGACCCGCTGCCGCCGGTGAGCAGGGTGCCGCCGATGACCACCGCGGCGATGGCGGTCAGCTCGTAGCCGACGCCGATGGTGGTCACGCCGGAGCCGAGCCGGGCGCCGCCGAGCGCGCCCGCGGCGGCGGCCAGCGTGCCGGACAGCAGGTAGACCAGCACCTTGGCGCGGGCCACCGGCAGGCCCAGCAGGGTGGCAGCGTTCTCGTTGCCGCCCATCGCGGTCAGCGTGTGGCCGAAGCCGGTGCGGGTGAGCAGCACCGCGCCGAGCACGAACAGCGCGGCGGTGATCAGCACCGGCGTCCACACGCCGGAGCCGAGGTGGCGGAAGGCGGAGTGCTGCGGCACCAGGTAGGTGGTGGCGCCCTCGTCGGTGACGGCCTGCAGCAGTCCGCGCAGGCCCAGCAGTCCGACGAGGGTGACGATGAACGGCGCCATGCCTGCCTTGGCGACCAGCAGTCCCTGCACCGTTCCCCAGGCGGCGCCGACCGCCAGCGGCAGCAGGATCGCCAGCCAGGTGCCGTGGGTGGACCCGTAGGCGCCGAGCACTCCGCCGAGCGCGTACATCGAGCCGACCGACAGGTCGATGCCGCCGGTGATGATGACGAAGGTCATGCCGAGCGCGAGCAGCCACACGAAGGCGTTGTTGCCCAGGATGCTGCTGATGTTGGACCAGGTCGGGAAGGTGGAGGAGGTGGCCGAGGCGATGGCCGCCACCAGGACCAGGACGGCCAGCGCGCCGCGGCGCTGCACCTGGGAGGCGAGCCGCTCGCCGAGCGTGGCGCGCGGGGCGCGGGCCTTCGCGGTGGCGGGCGGCGGCAGCACGGCGGAGGTCATCGGGTACCACGCTCCTGGGAGGCGTAGACGGCGAACGCGATGATCGCCGCCTCCACGATCTGGGTGTACGAGGTGTGCACGTTGTGCTGGGTGAGCACCGCGGTGATCAGCTGCATGAACAGGGCGCCCGCGACGGTGCCGAGCACCCGGACCCGGCCGCCGCTGAGCGGGGTGCCGCCGACGACCACCGCGGTGATCGCGTTCAGCTCCATGTTCAGGCCCTGGTTGGCGGGGTCGGCCTCGGCGCCGTGCCCGACGATGAGCACGCCGGCCAGCGCCGACAGCACGCCGGAGATCACGTAGACGGTGATCAGCACCCGGCGGACCGGCAGTCCGGACAGCCGGCTGGCCTGGCGGTTGTCGCCGATCGCGACGAGTTGCCGGCCGAAGGTGGTGCGCCGCACCAGCAGCCCGGTGAGCAGGGCGCAGATGCCGGCGATCCAGGCCATCTCGGGGATGCCGAGGACCTTGTCGGAGCCGAGGCCGAGGATCGCGGACTCGGTGACGGGCTTGGCCGAGTTGCCGTTGATGATCTCGGCCAGGCCCCGGGCGCCGATCATCAGCGACAGGGTCGCGACGATCGGCTGGATGCGGGCGAAGGCGACCATCGCGCCGCCGATCGCGCCGGAGACCGCGCCCAGGGCCAGCGCCGCGAGCAGCGCGGGGAGCAGTCCGTAGCCGAGGTAGAGCGGCACCACCGAGGCGGCGAGCGCGATGACCGCGCCCACCGACAGGTCGATGCCCTCGGTGCCGATCACCAGCGCCATGCCGAGCGCGACCAGCAGGGTCGGCGCGACCTGGAAGAGCTGGACGCGGATGTTGCTCATCTGCACGAACGAGGTGTCCAGGCCGACCGCGACGACGAAGAGCACGACCAGCGCGCCGTAGACGCCGTACTCCTGGAGCAGGGACCGCAGCCGCGCGCGGTCGAGCGCGGGACCGGACCAGGTGAGGGAGGTCATCGCTGCTGCTTCTCCTTGACGGGCGCGGAGGTCTCGGCCTCGCTCGCTTCTTCGGTTGCGGGGGCGGCGGCTCCGGCCGCCCCAGCGGCTTCGGCCGCTTCTGCCGCTTCGGCTGCTTCGGCCGCCTCCTCCTCGGTCGCGTCGGGCGACAGCGGCGGCGCGGTGGCGAGCGCGGCCAGCAGCCCCTCCTCGCTGACCTCCTCGCCGTCCAGGTTCCCCACCACGTGGCCGTCCTTGAGGATCACCACGCGGTCCGAGCCCTCGATCAGCTCCTCCAGGTCGGAGGAGATGAGCAGCACGCCCAGGCCGTCGCCGGCGAGTTCGTCGATGATCGCCTGCACCTCGGCCTTGGCGCCGACGTCGATGCCGCGGGTCGGCTCGTCCAGCAGCAGCACCTTGGGGTTCAGGCACATCCAGCGGGCGAGCAGCACCTTCTGCTGGTTGCCGCCGGACAGGTCGCTGACCTTCTGGTCCGGGCCCGAGGCCTTGATCCGCAGCCGCTCCATGAAGAAGCGGACGATCTCGTCCTGCTTGGCCTGCGAGACCAGCCCGCCGCGGGAGAGCCGGGGCAGCGCGGCGAGCGAGATGTTCTCGCGCACCGAGAGGTTGGGGATGATGCCCTCGGCCTTGCGGTCCTCGGCGAGCATCACCACGCCGGCCCGGATCGCGGCCGCGGGGCTGCGCCGCTGCATCGGCTTGCCCTCGACCTCGACGGTCCCGGACTCGGTGCCCAGCGCGCCGACGATCGCCTTGGCGGTCTCGCTGCGGCCGGCGCCCAGTAGCCCGCCGAGGCCGACGACCTCGCCCGGGCGGATGTCGAGGGAGACGTCGTGCAGCCGGTGGCGGACCGTCAGGCCGGTGGCGGAGAGCACCGGGCGCTCCGCGCCGGCCTCGTGCCGGTCGGAGTCGAAGGCGGTGGTGCCCTTGTCGCGGACCGCGGACATCTCCCGGCCGAGCATCAGCGAGATCAGCTTCAGCCGCTCCAGCCCGGCCATGTCGCCGGTGTGCACGACGGCTCCGTCGCGCATGACGGTGACCCGGTCGCAGATCGCGTACAGCTCGTCCAGCCGGTGGCTGACGTAGACCACCGCGATGCCCTGCTCCTTCAGCCGGCGGATCACCGAGAAGAGGGTTTCGACCTCGCGGGGCTCCAGGGACGACGTGGGCTCGTCCATGATCACCACGCGGGCGTCCACCTGCACCGCCCGCGCCAGCGCCACCATCTGCTGGGCGCCCAGGCCCAGCGTGCGCAGCGGCAGGGTGACGTCGACGTCCACGCCGTAGCGACCGAGGATCTCGGTGGCCTCGCGGTTCATCCGGCGGACGTCGACCAGGCCGAACCTGCGCGGCTCGCGGCCGAGGAAGAGGTTGCGGGCCACCGACATCAGCGGCACCAGGTTGACTTCCTGGTAGATGGTGGAGATCCCGGCCGCCTGGGCCTCCAGCGGGTTGCGGAAGTCGCGCTCGCGCCCGTCGAGCACCACCCGCCCCCGGTCCGGGCGGTAGACGCCGGTGACCACCTTGATCAGGGTGGACTTGCCCGCGCCGTTCTCGCCGATCAGCGCGTGCACCTCGGCGGGCCGCAGGGCGAAGTCCACGTCGCGCAGCGCGTGCACGCCCGCGAAGCTCTTGTGCACCCCCGACACCTCCAGCACGGAGTCGCCGCGGGGTTCGAGGTCCTGCTGGACCACGTCTGCCTCCTCGTACGGGGCTGCCGGCAGACAGCCCTGAGCGCCGGGTCCGGGCCGGAGGGCGCTCGAAGTCTCCTCCGGCCCGGCCGCATCGTCCGGCGCGTCGGTCAGGTCAGTAGACGAGACCCTGCGACAGGGCCTGCTTGGCGTTGTCCGTGGTGAAGTGGCCGTCCTTGATGATCACCTTGTCCTGCACGCCGGAGGCGCCGTAGAAGTTCTGCAGCGACTGGAAGGCGAGCGGACCGAACCGCGGGTTGGTCTCGATGTCGGCGACCGCCAGGCCCGAGGCGACGTTCTGCACCATCTGCTGGATGCCGTCGATGGAGACGATCTTGACGTCCTTGCCGGGGGTCTTGCAGGCCGAGCGGATCGCCTGGATCGCGCCGAGCGCCATCTCGTCGTTCTCCGCGTAGACCGCGTTGATGTCCGAGTGCGCCTGGAGCAGCTGCTCCATCACCTTCTGGCCGTCGGTCTGGGCGAAGTTGCCGGTCTGCGAGGCGACGATCTTGATGTTCGGGTACTTCGCCTTGACCTGGTCCTGGAAGCCCTTGGTCCGGTCGGTGGTGACGTTGTTGCCGGGCGTGCCGGTGAGGATGGCGACGTGGGCGTTGCCGCCGGTCGCGGTGTTCAGGTCGTCCGCGGCGATCTGCGCCTGGCCGTAGAAGTCCGAGCCGATGAAGGCGACGAAGTCGGTGCAGGCGGTGCCGGTGACGGTGCGGTCGATGGTGAGCACCGGGATCTTCTTGGCCTTGGCCTGGGCCAGCGCCGGGCCGAGGCCGTCGGAGTTCTCCGGCGCCACGATCAGGACCTTCGCGCCCTGCGCGATCATGTCCTGGATCTGCGAGTTCTGCGCGTTGACGTCCGCGTTGGCGTTGCGCTCGATGAGCTTGACGCCCAGTCGCTTGGCCTCGTTCTCGATGCTCTTGGTCTCGGTGGCGCGGAACGGGTTGCTGGTCGACTCCGACTGCGAGAACCCGACGACGGTCTTGCCGTCGGTGATGTCGAGCTTCGGCACGCCCCCGGCGTATCTCTGGTACGTGCACCCGGGGCCCGCCGCGCTGTCGGTGGGCGTGGCCACCTGCTGGGCGGCGGCGGAGTTGTCCGACGCGCTGCTGGACGGCGAACCGGAGGAGTCGTTGCCGGAGTTGGTGCAGGCGACGGCGGACAGGCAGAGGCCGGCGGTCATCATCGCGGCTGCTACAACCTTGGCGCGTGGGATGGCGTTCATTGCGCCGATCACATCCTCAGAAGGCGGTGAGGGGGACAGGTGAGGGTGCGCGGAGCAGTCGCTGAACCCGCGCGGTTTCCAACGTTGTAGAGACCCTGCGGCACGCGCCAGGACCTGTCAAGCGTCCGCGCAAGGATTTCTGTGCCGCCCGGGAAACCCGCCGGCCGCGGGGAGTTGGGCCCGGCGCCTCGCGCGGCGGGGAGATCCACAGGTGAGTGCCGTTCCGACCGGCCCACGAGCATCCCCTCAAGAGTCAACAGCAGGTAAGGACACGGAAGGAGGCGCTCAGGGGCTGGACAACGCCGCGGGGGGCGTGCTGTCATTCCGGTGCTTTCCAACGTTGGTACTTGCGGGACGACGAGAGCCGCCGCGGCCTCCGCCAGGAGCCGCGCTCGACGCCCGCCCCGCCATCGGCATCGCCTTTGCCACCGCCTTCCTTCAGCAGCTCCCCGATCGCGAGCCCCGGGCCACGCGCGGCCGCCTCGTCGCGTCCGGACCCTCACCGCCACCGCCCGGGCGGAGATCACACATGCCCGACGACGCCGCCGCCGGCTCCGGCCGACGGCCGGCGTGAGGTTCAGGAGGTCTTCGTCATGTCCGAATCCGTCAACTCGCCCGCCGCCCCCGGCGACGGCGGCGAGCCCCGCAGCGACGCCGGCGGCGTGAGCCGCCGCGGGCTGCTCGCCAGGTCCGGTGCGGTGGGCCTGGGCGCGGCCGGGGTGGCCCTGCTGCCCGGCGCCGTCACCGGCGCGCAGGCCGCGCCCGCCACCGCGCCCGGGCTCGCGGCGGGTTCCGCCCCGTCCGCCGCGGCGGGCCACGCGCCCGCGCTGCCGGTCTTCGACCCGCTGCGTCCCCCGGCGGTGCCGCTCGCGGTGCGCTCGCCGTATCTGAGCACCTGGTTGGCGGCCGACCTGCCGGCCGGCCACTGGCCGAGCTTCTGGACCGGCCGCACCACCGCCATGACCGGCATCGCCCGGATCGACGGCACCGACTACCTCTTCCTCGGCGCGCCCAACATCCCGAACCACCCGCTGCCGCGCGGCCTGGTGCAGCGCTCGCTGACGCTGACCGCGACCCGCTCGCGCTACGTCCTGGAGGGCGGCGGCGCGCGGCTGACCCTGACCTTCCTGTCGCCGGTGGAACCCGGCGACCTGCGCCGCCAGTCGATCCCGATGTCGTACATCACCGCCGAGGTGAGCAGCACCGACGGCAAGGCGCACGACGTCAGCCTGTACTTCGACATCTCCGGCGAGTGGGCGCACGGCAACTCCGGCACGAAGATCCGCTGGGCGCAGGAGCAGGTGCCCGGAACGGCCGGAGGCCCTGACCTGACATCGTTGTCCTTCACGCCGGACAGCCCGCAGGTGCTCAGCGAGAACGGCGACACCGCCTCATGGGGCACGGTGGTGTTCAGCGCGGCGAACCAGTCGGGGCTGACCTGGCAGATCGGCGCCGACACCGACGTGCGCGCCGCCGCGGTCAACAACGGCAAGCTGGCCGACACCGTGGACTCCGCGCAGCCGCGCGCGATCAACGACCGCTGGCCGGTCTTCGCCTTCCACGTCGACCTCGGCAGTGTGCACAACTCCACGCGCACCGCGACGCTGTCCGTCGGCCACGTCCGCGAGCCGGCGGTCAGCTATCTCGGCCAGCAGCTGCCGCCGCTGTGGAAGTCGTACTGGTCCAGCTGGCAGCAGATGGCCGCCTTCTTCCACTCCGACACGCGCGCGGCGGCCGCCCGCACCTCGGCGCTGGACCGCGCGATCCAGCGGGACGCGACCGCGGCCGGCGGGGCGAAGTACGCCGCGCTGTGCGCGCTGGCGCTGCGGCAGGCGTACGGCGCCACCGAGCTGGTCAGCCGGGGCGGGAAGCCGTGGGCGTTCCTGAAGGAGATCTCCTCCGACGGCAACGTCTCCTCGGTGGACGTCACCTACCCGACGATCCCGGTCTTCCTCTACACCGACCCCGCCTACCTGCGGCTGCTGCTCGAACCGCTGCTGGACTACGCCGAGAACGGCGGCTGGCCCAAGGAGTTCGCCGAGCACGACCTGGGCTCCAGCTACCCCAACGCCTCGGGCCACAACGACGGCAACGAGGAGGACATGCCGGTCGAGGAGTCGGCCAACATGATCCTGATGGTGGCGGCCTACCTGGCGCGCGCCGACAAGTCCACCGCGAAGGCCTTCGCCGCCGACCACTACGCGATCCTCAAGCAGTGGGCGGACTACCTGGTGGCCAACGCCCTCGACCCGGGCTACCAGAACCAGACCGACGACTTCACCGGCTTCATCGCGCACAGCGCCAATCTCGCGCTCAAGGGCATCCTCGGCATCGGCGCGATGGCGCAGGTGGCGACCGCGGCGGGCAACGCCACCGACGCGACCCGCTACCGCGCGACCGCCCGCGACTATGCCGGGCAGTGGGTCACCAAGGCGCAGGACACCACGCCCGACCACCTCAAGCTGGCCTACGACCAGCCGGGCACGTGGAGCCTGAAGTACAACGGCTACCCGGACGCGCTGCTCGGGCTCGGGCTGGTGCCCGCGGCCGTGGCCAAGGAGGAGGCCGACTGGTACCTGACGCAGGTCAACCAGTACGGCGCGCCGCTCGACCCCCGCCACTCGTACACCAAGGGCGACTGGGAGATGTGGACCGCGGCGTGGCTGCGCGGCCACCCGATCAGCCAGGTGCTGATCGACACGCTGTACGACTTCGCGACGGCGACGCCGACCCGGGTGCCGTTCTCCGACTGGTACGACACGGTCTCCGGGACGCAGTCCGGCTTCCAGGCGCGGCCGGTGGTCGGCGGGATCTTCGCGCTGCTGAGCCTGCGCGAGTAGCTTGCGCGGACCCGCGACGCGGGCGCCCGGGGCCGGGAGACCGGCGCCGGGCGCTCGGTGCGTGGGCGCGGCGGGCGCGGGGTGCGGGGGCAGGGCGGGCGCGGGGTGCGGGGGCGCGGGGTGCGGAGGCGCAACGGGCGCGGGGTGCGGTGGCGAGGTCGGGCGCGGCGCGGTCCGGGCGCTCAGGCGTCCTGCGCGGCCGTCGACTCGCGGGCGATGAGGGTGTAACCGGGCTGGATGCGCTCGGGGTTGACGTCCTGGGCTCCGGTCAGCCGGGCCACCACGCGCTCCACCGCGAGCCGCGCGATGGCCTGCTTGTCCGGGGAGACCGTGGTCAGCGCGATGGTGGAGAAGCGGCCCTCCTCCACGTCGTCGAAGCCGACCACCGACACGTCCTGCGGCACCCGCAGTCCGCGCTCGACCAGGGCGCGCATCGCGCCGAGCGCCATCAGGTCGTTGTACGCGAACACCGCGTCGGGGCGCTCCCCGCGGTCCAGCAGCGCGTTCATCGCCGCGGCGCCGTCCCAGCGGCCGTAGCCGTCGGTGGCCGCGACCAGCGACTCGTCGCAGGGCAGTCCGGCCGAGACCAGCTCCTCGCGCCAGCCGCGCAGCCGCAGGTGGGCGGGGCGGCGGGCCATCTCCCTGCGGGCGCCGATGAAGGCGACGCGGCGGCGGCCGAGTCCGGTCAGGTGGCGCACCGCGGTGCGGGCCGCGGCCACGTTGTCGATGGCGATCTGGTCGTAGGGCGCTTCGTACTCGCGCTCGCCGAGCAGCACCAGCGGCGCGTCGTCGCGGCGGCCGAGGAGGTCGGAGGTCTCCAGCTCGATCGGGCTGAGGATCAGGCCGTCGATGACATGGGCCCGGAAGCCCTGCGTGACCAGGACCTCCTTCTCCCGCTGGCCCGCGGTGTGGTCGAGCAGCACGGTGTAGTCGTGCCGGGCGGCCGCGTCGATGACCGCGCCGGCCAGCTCGGCGAAATAGGGGTTGCCCAGTTCCGGCACCGCGAGCGCGATGATGCCGGTGCGGCCCTTGCGCAGGTGCCGGGCGGTCAGGTTGGGCCGGTATCCCAGCTCGTCGATGGCCCGCTGGACGCGCTCGCGCATCCCGGGCGTGACGTGGGGATAGTTGTTGACCACGTTGGACACGGTCTTGACGGACACGCCGGCCAGCTGCGCGACGTCTTTGAGGCTGGCGCCCACGGAGTTCCTTCCCGCCGACCGGGTCCCGGGTGTGCGGGTGGAGGCACCGCCCGCACACCCGAGTATGTGTTTTACAACGTTATATAGCGCCATCCGGCCGCCGCAAGTCTCCGGCGGCGGCTTCTGCGCTCGACTGACACGTACACGACGAGCGGCAGACAGGGGCGATCCGGCCACCCGTGTTGAGCCACCGGCTCCCGCCCGTTGCCGCCGTGCGGATCTTTCCCGCAACGGCCGAGGCCCGATTTTATAACGTTGAACGCACCCCTCCCGCTGGCAGCACTCCCCCGGCCGCCCCGGTGCGGGCGGACCGCTCCCGCGCCGGCGGACCGCGGCGGCAAGCCGTTCGACGACTCTACGGCCGGCCGGGGGGCGTTTTGCCGGAACGGCAAGCGGGGTCGGCGCGTGTCGCGCGTCCGGCGCATGATCGGCCCCGTCACCGCCGTGCGCCGCGGGCGCGAGGACGCGCCGGCCGGCGGAGGACGACACCCCCCGAGGAGAGCCATGCCCGAGCGAGCCGGAACGCACCCCACCCACCGCCTGGTACCCGGACCCGCCGGACGCGTCCACCTGATCGAGCAGGGGTCAGGACCGCTGGTGCTGCTCGTGCACGGCTTCCCCGAGTCGTGGTACTCCTGGCGCCGCCAACTGCCGGCGCTGGCCGCCGCGGGGTACCGCGCGGCGGCGATCGACGTACGCGGGTACGGCCGCTCGTCCAGGCCGGACGACCCGGCCGCCTACCGGATGACCGAGCTGGTCGAGGACAACGCGGCCGTCGTGCACGCGCTCGGCGAGGAGCGCGCGGTGGTCGTCGGGCACGACTGGGGGGCCGCGATCGCGGCGAACTCGGCGCTGCTGCGGCCGGAGGTCTTCCGCGCGGTGGGGATGCTCAGCGTCCCCTACACCCCGCGCGGCGGCCCGCGGCCCGGCGAGGTGTTCGCCGCGATGGGCGGCGAGGAGGAGTTCTACGTCTCCTACTTCCAGCGGCCGGGCCGCGCCGAGGCCGAGATCGAGCCGGACGTGCGGGGCTGGCTGGCCGGTTTCTACGCCGCGCTGTCCGCCGACACCATGCCCGGTGCGGGTGCGCCCGACCCGCACTTCGTCGCCCGCGGCGGGACGCTGCGCGAGCGCTTCCCCGCGGGCGCGCTCCCGGCCTGGCTGAGCGCCGGGGAACTCGACTTCTACGCCGGGGAGTTCGAGCGGACCGGACTGACCGGGGCGCTGAACCGCTACCGGGCCATGGACCGGGACTGGCAGGACCTGGCGGCACTGGACGGCGCGCCGATCCCCCAGCCCTCGCTGTTCGCCGGCGGGAGTCTGGACGCGTCCACCGCGTGGCTGTCCGAGGCGATCGCCGCCTTCCCGGCCACGCTGCCCGGCCTGACCTCCTCGACCGTCCTGGAGGGCTGCGGCCACTGGATCCAGCAGGAGCGCCCCGAGGAGGTCAACCGGCTGCTCACCCAGTGGCTGGCGAAGCTCCCGGGATGAGCCCCCGGCGGCTTCGCCGGCCGCTCCCCCGCACCGGACCGGGGCCGCTCCTAGACCGGCTCCGGGAGCGCGACCACCGTGCCGGTGGTCCTCGCCTCCTCCGCGGCCCAGACCACGCGGTGGCTGGCCAGGCTCGCCGCCGCGTCGGACTTCAGGATGCCGCGGTCCCCGCCGGCGACCGCCGCCAGGAACGCGTCCATGAGCGCCTCGTCGCCGCCCCCGTGGCCGTCGGCCGCCGAGGCGCCCGCGGTGGTGCGGGTGTCGACGAGGCCCTCCTCGCCGGTGCGGAAGTCGACCGTCCTGATGGTCACGCCGTCCCCGTCCAGGTAGCCGTGGGTGCCCAGCAGCCGGGTCCTGCGGTGCTCCTGCGGGGTGAAGGCGCTCATGGTGAACGAGCAGGTGGCGCCGTCGTCGAACTCCATCGAGACCACCTGGTGGTCGACCACGTCGTTGTCGCAGGCGTAGACGCAGCGGCCGTACGGACCGGTGCGCAGCGCTTCGAGCACACCGGCCTCGGTGTGGTCCTCGGTGACCGCCGACAGCGGCCAGAAGCGGCTCTCCGGGTCGTCCAGGCAGCCCAGGTACAGGCGCTTGGCCGAGTACGGGCAGGTGCTCTCGATCGGGCAGTCGGTGCAGCGCGCGGCGGCGCCGGCCGGCGCGGCCTCGGCGCGGAAGTGGGTCAGGCTGCCGAAGGAGCTGACCCGGCGCGGCGCCCGGCCGAAGAGGTAGACCAGCCAGTCGATGTCGTGGCAGGACTTGGTGAGCAGCATCGGCGCGGAGGTGTCGGAGCGGCGCCAGTTGCCGCGGACGAAGGAGTGCGCCTGGTGCCACCAGCCGACCGGCTCCAGGTGCTGGACGCTGACCAGCCGGCCGATCACGCCCTCGTCCAGCATCCGCTTGAGCTCTCGCGTGTACGGCGTGTAGCGCAGCACGTGGCAGACCGCGAGCATGATCTTGTTCCGCTCGGCGGCCTCGGCGATCTCCTCCGACTCCGCCTCGGTCGCGGCCATCGGCTTCTCCAGGAGTACGTGGTAGCCGAGGTCCGCGAGCGCGACGGCCGGGCCGGTGTGCTGGCGGTCCTGGGTGGCCACGATCGCCGCGTCGGCGACCTTCCCGGCCGCCGCCAGCTGCGACCAGTCGGCGTACACCCGGTCCGGCGGCACCGCGAACTCCTCGGCCGCGGCGGCGCGCCGCACCGGGTCGGGCTCGGCCAGCGCCACCACCTGCCCGGCGCCGGAGACCTGCGCGTGACGTGCGTATGACCGACCGCGCAGCCCGGCTCCGACGAGAGCTAGAGTCACCCGAGACATGGGGTCCTTTCCCGTACTTACGAAGGAGTCCCTCATTATTAGGCGCGTGGTGACCGATCTCAAGGGGGCGTCGTGACCGAGACTCCGAGCGGCGGCGACCTGTCCCGGCTGCGGCGGCTCAACTCGCTCGCGGTGATCGGGGCGTTGCGCACCGGGCCCGCGCTGACGCTGACCGAGCTGGCCCGGCGGACCGGGCTGTCCCGGGCGTCCACCGAGGACGTGGTGCGCGAACTGCTGGAGCGCGGCTGGCTGGCCGAGGTCGCGGCGGCGGCCGGCACGGTGGGCAGGCCGGCGCGGCGGTTCCGGTTCCGCGCGGACGCCGGCCGGGTGCTGGGCGTGGACATCGGCGGGCACAAGATCCTCGCGCTGGTGGCGGACCTGGACGGCACGGTGCTGCACAGCGCCCGGGTCGCCGTCGCGCCCGCGATGGGCCGCGGCGACCGGCTGGCGGCGCTGGACCGCGCGGTGGCCGACGCGCTGGCGGGCGCCGGGCTCGCCGCCGACGCGGTGTGGGCGGCGGGCGCGGCCACCACCGGGCTGGTGGACGGCGGCGGCCGGGTGATGCTGTCCGAGGCGCTGCCGGAGTGGACCGGCGTGGACGTGCGGGCGCACCTGCGCCGGCTGGTGGGCGGACCGGTGCTGGTGGAGAACGACAGCAAGCTGGCCGCGCTCGCCGAGTCCTGGTGCGGGGCGGCGCGGTACGCCAAGGACGTGGTGGTGATCCTGGCCGGGCTGCGCACCGGCGCCGGGCTGATCATCGACGGCAAGCTGCACCGGGGCTTCGGCAACGCGGCCGGCGAGATCGGCGCGCTGCCCGCGTCAGGGTGGATCAGGGCGCAGGAGCACCTGCGGGCGTGGCCGCCGGAGCAGCCGCGGGCGGCGGCGGGGCGGCGCGCGGCCGACCAGGAGGCCGCGGCCGAGGCGGTGTTCGAGGCGGCCCGGGCGGGCGACCGCAAGGCGGCGGCGGTGGTGCGCCGCTACGTGCGGGACGTGGCGGTCGGCACCGCGGCGCTGGTGCTCACGCTCGACCCCGAACTCGTGGTGATCGGCGGCGGGTTCTCGCGTTCGGCGGACCTGATCGCGGAGCCGCTGCGGCGCGAGCTGGACCGCTGGTGCATCCGTACGCCGGAGGTGCGCGTCTCGGAGTTCGGCGACGAGGGGGTGGCGCTGGGCGCGCTGCGGCTGGCCCTGGACCACGTGGACGCGGAGTTGCGCGAGCGCCCGGAGCTGGGCGGCCCCGAGGACTTCGCGCGCCGCGGCTGAGGGCGCTCCGGCCGGTCCGCGTCCGGTCCCGGGCCGGTCCCGGGCCGGTTCGAGGCCGTGGCGGGGAGCGGCGGGAGCGGGCGGGCGCGGCGCCGGGAGGATTTCGTAACCCGCCAGGTCTTGACTTAATTCCCCTGGACTCCATGATTAATGCCACTTGACGACTCCGGCTGACGGTCCGCCGCCGGGGCGCGTGCGAACCCTCGGGAGGGGCCGGTATGCGGAAGAAGTCTGCGTGGTGGTGTGCGGTGGCGGTGGGAGCGGTGCTGACCGCCTCGGCCTGTTCGTCGGGCGGGAGCGGCTCGGACGCGAGCGGGTCCGGCGGGTCCGGCGGCAAGGTGACGCTGTCGTACGGCGTCTGGGACGCGACCCAGAAGACGGCGATGGAGCGGCTGGCCGCCGAGTTCGGCCGGACCCACCCGAACATCTCGGTGAAGGTCGAGCTGACCCCGTGGGCGGACTACTGGACCAAGCTCAAGGCCGCCGCCACCGGCGGCTCGGCGCCCGACGTGTTCTGGATGAACGGCCCCAACTTCCAGCTCTACGCGTCCAACGGCGTGATCCGCCCGCTGGACGACGGCATCGCCAGGGACAAGGTGGACCTCACCGCCTATCCCAAGCAGTTGGTGGACCTGTACACCTACCAGGGCAAGCACTACGGGCTGCCCAAGGACATGGACACCGTCGGCGTCTGGTACAACAAGACGCTCTTCGACGCGGCCAAGGTCCCGTACCCGAAGGCGGGCTGGACCTGGAGCGACTTCCAGGACGCGGCCGCGCGGCTGACCGACGCGAGCAAGGGCCAGTACGGCACCGACGCGGAGCTGACCAGCTTCCAGGAGTACCAGTACGACACCATCGCCCAGGCCGGCGGCTACGTGATCTCGCCGGACGGCAAGAAGTCGGGCTACGCGGACCCCAAGACCATCCAGGGCCTGCGCTTCTGGACCGACCTGATCGCCAAGAAGCAGTCGCCTGACCTGAAGACGATGACCGACACCGCGCCGCTGCAGCTGTTCGAGGCCGGCAAGATCGCGATGTACTGGGGCGGTTCCTGGGACGCCTCGGAGTTCGGCGGCAACAGCTACACCAAGGACCGGGTCGACGTCGCGCCGTTGCCCAAGGGAGAGAAGCAGGCGACGATCATCCACGGTCTGGCCAACGTGGTGTCGTCCCGGACCAAGCACGCCGACCAGGCGTGGCAGTTCGTGGACTTCCTCGGCTCCCGTCAGGCCGCCGAGATCCTCGCCAAGAGCGGCGCGATGCCGGCGTACAACGGCACCCAGAGCGCCTGGATCGCCGCGCATCCGCAGTTCCACCTGCAGACCTTCCTCGACGAGGTGCCGTACAGCGTGCCGTACCCGGTCTCGAAGAACACCGCCGCCTGGAACGAGGCCGAGCTGACCTACCTCACCAAGGCGTGGAACGGCCAGGAGCCGCTGGACAGGGCCGCGAAGGACCTGGCCGCGGCGATGGACGACCTGCTCGCCAAGGAGTGACATGACCCTCACGTCCACCCCGGGCGACGCGCGCGCCGGGGAGTCCCCGGCGGCCGCCGCCCGGCCGCGGACCGGGCTGCTGCGAGGGCGGCTGCCGGGCCGCCCCCGGCGGTGGCGCCGCGAGCGCGTCGCCGAGGCGCTGTGGGGCTACGCCTTCATCGCCCCGACCGGCCTGGGCCTGGCCGTCTTCTATCTGTGGCCGGTGATCCAGACCGCGTACTTCTCCTTCACCCAATGGGGCGCCTTCGGCGGCCACACGTGGAGCGGCCTGGACAACTACCACCGGATGGTCCACGACAGCGAGTTCGGCCGCGCGCTGGTCAACACCCTGGCGTACACCGGGCTCGGGCTGCTGTCGATCCCGCTGGCGATCGTCTTCGCGGCGCTGCTGAACCGGCCGGGGCTGCGCGGACTCGGCGTCTACCGCACCCTGTTCTTCCTGCCGGTGGTGACCATGCCGGTCGCCGTCGGCATGGTGTGGCGCTGGCTCTACAACGGCGACTACGGGCTGGTCAACTACCTGCTCTCGCTGGTCGGCGTGGACGGCCCGAACTGGATCGCCGACCCGCGGGTGGCGCTGTACGCGCTGGTCGCGGTGGGCGTGTGGAGCAGCATCGGCTACAACCTGGTGATCTTCCTGGCCGGCATGCAGGCGATCCCGAAGGAGTACTACGAGGCCGCGGAGATCGACGGCGCGGGCCCGTTGCGGCAGTTCGTGTCGGTGACGCTGCCGCTGTTGTCCCCGACCGCGTTCTTCGTCTCGGTGATCTCGGTGATCGGCTCGCTGCAACTGTTCGACCTGGTCTACGTGATGGCGGGCTCCGGCGCCGCGGCGCGCTCCAACCCGGCCTTCCCGCGCCTGGAGACGGTGGTCCAGCTGTTCTACGACCGGGCCTTCGTCACCAACGACCGCGGCTACGCGGCGGCGATCGTGATGGTCCTGCTGCTGATCATCATCGCGCTGACCGCCCTCCAGTTCCGGCTGCAGAAGAGGTGGGTGCACTATGGCTGACGTCCGCGGAGCCGGCCGTCCGAGGCAGCAGCGCCATCTCGCGGTGCACACCGTGCTGATCGCGGCGTCGCTGGCGATGGTCGCGCCGTTCGTCTGGCAGTTCGTCACCTCGCTGAAATCGCTGAGCGACGCCACCCATGTGCCGCCCTCGCCGCTGCCCGGCGGGCACTGGGACAACTACGGCAAGGTCTTCGACCTGCTGCCGTTCGGCCGGCAGTTCCTCAACACCCTGCTGATGTCGCTGGCCCGCACCCTGGGCCAGGTGATCCTGTGCCCGATGGCGGCCTACGCCTTCGCCCGGCTGCGCTTCCCCGGCCGGGGGCTGCTCTTCGGCCTGTTCCTGTCGGTGCTGATGGTGCCGCCGCAGCTGTTCATCATCCCGCAGTACCAGATCATGTCCGACCTGGGCTGGCTGAACAGCCTCCAGGCGCTGATCCTGCCGGGCATGTTCAGCGCGTTCGGCGTCTTCCTGCTGCGGCAGTCGTTCCTGGCGCTGCCCAGGGAGCTGGAGGAGGCGGCGCGCATCGACGGCGCCGGGCCGTGGCGGATCTACTGGTCGGTGATGCTGCCGCTGGTGCGCCCCGGGCTCGTCGCCCTCTCGGTGCTCGCGCTGCTGTGGTCGTGGAACGACCTGTTCTGGCCGCTGGTGGTGAACACCGACCCGGACAAGATGACGCTCTCGGCCGGACTCGCCTCCCTGCAGGGCCAGTTCCAGACCGACTACCCCGTGCTGATGGCCGGCTCGCTGCTCGCCTCGCTGCCCGTCATCGCCGTCTTCGTCTTCCTGCAACGGCAGTTCGTGCAGGGAATCGCGCACACCGGGGTCAAGGGCTGAGGCACGGCCCGGCATCCCCTCGCGCGAGGTGCACCTCCCCCGCTCGTGCAACCCCCCACCGTCGAGAGGAAACCAGGTGTTCTCCATCCGATCGATCCTGCGCACGCGCCCGCGACGCGGCGCCGCGGCCCTCACGGCCGCGGCCGCCGCGCTCGCGCTCGCCGCGTCCGGCGCGCTGTCGGGCCAGGCGAGTGCGGCGGCCGGCGTGCAGCATCTGGCCGTGCCCGCCTACTTCAACCCCTCGGACGCCGCGGGCAGCGGCTTCTGGACCCAGATCGACCAGGCCGGCTCCCGGGTCGGCATCGCGGTCGCCAACCCCTCCAACGGCCCCGGGACCGCCGCCGACAGCGGCTACGCATCCGCCGTGCGCAACGCGTCCGCGGCCGGCGCGAAGGTGCTCGGCTACGTCGACACCGGCTACTTCGGCACCACCGGCCGCACCACCCGCGACGGGCGGACCAGCGTCGCCGCGTGGACCGCGCAGATCGACGCCGACGTGGCGAACTGGTACGCCTGGTACGGCTCCTCGGGCCTGGCCGGCATCTTCTTCGACGACGCGCTGGGCGACTGCGGCTCGGGCGACGCGCACGTGAACCTCTACACCGGCATCAACTCCACCACCAAGCAGGCCCATCCGGGCGCCTTCACCGTGGACAACCCCGGCTCGCCGGCCGAGTCGTGCTACGCCGCGGCGGCCGACGTCCTGGTGATGTTCGAGAACACCTACAGCGTCTACTCGACCTGGACGGCCCCCGACTGGGAGCTGAACTACGGCAACCCCGACAAGTTCTGGCACCTGGTCTACGACACGCCCACGCAGTCCGACATGGACAACGCGGTCGCCCTGAGCAAGCAGCGCGACGCCGGCTACCTCTACGTCACCCCCGACGACCTGCCGAACCCGTGGGACACCCTGCCCACCGGCGCCTACTGGTCGGACGAGCTGGCCGAGGCGGGCGCGACCGGCTCCGGCGGCTCCGGCGGGACCACCGGCGGCGGGGGCACGACCTGCGCCACCGCCCCCGGCTCGGGCGCCATCACCGCCTACTCCGCGTGCGCCTCCTCGGGCACCGCGGTCTTCAAGGCGACCTTCAACAGCTCCGAGAGCTTCCACCACGTCTTCCTCGACACCGACGGCGACACCGCGACCGGCTACCAGCTCCCGGCGCCGTCCGCGTCGCCGCTGGGCGCCGACTGGATGATCGAGAACGGCGCGCTGTACCGCAGCACCTCCACCGGCTGGGCGTGGACCGCGTCCGCCACCGCGCCGACCACCACGATCAGCGGCTCCACCTACACCTGGTCGCTGCCGCTGAGCGCGCTCGGCTCGCCGGCCGCGGCGCGGGTGGAGTTCAACGCCGGCACCGCGTACACGCCGGTGGTCTCCCTGACCGCCGGCGAGGGCGCCCCGCTCGCGGGTGCGCGCTCCGCGTGCGGCGGGGGCTCCCGGCCCGGGACGGCGTGTCCCGGGCCGGGAGCCCCCGCGTCCGTGCCGCCGTCAGCTGCCCAGCTCGGCGCGCAGGCCGGGCTGGAGCAGGTCGGCGTGGGCACGGACCATCTCGTCGCACAGCTCCCAGATCCGCTCCACCGGCAGCGCGGCGGCGGTGGCCGGGTCGGCCATCAGGGCCTGCCGGATGCGCCGCGGGTCGTCCTCGATGGCGGCCCGGACCACCAGGTCGTTCATGCTCAGGTAGTTGCGGTTGAGCGCAGCGCACTGCGGCGGGAGGGCGCCGACCGCGGTCGGCTGCACGCCCGAGGCGTCGACCAGGCACGGCACCTCGACCGTCCCGCCGGCCGGGAGGTTCTCGATCAGGCCGCGGTTGGGCACGTTGCCGTAGATCGTGCGGGGCGTGCCGGTGACGACGCTGTGCACGACCTGCGGCGCGTACTCCATGGTGCCGGCCACCGGCAGCGGGGTCCCGGACGCGAGCGCGTCGCGGGTCTTCTCGTACTGCGCCACGTTGTCGTCGACGATGTCGAGGTACGCGCCGATGGGCAGCCGCAGCCGCTCGACCTCCTCGGCGTGGCCGAGGTACCAGGGCACGTACTCCGAGCTGTGCTCGCTGGTCTCGGTCGGGTAGTGGCCGAGCCTGCGGTACATGTCGACGCGGACCCGGCGGCGCAGCTGGGGGTCCTGCTCGATCAGCGCGTCGAGCCGGGGGTAGAGGCTGCGGCCCTCGTGCTCGAAGCGCAGCACCCACGCCTGGTGGTTGACGCCGGCGGCGAGGTAGTTGACCTCCTCGTAGGGGACGCCCACCAGCTCGCTGAGGTCGCGCATCGTCCAGTACACCGAGTGGCACAGGCCGACCACCCGGGTCAGCCCGGTGGCCTGGGTGAGGTACTGCACGTTCATCGCCATCGGGTTGGTGTAGTTCAGCAGCCAGGCGTCCGAGCACACCTCGGCGATGTCCTCGGCCAGCGACTTCAGCAGCGGGAAGGTGCGCAGCGCGCGGAAGACGCCGCCGACGCCGAGGGTGTCGCCGATGGTCTGCCGGACGCCGTAGCGGGCCGGGATCTCGAAGTCGGTGCGGGTGGCCTCGCGCATCCCGACCTGCACGATGTTGATCACGAAGTCCGCGCCCTCCAGGGCGGCCCTGCGGTCGGCGTGCGCGGTGACGGTGGGGGCGGCCCCCAGGTGGTCGGCGATGTGGCGGGCCGCACCCTCCGCGGTGGCCAGCCGCTCCGCGTCGATGTCGTGCAGGGCGATGTGCACGCCCCGCAGCTCGTCGAAGGCGAACAGGTCGGCCAGCAGCCCCTGCGTGAAGACGACGCTGCCGGCGCCGATGAACGCGATCTTCGTGGTGGTCATGACTGGCTCTTCTCCTGCTTCCGGTGGTTCAGGTGGATCTGGTGGTTCCGGTGGTCGCCGCCCCGGTCGGAAGGGTCGGCGGGACCGGCGCCGGCCGCGTCGCGGTCGCCGCGGCGGGCCGGTGCGGTGCGGGCGGCGGCGACCGCCTCGTCCCAGGTGGGCTGCGCCCCGGTGCCGCCGAACGCCCGGGTGGACAGCGCGCCGCAGGCCGCCGCGAGCGCGAGCGCCTGTTTCATGGGCAGTCCCGCGAGCAGCGCGGCGATCATGCCGGCGTCGAAGCTGTCGCCCGCGCCGACGGTGTCGCGCGGCTCGACCGGGACCGCGGGGGTGCGCGTCGGGGCGCGCCCGTCGTGGGCGAGCGCCCCCTCGGCCCCGTCCTTGACCACCACCAGCGGTCCCCGCGCGGCCAGGTGCTCCGCCGCGGCCTCCAGGTCGTCGAGGCCGGACAGCGCCCGGGCCTCCTGCGCGTTGGGCAGCAGCACGTCGGTGACCGGCAGCACGGCGGCGAGCCCGGCCGGGTCCCAGGCGTCGGCCGGGTCGTCGTTGGTGTCCAGCGAGGTGGTCGCGCCGTGCCGGCGGGCCGCGGCGAACAGCCGCGGCAGCGCGGCGGCGAGGCCCGGCATCAAGAAGTAGGAGGCGGCGTGCACGTGCCGGCACCGGGCGAGCAGGTCCTCGGGCACGTCCTCGCCGGTGGTGGCCGCGAGGGTGCCCGCGGCGGTGAGGATGGCGCGGTCGCCGTCGCGGTTGATGACCGCGGTCAGCGGTGAGGGCAGGTCGGGGTCGGTGCGCAGCGCGCCGGTGTCCACGCCGCGGGACTCCAGTGCGCCGCGGACGTACGCGCCGGTGTCGTCGTCGCCGATCCGCCCGGCGAACGCGACCTTCAGGCCCAGCCGGGCGGCCCCGCACGCCACGATGGCGGCGGACCCGCCGAGGGTGAGCAGGCCGGTCGGCACGAGCTGTTCGCGCTGCCCGAAGGCGAGCGGGCCGGGCAGCGGGCCGAGGACGACGTCGGGATTGGCGTCGCCGACGACCAGCAGGTCGAAGGTGTGCGGCATGGCGTGGTCTTCCGTGTGTGGGCGGCGGGCGATGGCCCGGCGGGCGCGGGGTTCGACGGACGCGGACGGAGCACGGGTGCGCGGGTGCGAGCGCGACGGGGTGCGCGCGACGGGTGCGCGGGGCAGGTCCGGTCAGCCCTTGAGGCCGCTGGAGGTGATCGACTGGATGAAGGACTTCTGGGCGGCGAGGAACGCCAGCAGCACCGGCAGCACGGTGATCACGTTGCCCGCCATCACCGCCGACCACTTGGTGTGGTGCATGCCCTGGAAGGTGGTCAGGCCCAGCTGGAGCGTGTAGTGCGTGTCGTGGTTGATCGCGATCAGCGGCCAGGTCAGGTCGTTCCAGGTGGTCAGGAAGGTCAGCACGGCGACCGTGCTCAGCGCCGGCCGGGACAGCGGCAGCACCACCGACCACAGCACCCGCAGCCGCGAGCAGCCGTCGATCCAGGCGGCCTCCTCCAGCTCCCGGGGCAGCGACAGGAAGAACTGCCGCAGCAGGAACACCGCGAACGGCGTGACCAGCGACGGCACGATCAGCGCGCCGAGGGTGTCGATGAGGCCGAGCTTCTTCATCACCAGGAACGTCGGGATCATCGTCAGCTGGAACGGGATCGCCATCGTGGCGAGCATCGTCACCAGCAGCAGCCGCGATCCGGCGAACCGCATCCGGGCGAAGGCGTAGCCGCCGAGCGCGCCGAAGACGAGGTTGGAGACGACGGTGGCGACCGAGACGATCAGCGAGTTGGCGAACCAGCGCGGGAACATCGCGTTGCCCAGCACGTAGCGGTAGCCGCCGAGGTCGATGTGCGAGGGCCACAGGGCCGGCGGGAAGCGGTTGATCTGCGCGTCGCTCATCACCGAGCTGAGCAGCAGCCACACCAGCGGCAGCGCGAAGAGCAGCGCGAGCGGCGCCAGCGCCAGGTGCCAGGGGCTGAACGGCAGCCGCCGGCGGCGCGGGGCGCCGGCGGGCGTGCCGGTGTCGGGTACGGGCCGCGGGGGCGCCGAGGCTGCGGTCATCGCGCTGCTCCTTCCGGGCCGGCGGGTCCGCGGCGGCGCAGCGCCCGGGTGCCGGCCGCGATCGCGAAGAGGACCACCGCGAGGACGTACGCGGCGGCGGCCCCGTATCCGGCGGTGAAGTTCTGGAACGCCTGCTGCCAGATGAAGTAGACGATCACCGTGGTGGAGCCGAGCGGGCCGCCCTTGGTGGTGACGTAGACCAGGTCGAAGACCTGGAGCGACTCGATCAGCTGCCAGATGACCAGGAAGACGTTGACCGGGGCGAGGGTCGGCAGCACCACGTGGCGCAGCAGGTGGAAGCGGCCGGCGCCGTCGAGCTTGGCGGCCTCGATGAGCGAGGGCGGCACGTCCTGGAGCGCAGCGAGGTAGACCACCAGGCAGAAGCCGGTGCCGCTCCACAGCGAGATCGCCACCAGCACGTACAGCGCCTGGCCGGGGTCGGTGAGGAACCCCTGCGCGGGGATGCCGAGCTTGTGCAGCAGGGAGTTGGCCGCGCCGAACTGCGGGTCGAGGATGAAGGAGAAGAGCACGCCCTGCGCGGTGGCCGAGATCACGAACGGCACGAAGATGAGCGTGCGGTAGAGCCCGACCAGCCGGATCCGCCGGTTCAGCGCGAGGGCCAGCGCCAGGCCGAGGATCATGCTCAGCGGCACGTACATGGCGGTGTACTTCAGGGTGTTGCCGACCGCCTGGCTGAAGTGCGGGTCCTTGCGCAGCGCGCGGTAGTTGTCCAGCCCGACCCAGCGGCTGGGGGTGACCAGGTCGTCGGCCTGGAAGGACAGCAGCAGCGACCACACGACGGGCAGGATCGACAGACCGATGATCACCGCGACCGAGGGGGCGACGAAGGCCCAGGCGGTGGCGGACTCCGAGCGGCGCCGGCGGCGCAAGGTGCGGCGCGGGTCGCCGGTCCTCGCCGGTCCGGGGCCGGGGCCGTCGTCGCCGTTCGCGGCGGCGGCCCGGTCCTCGCGCTGGTGCGGGAGGGTGAGCGGGGTGGGTAGGCGCGGCATGGGTCCTCCTCAGCGCGGGATGAGCAGTGCGGCGTCGGCCTGGCGGGCGCAGTCGTGCAGGGCCTGCGCGGGGGTGCGGCGGCCGAGCAGCACGCCGGTGACGGCCTGGCCGAGCGCTTCGGAGATCTGCGGGTAGGCGGCGTGGTTGGGGCGGACCCGTGCGGTGTCCAGCGCGGTGGTGAACACCGAGAGCCCGGGGGTCTGTTCGCTCTTGCGGGTCCACTGCGGCAGTGCCTGGGTGGCCTTGCTCAGCGGCAGGCTGCCGGCCTGCACGTCCCAGCGGACGTCCTGGGCGGGCTGCATCAGCCAGGTCAGGAAGGTCCGGGTGGCGGCGACGCGGGCCTCGCCGTTGTCGAACGCGGTCCAGGTGTCGGGGCCGGAGATGGTGATCGGCCGGCCGCTGTAGCTGGGCAGCGGCGCGACGTGGTAGTCGACCTTGGCCTGGACGATGTCGGGCAGCTGCCAGGGCCCGGTGGGCACCATACCCATCCGGCCGGACAGGAACACCTGGTACATCTGCTCGCTGCCGGGCTTGGGGTCGATGTAGACGCTGCGGTCCATGGCGAGCGCCGCCACCGTCTCCAGGGCCTTGACGCCGGTGTCCTCGAATCCGATGTGCTTGCCGTCGTCGGAGACGACGTCGCCGCCGAGGTCCCAGATCATCGGCCACAGCCGCCACACGGTGTCCTCGTCGCCGGCGCCGGGCCAGCCGGTGCCGAAGACGGTGCCGTGGGGGTCGGTGAGCGCTCGCGCCGTGTCGATGAAGTCCTGCCAGGTCCAGCCCGGTCCGGGCAGGTCGAGGCCCTTGGCGGCGAAGAGCTTCTTGTTGCACACCACGGCGAGGGAGTCCAGCAGCGCGGGCGTGGCGCGGACCTTGCCGTTGACGGTGACCGCGTCGCGGGCCGGCTTCCAGAAGCGGTCCCAGGCGGTGGGCCCGGTGCGCACGGTGTCGGTCATGTCGACGACCTTGGGGCTGCGGGCGATGCTCGCCAGGTCGGAGCCGAAGATGTACGCGATGTCGGGGTAGGAGCCGGAGGCGAGCGCCGCGGTGATCTTCTGCAGCATCGCGTCGGACAGGACGCCGCCGCCGGTGTCGACGCGGATGTCAGGGTGGGTGCGGTGGAAGTCCGCGACGAGCGCCTCGATGGCCGCCCGGCCGGTGTCGGTCTGGCCGTGCCACATCTCGATGGTGACGGGCCCGCCTGCGCCGCCCCCGCCGCCGTCGCCGCCGCACGCCGCGAGCAGGGGCGCCGCCGCGGCGGCCGTGGCGCCCGCCGCGCCGGCCCGCAGCACGGTACGGCGTGAGGTCCCGCCGCGTGGGCGGGGGCGTGGGCGGGCGGAGCGATGCTGCATGGGATCACCACCGGGGCGACGTGCGGATGGGATGGGCCCGGTCCGGTGCGGCGGCGGCCGGCGTGCGGGCGCACGCCGCACCGGACGGGGGTGACGGTGCCTTCCCGGCGCGCCCGGACAAGGGCGCGTCGCGGAACGTCAGGAGGCGTCGGACGCCGGGGCGTCGCGGTGCCGCGGCGTCGGGACGCCGTCGTGCCGGTGGGGGGATAAACGGCGGCTCAGCATGTCTGCCGGACGTACCCGGAGCTGCCGGCGGGCGACACGTCCAGGTCCCGGCGGACGATGCTCAGTTGGCTGCCCCAGCCGGAGCAGGCCTTGCTGAGGCCCTTGGCCGTGTACTCGATGACGATCACGTGGTTGCCGAAGGCGTCGGTGTAGTCGCCGCACTCGTCGTACGTGCCGCACTCCTCGGCGACGGCGAAGTCCAGGCCGGTCGCGCCGCGGTCGCCGGCCAGCTCGGAGGTGTTCTTCTGGGCGATCGCCAGCCCCTTGGCGTGCGCGTGCGCCGACAGCAGGGTGATGTACGACTCCGCCTCGCCGGAGGTCAGCAGCTTCTTGGAGCGGCTGTAGCTGTCGTAGTTGTCGGGCTCGACGGCCTGGTAGCCCTTGGCCGCGCACTGGTCGATCCAGGTGTCGACCTTGTCGGCGATCCGGGTGCGCTTGTCCGCGGTGCGGGTGTCGAGCAGGGCCTCGCCCCAGTCCTCGTCGTAGACCACCTTGCCGCTGCTGTCGCGCAGCAGCAGGTCGGAGTCCCAGCTGCTCTCGGCGCCCGGCTGCGCCTGGAAGGCGTTGATGTAGCAGATGTTGTACAGGCCCGCGGCCGGCGGGTCGTCGTGGTCCCGGCTGACCACCCGCACGCCGGCCGGCGGGGTGTAGGCGCCGCCGATCTGGTAGTCGAAGTTCGCGTGCGCGGGCGGGAGCGTGACGGAGGCGGCCCCGGCGGCCGGCGCGGCCGCGCGCGGCGCGGCGGTCGAGGGGGAGGCGTCGGCGCCGGCGGACGCGGCGCCCGCACGGTCGATCGTGATGAGCGGTACGGCGATCACGGCGGCCGCGAGGGCGGCCAGGGCGCTGATACGGCGAGCGGAACGAACGCGGTTGCGCATCATCGAGCTCCTGTGAGGGGAGGGTACGTCCCCGCCTCGGACCCGACGAGCGGTCCTGGCGACTTTGTCCGGGCTTGCGGCGCGAGGGCCGGCCACCGGCTAGGCGTACCTCTGACGCCGGTGCTCACCTCCGGCGTTGCAGGGAGTTAAGCGCTCAGATTTCGTCATGTCAACCGATCGAACCTGCGCATTCGGTGCGCGAGACTGATTCCTCACCGGGGCTCGGCGTGCGGCTGTGCGCGGGCTTATGCTCACCAGCATGCTGAGAAGTGAGCGACACGCGCGCATACTTGAGCACGTCTCCGCGCGTGGCAGCGCCGATGTCCGCGAACTGACCGGCCTGCTGGACGTGTCGGGCGCGACGATCCGGCGCGATCTGCAGCATCTGAGCGGCCAGAACCTGCTGCGCCGCACCCGCGGCGGCGCCGAGGTCGGGGCGGTCGGGCTGGAGGTGCCGCTGCAGCACCGGGCCGAGCGGCTGCGGCCGGAGAAGCAGGCGATCGCGCGCGCGGCGGCGGCGCTGGTGCCGGACGGCGCGGTGGTGGGCATGAACGGCGGCAGCACGGTCACCGAGATCGCCCGCATCCTGGCCGCCCGCGGCCCGTTCACGGTGGTCACCAACGCGGTGAACATCGCGGCGGAGTTGATCCTGCACCGCAACATCACGCTGGTCGTCGTGGGCGGCAACGCGCGTACCGCGAGTTACGAGCTGGTGGGGCCGATCGCCGAGCGGACGCTGGCGGGGGTGCACACCGACATCGCCTTCCTCGGCGTGGACGGGATCAGCGCGGCCCACGGCTGCACCACGCACGACCAGTTGGAGGCGGCGACCGACCACGCCTTCGCCGACGCCAGCGACCGCACGGTGGTGGTCGCCGACCACACCAAGGTCGGCCGGGCGACCTTCGCCAAGATCTGCCCGCTGGCGGAGATCGCCCACATGGTGACCGACCACGAGGCCGACCGCGCCGAGCTGGTCCGCATCCGGCAGGCGGGCACGCACGTCACGGTCGGCTGAGCGGCTCCGCCCCGGGCCCGCGAGGTCCGGGGGCCCGAGGCGGGCCGGGGCCCGAGGGGCCGGGAGGGTCAGGACGTGGGCGCGCCCGCGCCGACCGGGTCGGGGTCGCGGTCCAGGTCGGCCATGTCGAGCACGAAGCGGTAGCGGACGTCGCCGCGGCCGAGCCGGTCGAGCGCCTCGGCCACGCGTGCGGAGGGCAGCACCTCGACGTCCGCGGTGATGCCGTGGCCGGCGCAGAAGTCGAGCAGCTCCGCGGTGCGCCGCCGGCCGCCGGTGCCCGAGGAGGACAGGTTCTTGCGGCCCATGGTCAGGTCCATCACCCGCACGGTGGTCGGCACCGGATAGCCGAGCACCGACAAGGTCCCCTCGATCGCGGTCATCCCCAGCAGCGGTGACAGGTCGTGCGCGGCGGGCACGGTGTCCAGGATCAGGTCGAAGGCGCCGCGGGCCCGCTGGGTCTGCTTCTCGTCGGTGGTCACCAGTACGTCGGCGGCGCCGAGCGCGCGGGCGTCGTCGGCCTTGTCCGCGCTGCGGCTGAGCACCGTGACCTCGGCGCCGAGCGCGAGGGCCAGCTTCACCCCGAGGTGCCCGAGGCCGCCGAGGCCGGCGACGGCGACCCGGCTGCCCGGCCCGACGCCGCAGGTGCGCAGCGGCTCCCACATGGTGATGCCGGCGCACATCAGCGGCGCGGCGGCGGCCGGGTCCAGGGCGTCCGGCAGCCGGTAGGCGAATGCCTCGCGCAGCACGTACTCCCGGCTGTAGCCGCCGTCGGTCCTGCTGCCGTCGACGCGGTCGGTGCCGCCGTAGGTGGTCACCGCGCCCTCGTGGCAGAAGTTCTCCTGGCCGGCGCGGCAGGCGGGGCAGGCGCCGCAGGAGTCGATCACCGTGCCGACCGCGACCCGGTCGCCGGGGGCGAAGCCGGTCACCGCGGGACCGGCGGCGGTCACCGTGCCGGTGAACTCGTGGCCGGGCACCACCGGGCCCTCGCCCAGCATGCCCTTGATCCGGTGCAGGTCGCTGTGGCAGACGCCGCAGTAGTCGACGCGCACCGCGAGGTCGTCCTCGCGCAGGTCCCTGCGCTCGATCGCGGTCCGCCGCAGCGTCGTGGAGCCGTCGCCGGCGCTCTGCCAGCCGTGGGTCGTACGCATGTCGATCCTCCCAGACAGACTTTTCGGTCTGTTTGAGCCTAGCCCGCTCCCCCGGGCAAAAACAAACCAACTATTCTGTCTGCTATGGTCGGCACATGCCTGATCTGCCGACCACCGCGCGAGGCGCCGCGACCAGTCGGCGCATCCTCGACGCGGCCACCGAGGAGTTCGCCCGGCGCGGCATCGCCGGCGCCCGGATCGAGCGCATCCTGGCCGCGGCGCACACCAACAAGGCCCAGCTCTACGGCTACTTCGGCAACAAGGACGGGCTGTTCGACGCCGTGGTCGCGGACTGCGTGGGCCGCACCACCGACGCGGTGCCCTTCGACGCGGCGGATTTGCCCGGCTGGGCGGTGTCGATCTACGACGAGCACCTGCGGCACCCCACCCTGACCCGGCTCATCGCCTGGATCCGGCTGGAGCGGCGGCCGACCGGCCTGTGGTTCGACGCGGTGCGGCACGAGCACAAGCTCACCGAGATCGCGCAGGCCCAGGAGGCGGGCCTGCTGCGCCCCGGCAGCCCCTTCGAGCTGCTGACGCTGATCGTCTCGATGGCGAGCGCGTGGTCGCCGGCCAGCGGCGTCTACACCGCCTCGGCCGACGAGCCCGCGGCCGAGCACGACCGCCGCCGCGAGCTGCTGCGCGAGTCCGTCGCCCGGGTGGTCGCGCCCTAGGAGGCGTCCGGGCGGTCCCGGTCCGGCGGCGGGCCCGGGCGGTCCCGGTCCGGCGGCGGGCCCGGGCGGTCCCGGTCCGGGGGCGGGCCCGGGTGGTCCGGGGGCGGGCCCGGGTGGTCCGGGGGCGGCAGCGGCAGGCCGCGGCGGACCAGGTCCAGGGTGCCGCCCATGACGCCGAGGTGGATGCCCTCGCCGGTGGTGCCGCCCTGCAGGTCGGCCACGTCGCCGAGCAGCGCCTCACGCAGGTAGGTCCACGCCTCCGCCCGGCGCGAGCGCGCCAGCACCCACCCGTGCACCAGACCGCTGAGCGTGGAGCCGTGGCTGGTGCGGGCCAGGTAGTGGTCGACGGTCGCGGTCCACACCGCCTCGTCCAGCCGCTCGCCGAGCCGGTCGAACAGCCCCCGCAGCTCGGCGGGTTCGAAGAGGTACCCCAGCATCAGCACGTCGGCCTGCTTGGACACCTGGTAGCGGTTCACGTCGTCGCCCTCGGCCTCCAGGACGCGGTCCATCCGGCGGATGTCGCCGTAGCGCCGGCGGTACGCCGCCCAGTCCAGTTCGGCCAGCTCGCCGTATCCGTCGAACTGGCTGATCACGCCCGCGTGCCGCGGCACCCGCAGCCGCCTGGACACCTCGTCCCACCGGGCGAGTTCGGCGCGGTCCAGGGCGAGCCGGCCGAGCAGTTCGGCGCGCCGCGCGGCGGGCAGCGCCTCGACCAGCTCCAGCGCCCGGGCCAGCACCCAGGCCGCGGTGACGTTGGTGTACGCGTTGTCGTCCAGGCCCGGCCGGGCGGCGCCCGGGTATCTCTCGTGGTACTCGTCGGGGCCGACGACGCCGGTGATCCGGTACCGCCCGTGGGCGGGGTCCCACGCGGCCCGGTGCGCCCAGAACCGGGCGATCCGCAGGATGGTGTCGGCGCCCTCGCCGTACAGGAACGCGGTGTCGCCCGAGGTCGCCGCGTACCGCCACATGTTGTACGCCACCGCGGACCCGACGTGGTGCTGCAGCCGGGAGTAGTCGGGCAGCCAGCGCCCCGAGCGCGGGTTGAGGTGCAGGGCCTGGGTCTCCTCGCGGCCGTCGCTGCCGCTCTGCCACGGGTACATCGCGCCGCGCCCGCCGGCCTCCTCGGCCGCGCGGCAGGCCGCGCCGAGCCGGCGGTGCCGGTACCGCAGCAGGCCGCGGGAGACCTCCGGCAGGTGCGCGTCGAGGTACGGCAGCACGAACAGCTCGTCCCAGAACACGTGCCCGCGGTACGCCTCGCCGTGCAGCCCCCGCGCGGGCACCCCGACGTCCAGGTCGGCGGTGTGCGGCGACAGCGTCTGGAGCACGTGGAACAGGTGCAGCCGCAGCACCCGCCCGGCCTCCCCCGGCGCCCGCAGCGGCGCGCGCCGCCACAGCTCCCGCCACGCGGCGGCGTGCGAGGCGAGCAGGGCCTCGACGTCCGGCGCCCGCGCCACCCCTTCCCGCGCCGCGGCCAGGGGGTCGCCCCCGCCGGGGTCGCGGGAGGTGTGCAGCGTGACGGTCTTCTCCACGGTCACGGGACGCCCGGCGGCCACCGGCAGCGTCAGGCGCCGGTACGCCGCCCGGTCCTCCAGTACGGTCCGCGCGGAGTGCGGCGGGGCGGGCGAGCCGGCGCGCGGACCGGCGTCCGGGGGATCCGTGCCGGTGGGATCGGCGTTCAGGGGATCGGCGTCGGGCGGACCGGCGTCCGCGGGATCGGTGCCGGGCGGACCGGCCGGTCCCGCGGCCCGCGCCGCGCCCGCGACCCGCGTGCGGGCGGCCTGCGCGATCCGGATGCCGGAGGCCGAGGTGCGGCAGTCCAGCCATACGGTGTCGCCGTCCGCGCCGGTGCGGTGGCCGGTCAGATGGCGGCCGGCCAGGTCGCGGTAGCGGGCGACGCCGGCGTTGGCGACGTCGCCGTCCAGGCCCGACTCGACCTCCAGGTCGCCGCTCCAGCCCTCGGCGGTGATCCGCACCCGCTGGGCGGCCAGGTGCGGGTCACCCATGTGCACCAGCCTGGTCTCCTCCACCGCCACCTCGCGCCCGGCCGCGTCGCGCAGCCGGCAGCGCCGGGTCAGGGTGCCGCGGCGCAGGTCGAGGATCTGCTCGTGGGCGAGCACGGCGCAGGTGTCGGGACCGAACCAGTCGCCGCCGGCCGCCCGGACGCGCAGCGGGAGCCAGTTCGGCAGGTTGACGATGTCCTCGTTCTCGACCTCCCGGCCGGCCACCCGCGAGGTCAGCCGGTTGTAGCAGCCCGCGACGTATGTTCCCGGGTAGTGCGTGTCGTCGGCGACCGCCTGGGACCAGGCGCCGCGGGTGGCGGTGTAGCCGTTGCCCAGCGTGCACAGCGCCTCGCGCAGCCGCTCCTCCCCCGGCGCGTACCCGTCGTACCGCCAGGTCCAGTCCCCGGCGGCCGTCGCCGCCGCCGTCGTGTGCGGTGCCATCCGCGGTCCCTTCGTCGGCGCCGCCGCCGTGGGGGTCGCGCTCCCCCGACCAGCGTCGCCCAGCGCGGCGCGGCCCGCCACGCGACCGGCGGCCGGGCGTCCCGGTCGGCCGCCGGTACGGTCGGCCGCCGGTACGGATTGCCGCCGCGACCAGAGCCGCCCGGGTGCTCCGGCCGTGCGCCGCGGCCGGTATGCGCGGAGGCTGGAAGCAGCGGCGGCCGGAGGCGGCAGCGGCTGGGAGCAGCGGTTCGAAGCGGCGACGGCCGGAAGCGGCGGCGGGCGCCCGCGTCGAGGCGTCCGGGAAGGCGGTGCGGCAGCGATGGACAAGCCACTGGTCGTCGGCGTCGACGGGTCGGACGACAGTCTGCGGGCCGTCGACTGGGCCGTGCACGAGGCGGTCCGCCGGGCCGTGGGTCTGCACGTCGTCTACGCGTCGCTGTGGGAGCAGTACGAGCGGGCCGCGCCGGGATTCGGGGCCGAGCCGCCGCCGGAGGAGGCCGCGGCCGAGCACATCGTCGCCGCGGCGGCCGAGCGGGCGGCCAGGATCGCGCCGGACGTGGCGGTGACCACCCGCGTCGTCGGCCGTGAGCCCATCGCCGCGCTGCTCGGCGAGGGCGCCGCGGCGGCCGTGATCGTGCTGGGCGGGCGCGGCCGGGGCGGGCTGCGCACGATGCTGCTCGGGTCGACGAGCCTCGGCGTGGCCGCGCGGGCGCCCTGTCCGGTGGTCGTGGTGCGCGGCGTGCCGCAGGAGCCGGCCGCGGCGTTCTCCCGGATCGCGCTGGGCGTCGGCGATCCGGGCCGGTGTTCGGCGGCGGTGGGGTTCGCGTTCGCCGAGGCGCGACTGCGGGACGCGGAGCTGGTGGCCGTGCACGCCTGGCGGCGTCCGCCGCATGGGCTGCCCGGGACCGGGCACGCGAGCGGCCAGGAGGCCGCCGCGGAGCACCACGGGGCCGAACGCGTCCTGGACGCGGCGCTCCTCGCCCCGGCCGGGGCGCACCCGGACGTGGCGGTGCTGCGGCGGACGCCCGAGGGGCGGGCCCGCGACTTCCTGCTGGACGCCTCGCGGACCGCCGACCTGGTGGTCGTCGGGGCCCGGCACCGCCCGGTGGCGGTCGGGCTGCAGCTCGGCCCGGTCAGCCACGCTCTGCTGCACCACGCGTCGTGCCCGGTGGCGGTGGTCCCGCAACCGGGCTGAAGGACCCCCGCCCGGCGCCCGAACGCCCCGGTCCGCGCAACGGCCGCGGACGCGAGGGCGGCCGGCAGGACGACCGCCGATTCCCCTTCTGGAGGCACCGAATGTCCCCCACTCCCGCGCCGGCCTGGCTCGCGGACGGCTCGGCCACGGACGGCCTGTCCCCGTCCGGACGACACCCCGAGGCCGGTCCGTCCGGCCCCGGCCTGTCCGAGGACGAACTGCGCGAGCTGGACGCGCACTGGCGGGCGGCGAACTACCTCTCGGTGGGCCAGATCTACCTGCTGGCCAACCCGCTGCTGCGCGAGCCGCTGCGCGCCGACCACGTCAAGCCGCGGCTGCTCGGGCACTGGGGCACCTCGCCCGGCCTGAACCTGGTCCACACCCATCTGAACCGGGTGATCAGGGCCCGCGGCCTGGACGCGATCTGCGTGTGGGGCCCGGGCCACGGCGGGCCCGCCGTGGTGGCGAACTCCTGGCTGGACGGCACGTACACGCAGACGTACCCGGACGTCACCCGGGACGCCGCCGGGATGGCCGCGCTGTTCCGGCAGTTCTCCTTCCCCGGCGGGGTGCCCTCCCACGTGGCGCCCGAGACGCCCGGCTCGATCCACGAGGGCGGCGAGCTGGGCTACTCGCTCGCGCACGCGTACGGCGCCGCCTTCGACAACCCCGACCTGCTCACGGTCTGCGTCATCGGCGACGGCGAGGCGGAGACCGGGCCACTGGCGACGTCCTGGCACTCCAACAAGTTCCTCGACCCGGTGCACGACGGCGCCGTGCTGCCGGTGCTCCACCTGAACGGCTACAAGATCGCCAACCCCGCGGTGCTGGCCCGGCTGCCGCGCGGCGAACTGGACGAGCTGCTGCGCGGGTACGGCCATGAGCCGCTGCACGTCGAGGGCGACGACCCCGCGCTGGTGCACCGGGCGATGGCGGCGGCGATGGACACCGCGCTGGACCGGATCGCCGCGATCCAGCGGGCCGCGCGCGAACGGGACGCGAACGGCGCGGGCGACGCGCCCGACCGGCCGCGCTGGCCGGTGATCGTGCTGCGCACGCCGAAGGGCTGGACCGGCCCCGCCGAGGTCGACGGACTGCCGGTGGAGAACACCTGGCGCGCCCACCAGGTGCCGCTGTCCGAGGTCCGCACCAACCCCGAACACCTGCGGCAGCTGGAGGAGTGGCTGCGGTCGTACCGGCCGGAGGAGCTGTTCGACGCCGACGGCCGCCCGCGCGGGCAGGTGCTGGCCCGCGTCCCCTCCGGCGAGCGGCGCCTGGGCGCGAACCCGCACGCGAACGGCGGACTGCTGCTGCGCAGACTGCCCCAGCCGGACCTGGCGGAGTTCGCCGTCCCCGTGGAGCGGCCGGGAGCGGAGGAGCACGAGCCGACCCGGGTGCTGGGCCGCTATCTGGAACGCGTCATGGCCGAAACCGCCGACCGCAGGGACTTCCGCCTCGTCGGCCCGGACGAGACGGCCTCCAACCGGCTGGACGCGGTCTTCGCCGCGGGCGGCAAGGCGTGGCAGGCCGAGACGCTGCCGGTGGACGAGCATCTGGACCGGCACGGCCGGGTGATGGAGATCCTGTCGGAGCACACCTGCCAGGGCTGGCTGGAGGGCTATCTGCTCACCGGCAGGCACGGGATGTTCTCCTGCTACGAGGCGTTCGTGCACATCGTCGACTCGATGGCCAACCAGCACATCAAGTGGCTGCGCACCACCCGCCGGCTGCCGTGGCGGCGGCCGATCGCCTCGCTCAACTACCTGCTGACGTCGCACGTCTGGCGCCAGGACCACAACGGCTTCTCGCACCAGGACCCCGGCTTCATCGACCACATCCTCAACAAGTCGCCCGAGGCGGTGCGGGTCTACCTGCCGCCGGACACCAACACCCTGCTGTCGGTGGCCGAGCACGCGCTCGCCTCCCGCGACTACGTCAACGTGATCGTCGCGGGCAAGCAACCCGGCCCGGACTGGCTGCCGTTGGAGGAGGCGCGGGCGCACTGCGCGCGCGGCGCCGGGATGTGGGAGTTCGCCGGCACCGACGACGGCAGCCGTGAGCCGGACGTGGTGCTGGCCTGTGCGGGCGACGTGCCGACGCTGGAGACGCTCGCCGCCGCGCAGTTGCTGCGGCGCGAACTGCCGTCGCTGGCGGTGCGCGTGGTCAACGTCGTCGACCTGGCCCGGCTGCTGCCCCACGACGAGCATCCGCACGGCATGAAGGACGCGGAGTTCGACGCCCTGTTCACGCCCGACAAACCGGTGATCTTCGCCTACCACGGCTACCCGTGGCTGATCCACCGGCTGGCCTACCGCCGCACCGGGCACCGCAACCTGCATGTGCGCGGCTACAAGGAGATCGGCACCACCACCACGCCGTTCGACATGGTGGTGAGCAACGACCTCGACCGCTACCGGCTGGTGATGGACGTGATCGACCGCACACCCGGCCTCGCGGTCAGCGCGGCGGCGCTGCGCCAGCGGATGGACGAGGTGCGGCTGCGGCACCACGCCTGGGTCCGCGAGCACGGCGTCGACCTGCCCGAGGTGACCGGCTGGGCCTGGGAGGGCTGAGCGCCGCCCGGCCGGCGGTCGCGCGGTCGGGTCCGGCCCGGGTCTCCCCGGCGGGGCGCGGGCCGGTCGGGCCGGTGTCGCCTAGGGTGCAGTGTGGACGAGACGCATGACGTGGCGGGGCCGGACGCGGGTCGGACGGGTGGCACGTCCCGGACGGGCCGGGCCGGGCCGACGGGTCGCACCGGTCGGGTGAGCCCTGCCGGAGGCGACCGGCTGGAGGTGCGGCGGCTGCCGCGGCGGTCGCGCGGCGCGGTGCTGTTCCTGCACGGCGGCTACGACAGCGACCTGCGCCCGCCCAGCGCGCTGCTGAACGCGCCCGCCCTGCGGATGGCCCCGTTCGTGCGGGCGCTCCTGCGCTCCACGCGCGGCGACGGCGGGTCGGTGGCCGTCGCGCGGGTCCGCTACCGCCACCGGGGGTGGAACGGCGCGCGGGCCGACGCCGCCGCGGACGCGCTCGACGGCCTCGCGGCGCTCCGCGCGCTCACCGGGGACGCGCCCACCGTCCTGGTCGGGCACTCCATGGGCGGCCGTGCGGCGCTGCGCGCGGCGGGGCGGCCTGGCGTGGCGGGCGTGGTCGCGCTGGCGCCCTGGTGTCCCCCCGAGGAGCCGCCCGTGCCGGTCGCCGGCGCGCGGCTGGTTTTCGCGCACGCCGCGGCCGACCGGGTCACCTCGCCGGCCGGCTCCCGGCAGGCGGCCGTCCGCGCTCGTGCGGCCGGGGCGCGGGTCGCCCGCTACGAACTGCCGGGCGGCGACCACGCGATGCTCCGGCAGGCGCGCGTCTGGCACACCCTCACGCTGCGGGCGACGCGCGCCCTGCTCGGCCTCGACCCGCTCCCCCACGACCTGGCCGCGGCCTTCGCCGAACCGCCGGGCTCCGGCGCGGGCCTCGACCTGCCGCCGCACGCCGCCACCGGGGCGGAGCCGCTGACGGGGCCCTGACAGGGCCGCCGCCCGCGCGGGGCCCGCGGCCCCGGCGGTCAGGAGCCGGTGACCTGCACGGTGGTCAGCGCTCGCGCGGCGCCCGGCGCGGGCCGCGCGGGCCGTCCGCCGGCGCGCAGTTCGGCGAGGAGCTCGTCCCGCCCGGCGAGCATCTCGGTCAGGATGCGGCGCGCCGCGCCCAGCAGATCGGCGACGTCGCCGCCGGCCAGCGCGTAGACGACGGTGGACGCCTCGCGGCTGGCGGTGACGATGCCGGAGCGGCGCAGCACCGCGAGTTGGTGGGAGAGGCTGGACGGCTCGATCTCGATCTCGGCGAGCAGGTCGCGCACCGGCATCGGCCCGTCCTGGAGGAGTTCGAGGACCCGGATGCGCACGGGGTGCCCGAGCATCCGGAAGAACTCCGCCTTGGCCTGATACAGCGGGACGGACGATCCCGGCTTCACGCGCCCTCCTCTTCCCGCGCCGGCGCCGCTTCCCCGACCGGGCGCTCCACCAACTGCTGGCCGTCCCGGGGGTCCTCGGCGTGCGGGGCGCCCACGGGCAGGTCGTCGTGCACCGGGTCCAGCGCCACGTCGTTCTCGCGCGCCAGCCGCAGCGCGTCCTCCAACTCGTCCACGGCCACGGCCATCGCGTACGGGTCGGAGGCCGCTCTCGCCTCGGCGACGGCCGCCCGCGCGTCGCGCACCCGCTGCCGCATCACCTCGGCGAACCCGCCCATGACGACCTCCGCACCGATCACCACGCACCTGGGAAATTGAAGAACTCTTCAATGCTAGGCCATGGCTCCGGCCTCGCGCACGGACGGGACGCCGGAGAACTCGGCCGGGGCGTGCCGGGGCGTACGAGGGCGGGCCGGCGTCCGGGAGTCAGCCGGCGCGTCCGGGAGTCAGCCGGCGTCCGGCTCCGCACCCGCGTCCGGCTCCGAGCCCGTTTCCGACTCCGAGCCCCTTTCCTGCTCCGAGCCCGTTTCCGGCTCGCCGTCCGCCTCCGCGGACGCCCCGCCCGGGGCGTTCTCCTCGGAGCGGCGCGGCGCGCGGACGGTGACCGTCCCGGAGGCGAGGTCTATGGGGCCGCGCGCGGGGTCGCTGCTGCCCTCGTCCTCGCGGGTCAGCTCCAGCCGGTTGCGCTCGTCCTCGGTGTGCTTGCGGCCGGGCGCGAACAGCTCGTCGAAGAGGTTGAACATCGGGGCCTCCGGGGTCGCGCGTGGCTGACGTTCACCGGACCGGTGCCGGACCGATCCCTCCAGGCTACGCCCGTGATCGCCCCAACCACCCGGCCGTCGCGACCCGTCAGGGAACCGTCACACTTCGCACATGGTCACCGGCGCGGCACGAAGCGTCACGAACTCCGGGGCGGTCGCGGCCGGTCGCGCCCTGACTTCTCAGGGCCGGCGCAGCGCCGCCGCGACATCACGCAGGAAGGCGGCGCACACGGCGGGCGCGGGCGGGAGTTCGGGATTCCAGGGCAGGACGGCCGCGCTCGCGGTGAGCCGCCGCCAGGCCGGCAGGTCGGCCAGCTCCGCCGGCTGCGTGGCGTGGCCGCGCACATCGCTCAGCACCAGCTCGATGTCGTCACCGAGCGCGAGCGCTCCGTCCCACGGCGTGGTCAGCCAGTTGGCGCTCGCCGACGGCCCGGGCCGCAGCAGGTCGAGGCCGAGGCCGGCGAGATGGCTCAGCTCGGGCCAGGCGTCGGGGCGGGCGACGTGCACCTGGTCGGGCCCGGCCGGGGAGAGCACGAGGACACGCGGCGCCCGTGCCGCCGATGCGGCGAGGTTCCGCAACTCCTGCCGCGCGGCGGCCCATTCGCCGTCCGGGTCCGTCGCGGTCCCCGCGGCGGCGGTCCCGGGCGCCGCGCCGCGCACCGCGTGCGTGCCGTCCGCGCCGAGCGCCGCCGCCAACGCGCCGAACCGGCCCACGACGTGCTCCAGGGTGACGCCGCCCGACACCGAGAGGGCCGCCACGGGGACGCCCGCCGCCGCGGCGAGCCCCTCGTCGACCGCGTACGGCGCCGTGCCGTCGTAGGTCACGTCCACCAGCAGATCGGGGTCCGCCGCGCGCAGCGCCCGCTCGTCCAGGGCCGCCCCGGGGCCGAGGTAGCCGACCGCGGCGAAGTCCAGCGCGCCGGACGTGGCCGGCTCGGGGGCCGCCGCGCTGTCGTGTCCCGAGCCGTAGACGGCGACCGGCCGGACGCCGTACGCGTCCAGCGCGGCCCCGGCGCGCGTGTACGCGACGATCCGCGGCGGCCGGCCGCCGCCGCGCGCGGTGACGCCCCGGTCGTCGGTGAACTCCCATGCGTGGTCGAGCTGTTCTGCGGTCACGCAGCGCGCCCCCTCGTGGCTGTGCCTCCTCTGCGGCCCGCGCGCCGCGCCGGGCGGCGGGCCATGGCCACGGTCCAGCCTCTGCCCGCCCCCGGCCCGCCACAAGACCGCCTCGGCACGTCCCCGGTCGCGCGCCGCGCCGCGAGCGTTCGCCGATCTCCTTGCGTGCCGCGGCGTACCCGTCGGTACGACCTCTCGACGTGATCGCCCGCGGCGGCGAGAGTGGTCCCCGTCTGCGCCCGTTCCCCGGCCCACGAGGCCGACCCGACACCGACCCGACACCGACGCACAGGAGGCAGCCGCGTGGCCCACTTCTCCGACTTCCAGAACGACATCTACCTGCGGGGCCGCCTGTCGGACGAGGTGCCGGCGCTGACGACGGACCTGCTCGCGCTGGAGGCGGCCGCCCGGCAGACCCTCGGCAGGGGGCCGTTCACCTATGTCGCGGGGGCCGCGGGCGGCGGGGCCACCGCGCGTGCCAACCGGGAGGCGCTGGAACGGCGCAGGATCGTGCCCCGGATGCTGCGCGACGTCGGCGAACGCGACCTGTCGGTCACCCTGTTCGGCGCCACGCTGCCCGCGCCGGTGCTGCTGGCGCCGGTCGGCGTGCAGTCGATCGTGCACCCGGACGGCGAGCTGGCGACGGCCCGCGCCGCGTCGGGGCTCGGGCTGCCGATGGTCGTGAGCACCGTGTCCTCGTACCCGCTGGAGGAGGTCGCCGCGGCCGGCGGCGACGGGCCCCGGTGGTTCCAGCTCTACTGCCCCAAGGACCGGGACGTGGCCGCGGCCCTGCTGGGGCGGGCCCGGAAGGCGGGGTACTCGGCGCTGGTGGTCACCTTGGACACCTTCATGATGGGCTGGCGGCCCGGCGACCTGGACCGCGCCTACCTGCCGTTCCTGCGGCTGGAGGGCCTGGCCGACTATCTGACCGAGCCGGCGTTCCTCGCCGGGATCGCGCCGGAGCAGCGCGCGGACGACTTCGCGCGGGTCGCGCACTGGGCGGGCATGTTCGGCGATCCGACGCTCACCTGGGACGACCTGGCCTTCGTACGGGAGCACTGGGACGGCCCGGTGGTGCTGAAAGGCATCCAGCACCCCGACGACGCGCGGCGGGCGCGCGACGCGGGCATGGACGGCGTGGTGGTCTCCAACCACGGGGGCCGCCAGGTCGACGGCGCGACCGCGTCGCTGGACGCGCTGCCCGGCGTGGTCGAAGCGGTCGGCGCGGACCTCACGGTGCTGTTCGACAGCGGCGTGCGCACCGGCGCGGACGTCGTCAAGGCACTGGCCCTGGGCGCGCGGGCGGTGCTGCTGGGACGCCCGTACATGTACGGGCTGGGGCTCGGCGGCCAGGCGGGCGTCGAGCACGTGCTGAAGTGCCTGCTCGCCGAGTTCGACCTGACGGTCGCGCTGAGCGGCGGGCGCACCCTGGCCGATCTGACGCCCGCGCTGCTGGCTCCGCACGTCCGGGACTGAGCCCGCCGCCCCCGGCCGGCCTCATCCGTCCCGGTCCGCGTCGCCGCCGGGCCGGCGCGGGCTCGCGGCCACCGCCGCCGTAACGAACGAGGCGACCAGCGGCCGGTGGTCGTGCCGGGACCAGGCGACGACCACCCGACTGGGCGGGGCGTCCGCCACCGGCGGGTACACCAGGTCGGGGTGGTACGGCTGCACCACCGAGCGCGGCAGGACCGCCACCGCCCGGCCGAGCAGGATCAGGTGGTTCAGCTGCGCCACGTCGTCGATCTCCGGTCCGCTCGCCCGGTCGGAGACCGCCGGCTCGCCGGGGACGGCCGAGGCGCGCCCGGAGCCCGCGGACCCCGCCCGGCCGGCGCCCGCCGGGCCCGCGGCCCCGCCCGTACCGTCTGCGGACATCCCCTTCCAGCGCGGCAGCCGCTCCCCGGCCAGGTCGGCGAGCGTCAACTCGGCGCGCCCGGCCAGCCGGTGGCCGCGCGGCAGGACCGCGACGCGCTCCTCGACCAGCAGCGTCCGGTGCTCCAGACCGGTCAGGTCGTCGAACGGCGCATAGAGCAGCGCCACGTCCGCCCTGCCGTCGCGCACATGGTCGGCGCGGTCGGTGGCACCGCCGAACAGCACCTCGACGCGCCGTGCGTCGGGCTGGTGGGCGTACGCGGCGAGGATGCCCGACAGCAGGTTGGCGTCGCCGCCCGGCTTGATCACCAGCCGCAGCTGCGCCTGCGGATCGCCGGCCCGGCGGGCGCTGCTGGCCGCCGCGCCCACCGCGTCGAGCGCCAGCCGGCCGTGGTGCAGCAGCGCCTCGCCCGCCGGGGTCAGCGCGACGTGGCGGCTGGAGCGGATCAGCAGCTCGACGCCGAGCCGCGACTCGACGCGCCGGACCGCCTTCGACAGCGCGGGCTGCGCGATGGACAGGCGTACCGCGGCGCGGCCGAAGTGCAGCTCCTCGGCGACGGCGACGAAGTACTCCAGCTCCCGTGTCTCCAGTTCGGCCATGCCTGGAGGTTATCGCTCATGAACCAGTGGATCTTGGACTTCGGCCGCCGCCGGAGGTTCGATGGGCCTCATGATTCACCACACGATGATCGTCTCGTTCGACGAACCGATCCCCGACGCCGAGCTGGATCAATACCTCGGCGACATCGAAAAGGTCATGCGCGCCACCGGTGCGCTCACCTCGTTCAGCGCCCAGCGCCACATCCGCGTCCCGGCGGACGACCACAGCCCGGTCTTCGCGGCCACCGCGATCGTGCAGATCGGCGTCACCGACCTCGACGCCCTCAACGCGTCCTTCGCGGCGCCGGGCATCGAGGAGGTGATCGAACGCTGGCAGGCCCGGCGCCCGTACAAGGTGGTGTGGGCCAACCACGCGCCGCTGTCCTGACTCCGGGCGCCGACCCGGCCGCGCGGCGGCCGGCCCGGGCTGGGCCTGCTGCCGCGGCGGCACGCGGCTCACCTGGCTCACTTCGCCTCGACGCGGCCCAGCGGCTCGTCGTCCGCCGCCAGTTCGGCGACGGCGGCGCTCCACGCGGAGTCGTCCGAGGCGAGCGCGCGCCGCAGCCAGGCCCAGGTGAGGCGCTGGACCAGGGCGACCTTCGCGGGGCTCTCGTCGGTGGTCTCCCTGGCCTCGTAGCCGGGGATGCCGCCGAGCGAGTGCTCCGCGCCGAAGACGGTGAGCAGCGCCTTGTCCCCCGGGCTCAGGGTGTAGGCGTCGGTCAGCCAGTCCGGTCCGCGCACGCTCAGCGGGGAGTCGTCCCGGTCGCCGGCGACGACGAGGGCGGGCGCGGACATCCGGGAGAAGTCCGGGTTGATGAAGGGGAAGTTCTCGGCGGCGTGCGGCGTCAGGTCGGCGCCGCCGGTCCCCGCGGTGGCGAGCAGCACGCCCGCGGCGACCCGCGGGTCGGTCAGGTCCTCGCCCGTCCCGTCCGCCGGCCCGTTCCCGGCGCCGAGGACGCGCAGGCCCAGCAGGCTGCCCGCGGTCTGGCCGCCGAAGGAGTGCCCGGCGACGGCGACGCGGTCGCGGTCCACCCGGCCGCCGAGGCCGGGCACCGCGGCTTCCACCAGGTCGAGGTGGTCCAGCACGCGTGTGACGTCCTCGACCCGGATGCGCCAGATCCGCGGCGTGCGCGGGTCGTCGGGCGTCAGGCCCAGCGTCCTGGAGTCCAGGTGGGTGGGCTGGACCACGACGAAGCCGTGCGCGGCCCAGAAGTCGGCGAGCGGTCCGTAGCCGTCCAGCGACGAGCCGAAGCCGTGCGAGAAGACGACGACCGGCAGGTCCCGCCCCCGCGCCGGGGCGGACACCCGCACCAGCAGGTCGTCACCGCGGCCCGGCGCGGGTATGCGCACGGGCTTCACGGAGACGACGGCGGCGGGCGCGGCGGGACCCGCGGCGTCGGCGGGAACGGAGCCGGCGGAGGGGGATGGTGTCGCGGTCATGGCGGGACGGCCTTTCGTACGGGGGAGGCGCGCCGTGCCGCGTCGGCGGACGCTCCGCCGGGAGCGGTCCCGGGGCGGCCCGCGGGTCCGTACGGCCTCGTCGGCGCCCCGCACGGCGCGGCGCACGGGTGGTCGCGGCGCCCCGCGCTCTGGCATGATGAACAAGCGGGACACCGTCCCGTTTGACGATACGGGACAGCGTCCCGTTTATCAATCACGCCGGCGAGGAGGGGGGACCCAGTGGCGGACAGCGAGACGGCGGGAGCGCGGGCGCCCGCGGACCGGCCGAGGCCGAAGCGGGCGGACGCCCGGCGCAACCAGGAGGCGCTGCTCGACGCGGCGGCCTCGGTCTTCGTCACCTCGGGCGTCGAGGCGCCGATCCGCGACATCGCCGCGGCGGCCGGGGTCGGCACGGCCACGATCTACCGCCACTTCCCGACCCGGGCGGACCTGATCATCGCCGTCTACCGGCACCAGGTCGAGGCGCTCGCCGAGGCCGGGCCGAAGCTTCTGGCGGCGCACGCGTCCCCGCACGCCGCGCTCGGACGGTGGATCGAGGAGTTCGTCAGCTTCCTGGTCACCAAGCACGGCCTGGCCGGCGCGCTCCAGTCCGAGGATCCCTGCTACGACCCGCTCCACTCGTACTTCGTGGAGCGCCTGGAACCGGTCTGCGCCCGCTTCCTCGACGAGGCCGCCGCCGCGGGCGAGATCCGCCCGGGCCAGGACGCGTACGAACTCATGCGCGCGGTCGGCGCCTTGTGCGCGGGGCCGGCCATCCCCGCTACGACGCACGGCGCGTGGTCGACCTCCTCGTCGCGGGCCTGCGCGCGGACCCCGTGGGCCCGTAGCGGCCGCGGAGCGGGCCGTCGCAGGAACACGCAGGGACGCGCAGGCACCTCTCGGGGACGCGCCCGGTCCCGGCGTGCGCTCGCGCGGACCCCCGCCCGGCCCGGTCCTCGCCCTACGCGACGCCCTCGGACGCCAGGTCGGCGAGCAGGCCCGGACGGGTCGGGGTCCAGCCGAGGGTGCGGCGGGTGTGGTCGGCGGAGACCGGGTTGTCCAGGCCGACGAAGCCGGCGAGGAAGCCGAAGTGCTCCTCCGCCTCCTCGGCGGCGATCGACGCGACGGGCACGCCGAGGCGCCGGCCGACGGCCGCGGCGGTGTCCCGCAGGGTGACCCCCTCCTCGGCGACGGCGTGCAGCCGCGAACCCGCCGGCGCGCCTTCGAGCGCCAGCCGGTAGAGCCGGCCGACGTCACGGGTGTCGGCGGACGGCCAGCCGTTGAGCCCGTCGCCGACGTACCCGGCGACGCCGCGCGCCCGGGCGATCTCGATCAGGCCGCCCAGCAGGCTGTAGCGGCCGAGGCTGTGGACGGTCGGGGGCAGCCGGACCACCGAGGACCGCACCCCCTGCTCGGCGAAGGCGACGACGGCGTTCTCGGCGTCGATCCGCGGGCCGCCGGGCAGCGCGTCCTGCTCGGTGAGCCGGCCCCGGAAGCCGGCGATGACCTGGCCGAGCGTCACGCCGGTGCCGATGAAGGGCTTGCCCGAGCCCTTGACCGCGGCGCCCATCGCCTCGATCGCCCGCAGGTCCGCGTCGACGGCGCCCATCAGGTCGCCCGTGCGCATCTCGTCGTGCTTGAACGCGAGGTGGATCACGCCGTCGGACCGGTCGGCGGCAGCGGCGAGGCCGTCCAGATCGTCCAGGTCGCCGCGCCTCACCTCCGCGCCGAGCGCCGACACCGCCGCCGCCGCGCGATCGGAGCGGGCCAGCCCGACCACGGTGTGGCCGGCGGAGAGCAGTTCCGGGATGACGGCGGACGCGATGTGCCCGGACGCTCCGGTGACGAACACGCGCATGACGAGTACCTCCTGGGCGGGCGCCGCGGCGACGGCCGCGGCACAACGATTGCACCTGGTGCAGTCACGATAACACCGGCGACTGCACTCAGTGCAATGGGTATGCTCGCAAGCGATGTCCAGATGGGAACCCGACGGGGTCGGCCGCCTGCAGGCCGCGGCCTTCGAACTCTTCGCCGAGCAGGGATACGAGCGCACCACCGTCGCCGAGATCGCCGAGCGCGCGGGGCTGACCAAGCGGACCTTCTTCAACCACTTCGCCGACAAGCGCGAGGTGCTGTTCGGGCCCGCCTCACAGGCGCAGCGCGAGGCGGTCGTCGCGGCGATCGCCGCGTGTCCGCCGTCGCTGCCGCCGCTGGACGCCGTGCTGCGCGGCCTGCTGGCCACGGCCGACTTCTTCCAGGAGCACCGCGAGTCGGTGATCCGCCGCAACGGGATCGTCGAGGCCAACCCGGAACTGCAGGAACGCGAGCTGAACAAGCAGGCCGCGCTCACCGACGCGGTCGCCCAGGCGCTGCGCGAGCGCGGCGTCGACGCCGACACCGCGCTGCTGTCGGCCCGCGCCGGCGCGCTGGTGCAGCAGACGGCGATGCGGCAGTGGATGCGGTCCGAGTCCGGCCGCCATCTGCGCGACCACATGACGGACGCCCTGGCCGCGTTGCGCGCGCTCACCGAAAGCCGGCCCTCGGGCCAGGCGTCCTCCTCCGCCTGATCGCCGTCCCAGCCTCCGCCTGATCGCCGTCCCAGCCCGACCGGCGGAAAGCAACACATTCGGACATCGACGGATGTCCGCCAGGCTTTGAAAGCAACAAATATTGACCCGCCCACACAGCGCGCGTACCTTCCGCTTCAGCCATCGCGCAGCGCCCACTCGACTGCCACATGGACGAGTTCAGCTCCATCCCCCACCACTTCGCAGGAGCACCCATGCGCAGAAGCAGAAGACGGCCTGCCGTCCCCGCCACGGTCCCGGACGCCCCACCGCACCGCCCGACCGTGCCGCGGTCCTGGAAGGCGGTGCTGTCGGTCCTCGCGACGTTCGCGGCCGTGGTCGGTGTGCTGGTCGGTGTGCCGGCGGCCTCGCAGGCGGCGGGCTCGCTGCCGTGCGATCTGTACGCCTCGGGCGGGACCCCGTGCGTGGCCGCGCACAGCACCACCCGCGCGCTGTTCTCCTCCTACAACGGACCGCTGTACCAGGTGACCCGCGCCTCGGACGGCGCGCGGACCGACATCGGACTGCTGTCGGCCGGCGGCTACGCCGACGCCGGCGCGCAGGACACGTTCTGCGCCGACACCACCTGCCGGATCACCAAGGTCTACGACCAGACCTCCCACCACAGCGACCTGGCGATCAGCCCGGCGGGCACCGCCGGCGCCGCCGACCGCGGCGCCGACGCCGCCGAGATCGCGGTGACCGCCGGCGGCCACAAGGTCTACGGCATCTGGATCTCACCGGGCGTCGGCTACCGCTACCTCGGCGCCGCCCCCGGCGTCGCCGTCAACGGCCAGCCCGAGGGCGTGTACATGGTCGCCAGCGGCACCCACGTCGGCTCCGACTGCTGCTTCGACTACGGCAACGCAGAGAGCACCCCCGCCGACACCGGCAACGGCCACATGGACGCCGTGTCCATCGCCACCACCTGCTACTTCTCCCCCTGCACCGGTTCCGGCCCGTGGGTCGAAGCCGACATGGAGAACGGCATGTTCCAGGGCGACAACGGCTCCAACACCAAGAACCTGGGCAACAACAGCACGTACGTCACCGCGATGCTGAAGAACAACGGGCAGGACACGTACGCCATTAAGGGCGGCAACTCTCAGTCCGGTTCACTGTCGACGTGGTGGAACGGCGGGCTGCCGACCCGCGGCGGCTACCGGCCCATGCACCAGGAGGGCGGCATCATCCTGGGCACCGGCGGCGACAACAGCAACCGCAACATGGGCACCTTCTTCGAAGGCGTCATGGTCTCGGGCTACCCGAGCGACGCCACCGAGAACGCCGTCCAGGCCAACATCGTCTCGGTCGGCTACAGCGGCGAGACCAACGTGCCCAACGGACCGCAGGGCACCATCACCGGCCCCGGCAACCAGTGCGTGGACGTCGCCGCCGACGACACCGGCACGAACAGTGCCGCGGTCCAGTTGTGGAACTGCCAGACGTACGCCGAGGACCAGCACTGGCAGCACAACGCCAACGGCTCGCTGAGCACCATCGGCCGCTGCCTGGACATCAACGGCAACGGCACCGCCAACGGCACCCAGGTCGAACTGTGGGACTGCAACGGCGTCGGCGGCCAGAAGTGGGTACAGCGCTCGGACGGTTCGCTGTTCAACCCGCAGTCCGGGCGCTGCCTCGACGCGCCCAGCGGCGCGACCGCCAACGGCACGCGCCTGCAGATCTGGGACTGCAACGGCAGCGCCGCGCAGAAGTTCGCCGTCAACGGCGGCGCCCCGGTCGCCGGTCCCGGCGGCCAGTGCCTGGACGTCGCGGCCGACGACACCGGTGGCAACGGCGCGGCGGTGCAGTTGTGGAACTGCCAGAGCTGGGCGGTGGACCAGCACTGGTTCCACAACTCCAACGGCTCGCTGCGCACGCTGGGCCGCTGCCTGGACATCAACGGCAACGGCACCGCCAACGGCACCCAGGTCGAGCTGTGGGACTGCAACGGCGTCGGCGGCCAGAACTGGCAGCAGCAGGCGGACGGTTCGCTCCTCAACCCGCAGTCCGGGCGCTGCCTGGACGCGCCCAGCGGCGCGACCGCCAACGGCACTCGCCTGCAGATCTGGGACTGCAACGGCAGCGCCGCGCAGAAGTTCGCACTGGGCTGACGCGTACGCGGCGGTCGCGAACCGCCCCCGCCGGGCCTGCCGTCTCACGCGGCCGGCCCGGCGGGCTCGTCCGCCCCGGGCGGGGGTGACCTCCGCCGTCGCGGCCCGGGGTCGCCCGCGGCGGGTGGATCAGGCGAGGCGGGCGAGCTTGCCGGAGCAGGCGCGCCGGCCTTCGGCAGCCGTTCACGCGCCGCCCGCTGCCGCTCCCGCTCGGCGGCGTGCAGCAGGCCGTACCCGAAGGTGGCGGCGCCCTCGCGGTGCGCGTCGTCCGCGAGGCCGACCAGCGCCGTGCGGGCGATCACGGCGTCCTGGTGCTCGCCGAGCAGCTGCTGCAGCGCCTTCGTGTGCTTGCGCCAGCCGGCGCGCCCGCTTCCCGCCGTAGGGCAGCGCGGTCTCCGCGGTGTGCCGGTAGCGGCGGACGGCCTTGCGGACCCCGTGCAGCGCCTGCTCGCGCGCCGTGCCCGGCGCCGCGTGCTCGGCCTTCGACAGGCGCTCGGCCAGCCGCCGGCGGTCCCGGCCGGCGGCCTTGCGCAGTTCCTTCGCTGCGGGCCGCCGGGCCTTGGGCCCCAGCGGCGGATCGGCGACCAGCGCGTCCAGTGCGTCGAGGAGGGCGAAGTACCGCGGCCCGTCCAGGACGTGGACGGCCGAGCGCCAGGCGGCGTCGTGGGCGGCCTCCTCCTGCGCGCGCACCCGCTGCGCCAGGCCGGCGAGCGCCGGACGCGGCGCCACGTCCTGCTCGCACAGTCTCGCGGCCTGCCGCGGCAGCCGCTCGGCCAGCACCTCGTGGTCCCGCGCCGCCGCCAACTCGCCGATCAGCCACTTCAGTTCGCGCGCCACCGGATCGGTCCTGGTGCGGTCGAGCACCCGGCGGTGGGCGCGCAGCGCGTTGCGCAGCCGACGTGCGGCGGACCGCATCCGGTGCAGCGCGTCCGGCTCGTCGGCGCGCGTCCCGGGGTCGGCGTGCAGCAGCGCGTCGCGCTGCTCGGTGAGACGGCGCAGCACCGCCTCACCGGCCGAGCCCTTCTTCGGCGACGCGAACGGCTCGGCCTCGGGTCCGAACGCCGCGCGGGCGGCGGCGAGTTCGTCGGCGAGGGCGCGGTCGACCTTGTGCGCGAAGGGCGTCGGACGCCAGCCCGCCGCGTCCAGGCCGCGGGCGGCGCCGCGCAGCACGCGCGCGTCGCCCTCGGCCAACTCGACCTCGATCTCGGACCACTGGGTGATGCGGGTGCGGCTTCCGGCCGCGTCCGCCGCGGTTCCGGGCGGCGAGGACGCCAGGGGCGTCGAGGACGCCTCGGCCGTCGAGACAGGGAGCGGGGACGTCGCCCCGTCGCCGGCCGGCGCGGCCTCGGGCACGCCGGGGTCCAGTGTCTGCGCGGCCACGTCGTCGAGCGCGACCTCGGCCAGGCAGCGGTCGCGGCGGTCGAGCAGCAGATAGCGCCGCCGGTGGGTGTGCAGGTGGGCGACCGGGACGAGCCCGGCGCCGCGGGTGTACGCCGCGACCTGCCGTGCCAACTCCTCGGGCACCGCGGCGGGTTCGTCGTCCTGCGGCGGTGCCTGCAGCTCCGTGCGCTCGGCCTGTCCGGCGGGCAGTTTGACGTGCCAGCCCGCGTCGTGGCCGCCGCGGCGGCGGCGCAGGGTGATGCCGCGCCGGGCCAGCCGCAGGTCGGCGGTGTCGTAGTGGACGGCGTCGAGTTCCTCGGGGGCGGCCTTGCGCACCCGTGCCACGTGCGGCAGCGTCCGCAGCTCGCGCGGATCGAAGATCCCCGTTCCCTCGAACGCGATTTCCCGTTCGTCGTGAACAGTCGTCATAGAGGTCGGTTGCCCCCGCTCCGGTCCCGCATGCGCCGCGGCCCGCCGTCCTGCGGGGCCTCACCGGGTCCCGCGAGCCGCTGTCGGGTGCGGCGCGCGGGCAGTGTTCGGCGGTGTCCGGTGGGCGCGGGTTCAGCCGGCGCGCCCGTCTCGGGCTTCCCCGGTCGGCGCCCGCCGGTCGTCGGCCTGGGCGGGCTGCTTCCGGGACGTGCGGCCGGAGCCCGGGGCCCGGGGCGTGGGGGCCTGCCCCGGCAGGTCGGGCGTCTCCACCTCCGGCGGCAGGTCGGGCGTCACATGTCCGCGCGAGGACTCGATCATGTCGTCCGCTCCCCCGCTCAATGGTGCCCGTGGGCGGAGGAGGACGCGCCGCCGAACAGCCGCGCCAGGGCGCGGAAGGGCAGCGTGACGACGGTGGCGATCGCGCCGCCGATCGCTCTGAGGACGTCGGCTATGGCCGTGAACATCTGGAGGACCCCTCTCGGGTACGGGTTCGGCCGGGACTTCCTCCCCCGCGGGCGTACCGGCCCCGGCTCTGACACCGGTCGCCTACCCGGTGACGGGCCAGGCATGGGGGCTGATGGAGGCTGATGAGGGCGGCCTCGCACTGCCTCGCGCGCTCGTGCTGCCGCGGGCCTCGCATTCCTTCGCGCCTCCGTGGTCCGGGGGCGTCCCGCCGTCAGCCCGGCCACGGCTCGGCCAGGCGCGCGGCGCACTCCAGCATGAGCGCGTGCACGAACGCCTGCGGCAGGTTGCCGCGCAGCTGGCGCTGCGCCACGTCGTACTCCTCGGCGAACAGTCCGGCGCTCCCGCAGGCGGCCCGGTTGCGCTCGAACCAGCGCAGTGCCGACGCGGTGCGGCCCTGCTGGTGCTCGGCCAGGGCCACCACGAAGCCGCACAGCACGAAAGCGCCCTCGGCCTGGGCGAGCGGGCGGTCGTCGTGGCGGAAGCGGTAGGCGAAGTGGTCCTCGGTCAGCTGCTCGACGTAGGCGCGCAGCGTCGCGACCGTCATCGGGTCGTCGGCGGGCAGTGCGCCGCGCAGCGGCGGCAGCAGCAGCGCGGCGTCCAGCCCCGGGTCCTGGGGTGAACGCTGCCAGCGGCCCGACGGGTGCGTGCAGTCGTCGGCGCAGGCGGCGGTGAGGGCGTCCGCGAGCGCGTCCCAGCCGGTGGCCAGTCGGACCGGCGCGCAGGCCCTGGCCGCCGCGCGCAGACCGGCCGCGCACGTCAGCCTGCTGTGCGCCCAGTTGCGCGGGTCCAGCTCCCACACCCCGGCGTCCGGCTCGGTCCACCGGTCCCGTACCGCCTCCGCGGCGACCCGCGCCGCCCTGCGTCCGTCGCCGTCCAGCCGGCCGAGGCGGGCGGCGGCCGACAGGAGCAGCAGGACCTCGCCGAAGGCGTCGAGCTGGAACTGCCGGTTGACGCGGTTGCCGACGCGGTCGAAGCCGCCGGGGTAGCCCGGCAGGTCCAGCCGCCGCTGGTCGGGGACGCCGCGCCCGTCGACGGTGTACGCGGGGGCCAGCCCGGGGCCGTCGTCGAGCACGCGCGCGGTCACGAAGCGCACCGCGTCGTCCAGCAGCGGGAGCGCGCCGGCCGCTGCCGCCGCCTGGCCGGCGTAGCACTGGTCCCTGATCCACACGTAGCGGTAGTCGTAGTTGCGGCCCTCCTCGGCGCGCTCGGGCAGGCTGGTGGTGGCCGCGGCGACCATGCCGCCGGAGGTCCCGGTCAGCCCGCGCATCACGGCGTGGGCCTGCCGCGCGTCGCGCGGGGCGATCACCGTGTCGAGCGGCGGCACCGCCTGCCGCCAGGCCTGTTCGGTGGAGTGCCACAGCCGGGCCGGGTCGGGCGCGTCGCGGGGCAGCTCGCGGTCGGAGAGCTCCAGCACCAGCTCCCGGTCCTCGCCGGGGCGTACGGTGAACTCCGCGGTCAGGGCCGGCCCGCCGTCCGCGGCGGCCGCGCCCGCGTCGTCGCCCCCGCTCCAGCGCAGCCGCAGGTCTCCCGCACGTGCGGTCCACCCGCCGCCCGGCCCGCGGCGCGGCGCGTCGAACGCGCCACCGCCGAAGTCGGCGGCCGGGGCGAGCAGGACGCGCATCCGCACCGGTGCGTCCAGGGCGGTCACCCGGCGCAGCAGCACCGCGCGGTGCGGGTCGCCCGGGTAGGCCAGCGCCTCCCGGCACTCCACGACGCCGTCGCCCGTGATCCAGCGGCTGCGGTGGACCAGGCCGCCCTCCTCGTAGTAGCCGCCGGTGACGAAGCGGCCGACCGGACCGACCGTGTACTGCCCGGGCCCGCCGATCAGCGCGGAGAACACCGCGCTGCTGTCCCAGCGGGGCGCGCACATCCAGACGATCTCCCCGGCGGGCCCCACGAGCGCGCCGCGCTCGCCGTCGGCCAGCAGGGCGTAGTCGCGCAGGGCGGCGGGCTGGGTGAGCGCTCCCGGCTCCAGCGCCGGACTCCGCACCGCCCGATGCTCCCGATCCGCCCGATCCGCCCGAACGGACCGCTCGGCCCGGTCGGCCCGGTCGGCCCGGTCGGCGAGGTCCGCGTACGAGGCGTCGTGCCCGTCCTCCTCGCGCAGGTGTGCGCGGGTGTGCGTACGGGGGTGCGTGCCGCCCCGCCCCTTTCCGCCGTGGTCCGCCATCGCGCGCTCGCCTCCTTCTCCCGGGCCCCGCCGCCGGGCGTGCGCCGCACGTCCGCGCACGTCGCCGGCGCCGTCGCCTCGTTCGACGGCTTCCCGGGGCACGGCGGTCGCTAACCCGCGCCGGCGGTCGCCCGGCCCGCGGCAGGGACGGACGGGTGCCGGCCGCGCCTCTCGGGCACCGGGCCGCCCGCGCGGCGGCGGCTCGCGACGCCCGCGGACGCAAGCGGCGGCCCGCGGGCACGCATGGGAACGGACGATCCGGTCACCCGAGCGGCATGATGCGAACCCTCACCCGCGGCGTCCTGGCCGGAGCGGCCGGCACGACCGCGTTGAACACGGTGACCTACACGGACATGGCCCTGCGCGGCCGGCCGTCCAGCAGTACCCCCGAGCGCGTCGTGGACGCGATGGCGGACCGGGCCGGCGTCGCGGTCCCCGGGTCGGGCGACCGGCGCGAGGCCCGGCTGAGCGGGCTGGGAGCGCTGAGCGGCATCGCCGTCGGCGGCGGGGTGGGCGCGGTCGGCGCGGCCCTGGGGCGGACCGGTGTGCGGCTGCCCTGGTGGGCCGGGGCGGCGGTGACCGGGGCGCTGGCCATGGCGGCCAGCGACGTGCCCGTCGCGCGCTTCGGCATCAGCGATCCGCGCACCTGGTCCGCCGCCGACTGGCTGTCGGACGTCCTGCCACACCCGGCCTACGGCCTCGTCACGTACGGCGCCGTGTCCGGCGCCGAGGCGCGGCCGTGACCGTACGCCGGCCGGGGGCGACGCCCTGATCGGGGCGGCCTCGGGCCTGCGCGGCCGGCTCGGGATCGCGGCGGTCCCGGTCACCGCGACGCCCCCGCCCGCGCGTACGGCCGGAACCACGCCGTCCGGACCGGCGGCACGGGCCCCGTCCCGGTCCGGCCCCCGCCGGCCTCGGCGCCGAGGCCGGAATCGCGCAGAGGGTCTGGACAGCGGTGTGCGACACCAGGACGCCGCACCTCTTGCCGTGCGCCCTGACGCAGCCCTCGGCGGGGAGGGCGGGGACCCGGCGTACGGTCCCGGCCGCCACGAGCGCCGGAACGCCGCGCGGGCCGCCTTCCCTGCCCGCTAGCAGCACCCACCCACACGCGTCGACGCCCGCCGCGCCGCCGATCAGGGCTCAGGCCTCCCCCGCGCCGCCGTCCGCGGGACGCGGCCCGTGCTGGTTGAGGCGCGCCGATGCCTTGTCGTTCAGGGCGCTGCCCCAAGCGCGGACGCGGCCGGCGAGGCCGGCCGGGTGGGCCGAGGGGCGGCGGGCCGCGTCGTGGCCCTCGACCACGCCGCCGGGCGCCGTGCCGGCGGCGGGCGGGGCATCGGGCAGGGCGCGGGCGGCGAGGCCGGAGAGGCGGGTCGTGGTCGCCGGGGCGATGCCGTGCAGCAGGCCGGCCGCCTTGCCCGCGGGGGTCAGCACGACACGCGGGCGCCGCCGCCGTACGGCGCCGACGATGCGCGACGCCGCGCGCTGTGCGTCCATCGACACCAGCGGCGTGCCGGCCAGCGCCGAGAACCAGGCGAACTCCCGGCCCTCGTCGCCGCCGAACTCCGCGTGCAGGTGCGAGCCGGTGCGCATGAGGCCGGGGTGCACGGCGGTCACCGACACCCCGCGCGCGGCCTCCTCCGCGTGCAGGCCCTCCGCGAGCGCCGCGACCGCGAACTTGCCGCAGGAGTACGGCAGCAGGTGCGGCACGGCGAGCAGCCCGCCGATCGAGCCGATCAGCGCCAGACGTCCGCCGGCCTCGCTGCGACGCAGGTGGGGCAGCGCGGCCAGCGAGGTGTGCAGCGCGCCGCCGAAGATTGTCCGCATGGTGTCGTCGAACTCCTCGGCGCCGAGCGCCTCGACCGGCGCGACCTGGATGATGCCGGCGTTCGCCACCACCACGTCCACCCCGCCGCACTCCTCGGCCGTGGAGTCCAGCAGCCGCTGCACGTCCTCGCGTTCGCGGACGTCGCACACCTGGGTGCGGACGGTTCCGGGGCCGCGGTCACGGATCTGCTCGGCGGCGCGGTCGAGTTCGGCGGGGTCGCGCGCGGCGACGGTCACCGCGCAGCCCTGCGCGGCGAGTTCGCCCGCGATGAGCAGGCCGAGGCCGCGGGAGCCTCCGGTGACCACCGCGGACAGGCCGTCGAGGGACTCTCCGGCCAACGGCGTACGCCGCCGAACCGCCCCGCTGCCCCGGTGGGTTGCTGTGCTCGTCATGGCGCCTCCGTGACTCGTGGCGGGCGGGAGCGGCCGGCGATCCGTGGCACCGGGGCCGTGCCCGCGCCCGCGCTCGGCCGGCCCGGTCCGGGCTCGACGGCGGTCGGTCGGGACCGGCGGTCAGGGCTGGAACAGCACCTTGATCGCGCCGTCCTCCTTCTTTTGGAACATCGCGTACGCGTCCGGCGCGCTGTCCAGCGGCATCCGGTGGGTGGCGAACTCGTCGACGCCGAGCGGGTCGTCGTCGGTGAGCAGCGGCAGGATCTCGTCGCTCCAGCGGCGGACGTTGGCCTGGCCCATGCGCAGCTGGATCTGCTTGTCGAACAAGGTCAGCATCGGCATCGGGTCGGCGGCGCCGCCGTAGACGCCGCTGATCGAGAGGGTGCCGCCGCGCCGCACCAGGCGCACCGCGAGGTCGAAGGCGGCCAGCCGGTCGACGCCCGCGGTGGCGGTGAGCTTCTCGCCCCACGAGGCGGGCAGCAGCCCGGCGGCGGTCTGCGCGAGCTTGGCGACCGCGCTGCCGTGGGCCTCGGTGCCGACCGCGTCGACCACGCTGTCCGCGCCGCGCCCGTCGGTCATGTCCCTGACCGCCTCGGTCAGCTTCTCCGGCGACTCGAAGTCGCGCAGGTCCAGGACGGTCGCACCGTCCCGACGGGCGCGCTCCAGCCGCTCGGGGACCAGGTCCACGCCGATGACCTGTCCGGCGCCCAGGTGGCGGGCGACCCGGCAGCTCATCGCGCCGATCGGCCCGAGGCCGAGCACGACCAGCGTGCCGTCCCGCGGCACGTCGGCGTACTTCACCGCCTGCCACGCCGTGGGCAGCACGTCGGAGAGGTAGACGAAGCGGTCGTCGGCCGGGCCCTCGGGCACCTTGATCGGGCCGAACTGGGCCTGTGGCACCCGCAGGTACTCCGCCTGGGCGCCGGGCACCGCTCCGTACAGCTTGGTGTAGCCGAACAGCCGGGCGCCCATGCCGTGCTCGGTGACCTGGGTGGTCTCGCACTGCGTGGGCAGGCCGCGGCTGCACATCCAGCACGAGCCGCAGGCGATCTGGAACGGGACCACGACCCGGTCCCCTGCCTTCAGGTTCGTCACCGCGGAGCCGGTCTCCTCGACGACGCCGATCGGCTCGTGCCCCAGGATGTCGCCCGGGGTCATGAAGGGCGTGAGCACCTCATAGAGGTGCAGGTCGGATCCGCACAGTCCGGAGGAGGTGACGCGGATGACCGCGTCCGTGTCCTCCTGGATGGCGGGGTCGGGCACGTGTTCCACCCTGACGTCCCGCTTGCCGTGCCAGACGGTTGCGCGCATGGTGTCTCACTCCGCTCCTCGACGCTTTCCGCGGTGACGGTCCCCGCGGCCTCGTGGACGTCCCCGCCCTATCCCGCGCGGCGGACGGGCGTGCCGACCTGGGCCGGCTGCCTGGGCAGCCTCGGCGGGCCGTAGCCGCCGACCGCCTTCTGCCGCCTGCCGCCGTCCTCGATCTCGTGCAGCCGGGACCGCAGCGCGCGGATCACCGGTGTGCGCGCCCGGTGCGCGCTCTCGTAGCGCAACAGCGCCTCGACCTGCTCGCGCGGCATCCGCGCGGCCCGGCTCTCCACCAGGACCTTGGGCAGGTGGTCGTAGTCCGCTATCGGGGGACGATCTCCCGCCGTCCCGTCACCGGTCCCCTCGTCCCACATGTCCACGTCTCTCACCTCGACGTCCTTCGTCCCGTTCGCCCCCGAAGTCGTTGATGCGGCTGCCCGCACGAGGGCGGCGCAAACAGGACCCGCCGAGCCGCCGCGCCGTGGTCATGACGGAGCGTCGCGCGGCCGTCCCGCGGCGTCTGCGGTGGAACGGGTCGCGCACCCCCTCACACGGCGGGCTTGCGCGCCTCGATCAGGAAGCGGGTGGAGTGCGCGACGAACGGTCCCCGCGCCACGATCAGCTCGTGCAGGTCGCGCAGGCGCTCCCGGTACGCTTCGACGGTGAAGCCGGGCACCATCCAGACGACCTTGCGCAGGAAGTAGACCACCGCGCCGATGTCGTGGAACTCCGTGCGCAGCGACTCCAGCCGCAGGTCCAGCACCTCCAGGCCGGCCGCTCGGGCCCCGGCGCGGGCCCGGTCGGGGTGCCGGGCGCTCCTGACCGCCGGGGGCTGCGGGCCGAGGAAGAACTCGACCAGTTCGAAGACGCTGGCCGGGCCCACCTGCTGGGAGAAGTACGTGCCCGCGGGCCGCAGCACGCGCGCGATCTCCTGCCACCAGACGGTCACCGGGTGGCGGCTGACCACGAGGTCGAAGGCGGCGTCGGCGAAAGGCAGCGGCGGCTCGTCGGAGTCGGCCAACACGACCGCGCCGCGCGGGTGCAGCAAGGCGGTGGCCTTGGCGAGATTCGGCGGCCAGGACTCGGTCGCGGCCATCAGCGGCGGCAGCACCGGCACGCCGGCCAGCACCTCGCCGCCGCCGGTCTGGATGTCCAGCGCGGCGCGCGCGAGGGCCAGCCGCTCCCCCATCGACCGCTGGTAGCCCCAGGACGGCGCTGCTCGGTCGCCCTGCCGTCGAGCCAGGAGAAGTCCCAGCCCTCGACGGGCACGGACGCGGCCTCTGCCACCAGGTCGTCGAACGAGGGCGCCATGATCACAGCATGGCGTCCGGCCGGGGACCGCGCCAAGCGGATTTCCCCGGCCGGAGGCCGAACGTGCCGCGGGGCCTGTGGAGAGCCTGGCGTCAGCTCGCCGTGCAGGTCAGCGTCGGGACCGCGCCGGAGCCGGTGCCCTGGAAGCCGAAGGACGTGGAGGCGGAGGCGGCGAGGCTGCCGTTGTAGCCGGCGTCGACCGCGGTGACCGCGCTGCCCGACTGGGTGACGGTGGCGTTCCAGGCGTTGGTGATGTGCTGGCTGCCGGCGTAGGTCCAGCCGACCCGCCAGCCGTGGATCGCCGTGGTCCCGCTGGTCACCGTGACGTCGGCGGTGAAGCCCGACCCCCAGTCGCTGGACACCCGGTAGCTGGCCGTGCACCCGCCGTCGCCGGGCGGGTTGCCGCCGCCGGCCGTGGTGGTCGCGGTCACCGGGGACGAGGCGGCGGAGGCGTTCCCGGCCGCGTCGCGGGCCTTGACGGTGTACGTGTACGCGGTCGAGGCGGCGAGCCCGGTGTCGGTGAAGGAGGTGCCGGTGGCGGTGCCGGCCAGCTGGCCGCCTCGGTAGACGTCGTAGCCGGTGACGCCGACGTTGTCGGAGGACGGCGACCACGACAGCGAGGCGGAGGAGGCGGTCGTGCCGGTGACCGTGAGGCCGGCCGGCGCGGAGGGGGCCTGGGTGTCGCCGCCCGGGTCGCCGCCGCTGCCGGCGCCCGCGGTGAAGGAGAACGACGTGGTGGCCAGTCCCTGGCCGCCCTGCCAGACCTCGAAGCCCGCCTCGGCGTCGATCAGGTAGTGCGCCGGGTTCACCGAGCCGCGGCTGACCGCGTCGTCGATCAGCGCCTTGACGTCGAGCCCGGAGACGGAGGTGGCGCCGCCCTGGAGGACGTACGAAATGATCTTCCAGGACGTCTGGTTGCCGGTCCACACGTCCCAGGAGTGGCCCGCCGCGGTGGAGGTGCCGGTCTTGCCGCCGAACGGCTGCACGCCGCCGCGGCTGTTCAGCCAGATCATGATCTCGGTGCCGTCGGGCTGGCCGGCGGTGGTGGGCGTGGAGTTGATCCACAGGTCGTACGCGACGTCGTACGCGCCCGAGCCGACCTGTGTGGTGCTCCACGAGGAGGTGGCGCTGCCGAGCTTGCTCACCTGGATCGGCAGTCCGCTGTTCGGCGTGCAGTCGCCCCAGTGGCAGCCCTTGAAGATCGAGGGGTAGGTGGCGGGCGCGCCGTTGGTCGGCAGGTTGAAGTTCGCGGTGTCGATCGACCAGGCGGTGCCGCCGTTGTACGTGATGCACTGCTGGGCGGTCGAGTTCCACTCGTTGGCCTGGATGGTGTAGTCGCCGGCCGCGATGGTGTCCTGCGGCTGGCAGGTCGTGGTGGCGGCGTGCGCCGACTGGGCGACGGTGACCGGCAGCACCAGGGCGGCGGCCGCGGCCAGCGCGGCGGCGACCGCGCGCAGTCGTGGCGCGCGGGGGTGCGCCGCGCGGGGGCGTGATCGGAGGAGGTGGCGTTTCACGGGACGGTCCCTTTCGCCGGACGTGGGGGGATGACCCGGTCCGCAGGAACGAAATGGGAGCGCTCCCACTGGCGGGCCGCCACACATCAAGCCAGGATGCTCCGGCGACGTCAACCCCGCCCGCACGCACTCGGCTCACGACGCGGCGTCACACCACCGGCCGGCCGCGGCCTGCGCGCCGTCGGGGGCTGCTTCCGGTGGCCGGCGGGGGCGCGGCTCAGGGGTTGGCGATCGTGGTGAAGGCCGCGGCGAGGCTCTCGCTCTCGTCGGCCGGGACGAGCCGTTCGATGGCGGTGACGAGGTCGCGGCGCTCGTGGAAGAGGTACTGGTAGGCCTGGGCGAGCGCGCCGTCGATGGTGAGGACGCGGGTCTCCTCGGGGTGGCCGCCGACGATCGCGCGGTCCAGGATGTCCTGGATCAGCTCGCCCTCGTGGCGGTCGCGGCCGACCAGTTTCTCCGGCGCGCCGTGCCGGGTGAGCGCCTTGCGGACGGTGGCCTCCTTCGCGGCGTTGTGGCGCGCGAAGGTGTCGGCGAGGGGGCGCAGATCCTCGGGTTCGGTGGCGCCGCGCATCCTGACGTCCTCGACCATGGCGAGCAGCAGTCCGCCGGAGGTGGCCAGGCTCGCGCCGAGGCCGGTGGGGACCTTCAGCGGTTCGCGGGCGGCCCGGCTCGCCGCCGCTCCCGCCTCGGTCGCCCCGGTGGGTTCCGGGCTTCGTGACCCGGAGTCCTGGTCGGACCGTCCGCCGCGGTGCGGCCAGTGGAAACGTCCGCGCCGCGGGTGGTTCGTCGGCGCGTCCGGCACGGCCGTGTTGGTGGGCGCCGCCGCCGAGCGGTCGGGCCGGGCCGGCCGCCCGGGTTCCTGAAGTCGCCTGCATCGCTCATCCCGCGTGCTCCTTCCGCTTCCGCTTCGTTCTCCGGGCGGGCGGTCCGCCGGAGCGGCCGCCCGCCCGTGGTTCTCGTCGCCTCCCCCGCCGTCGCGCCGGTTCCTCGCCGGGCGACCCGTCCCGGGCCGCTCCGGTCCGCCGGGCGGGAGCCCGGCGGGAAGACGGGCCGGACGACCGGCCACCGGGCCGGGTTCAGGGGCCGGGGCCGTCCCGCGGCGGCGGCAGGTCCCCGCGGGGCACGGCGAAGCCCTCGTCCACCGGGTCCGGCACCACGTGCATCGCCGCCTCCTCCGCGGAGGCCGCGCCGCCGTCGATGCCGACGTCCGCGCCGGTCATGCCCTCCTCGCGGGAGTGCGCTCCCTCGTCCGGCCCGACCAGTCGGCCGGAGCGGCGGTCGCCGACCTCGGCGTCCAGGAGTTCGCCGTCGGTGTCGGAGGCGTCGCCGAGGCCGTCGCCGTCGACCGGGCGGGCGTCGGGGTTCTCCCGGCGCAACCGGGCGTCGAGGGACTCGCCGGTGCGCTGCTCGTCCGCGGTGGTGCCGGTGTCCTCGACCGCGAACGGCCGTTCGGGCGGTGAGTACCCCTCGTCGAGCACCTCCTCGAGGCCCCGGTCCAGCAGCGTGTCCTCCGGCTCCAGCGGGCCCGCGTCCTCGCGGATCTCGCTGTCGTCGGGCTGGTAGACCTCGTCGCCCCAACCGCCGCGCGGATCGCCGCCGGCGCCGTCGCGGTCGGCGCCGCCCGGGTCCTGACCGTCGCTCATGCCGGTCAGCTCCGGACGCTGCCCGCGCGGGTCTCGGTGAGGATCGCCTCGCCGAACGCGCCGAGGTCGTCGGGTTTCCGGCTGGTGATCAGCGTGTTCGGGCCCGCCGAGCAGATCCGCACCCGCTCGTCCACCCAGGTGCCGCCGGCGTTGCGCACGTCGGTCCGCAGGCTGGGCCAGGAGGTGAGGGTACGGCCGCGCACCACGTCCGCCTCGATCAGCATCCAGATCGCGTGGCAGATCGCCGCGACGGGCTTGCCGGCGTCGAAGAACGCCCGGACGAACCGGACCGCCTCCTCGTCGGTGCGCAGGAAGTCGGGGTTGGCGACGCCGCCGGGGAGCACGAGCAGGTCGAAGTCCTCCGCGGAGGTGCCGGCGACGGTGGTGTCGACGGGGAAGGTGTCCGCCTTGTCCAGGTGGTTGAACGCCTGGATCCTGCCCGGGGAGGTCGACACCAGCCGCGGGTTCGCGCCCGCGTCGTCGAGGGTCTGCCAGGGCGAGGTCAGTTCGACCTGCTCGACGCCCTCGGGGGCCACCAGGAATGCGGTGCGCACGGTTCTCACGTCCTTTCGGGATCCGGCCGTTCGCGCTGTCGCGGACGTCGGCGTCGAAACCGGGTGAATGACGCCTTTTCCGAGTACGGGCGGTCGCCTACCCGGGGCCTTCGGGCGGAAACGGACGCCGTCCCGGGTCCACCGGACCGGCCGTCCCCCGCCCCCTCCATCATGGGCACGCATCCGCCGCGCACGCCCGTCGGCGTGGCCCCGGCCGGTCCGTGGGCCCGCGGACCCACGGACCGGCCCGGACCGGCCGGACCGGCGCGATCTCGCGGCTCAGCGCGCGCCGGGCCCGCTGCGGTGCCTGGCCCACAGGGGGACCACGGACCAGCACAGCACGAACCACGCCACCACCCCGCCGACCAGCCACGCGGCACCGGTGTCGGCCATCGCCACGCGCAGCACGAGCAGCAGCGAGCACGCCATGGTGCACAGCAGCAGGAGCAGGCCGAGGACGGTGAGCCGGGAGGCCCAGACGACCGTCTCGGGCTTGAGCTTGCGGCCGGTCAGCAGCCGGTGCATGGCGACCGGGCCGACCAGCGCCCCGGTGGTGGCCGCGCCGAGGACGACCGTGACGACGTAGAGATGCCGGTCGGTGTCCGACAGCGAGGTGAAGCGCTGCTGGAAGATCACCGTCAGCAGGAATCCGAACAGGATCTGCACGCCGGTCTGGGCGACGCGCAGTTCCTGGAGCAGGTCGCCCCAGCGGCGGTCGGCCCGCTCCTCCTCGGTCTCGTGCCGCCCCGTGTCGGCCCCGGCCGGGCCCTTGCTGTCCGTCATGCCCGCACGCCTACCCCGGAAGCCCTCCCCCACTGCCCCGAGGCACGCGACCGGCTCAGCGCACCCCGCGGGTGCGGAACTGCACGCTGATCCGTCCGCCCACCTCGGCACGCGTCTTGGGCACGGCGTGGTCCCAGGTGCGCTGGCAGGAGCCGCCCATGACGATGAGGTCGCCGTGGCCGAGCGGCTGCCGGACGGCCGTCGGGCCGCCCCCTCGGGGGCGCAGCACCAGGGGTCTGGGGGCGCCGAGGGACACGATCGCGACCATCGTGTCATGGGTGCCGCCGCGGCCTATGCGGTCGCCGTGCCAGGCGACGCTGTCGCGGCCGTCGCGGTAGTGGCAGAGTCCGGCCGTGGTGAAGGGCTCGCCCAGCTCCTCGGCATAGTGCGCGCTGAGGCGTTCGCGCGCCTCGGCCAGCACCGGGTGCGGCAGCGGCTCGCCCTCCCCGTAATGAGCCAGCAGCCGCGGCACCGCGACCACGTCGTCGAACATCCGGCGGCGCTCCTCGCGCCAGGGGACGTGCTCCGCCAAGTCCTCGTAGACGTCGTCGGAGCCGGAGAGCCAGCCGGGCAGGACGTCTATCCACGCGCCGTGGCCGAGGTGGGTGCGGCATGCGGCGGTCAGGTCGCCGAGGCCCGGCGCTCCGGTGGCGAAGATGGACGATTGCTGATGGCTCATGCGGCCAGCCTAGCCCAGTCTCGTACGTACATTCGATTCCCCGTTCGAGTGACTTCGAGTGAATTCGAGTGGTTCCGGACCGGCCGTCACGCCCGGACGTCCCCGCCGCCGGGGCCGGGCCGCGCGGAAACGCCTGCCGCGCAGGAGGATGGACGCATGCTCTTCGCCGATGTGGCCAGGGTGTCCGCGGAGGTTGCGAGGACCTCCGCGCGGACGCGCAAGACCGCGCTGCTCGCCGACTTCTTCCGGGCCGCCGAGCCCGACGACGTGCCGATCGCCATCGCCTACCTGGCCGGCCTGCTGCCGCAGGGCAGGCTCGGGGTGGGCTGGGCGGCGCTGCGGGACCGCGCCGCTCCCGCCGAGCAGCCGTCGCTCACCGTCCGCGGCGTGGACGCGGCGCTCACCGAGGTGGGCGGGCTGTCCGGCGCGGGCTCGCAGGCCGCCCGCCGCTCGCTGCTGCAGTCGCTGTTCGCAGCGGCCACCGAACGCGAGCAGAAGTACCTGCTCGGTCTGCTCACCGGCGAGGTGCGGCAGGGCGCGCTGGACGCGGCGGCGGTGGAGGGCCTGGCCGCGGCGACGGCGGCGCCGCCCGCGGAGGTGCGCCGGGCGGTGATGCTGGCCGGCGCTCTGGAGCCGGTGGCCCGCGCGCTGCTGGCCCGCGGACCGGCCGCGCTCGGCGAGTTCGCCATGACGGTGGGCCGGCCGCTGCAGCCGATGCTGGCGAGCAGCGCGAAGAGCGTCGAGGAGGCGGTCGCCAAGCTCGGGCCGTGCGCGGTGGAGGAGAAGCTGGACGGCATCCGGGTGCAGGTGCACCGGGAGCCGGGCGCGGTGCGGGTGTTCACCCGGACGCTGGACGACGTCACGGCGCGGCTGCCGGAGGTCGCCGCGGCGGCGGCCGGGCTGCCGGCCGAGCGGTTCATCCTGGACGGCGAGGTGCTGGCCTTCGACGACGCGGGGCGGCCGCGGCCGTTCCAGCAGACCGCGGGCCGGGTGGGCTCGCGCCTGGACGTCGTCGCGGCGGCGCGGGCGCTGCCGTTGCGGCCGGTCTTCTTCGACGTGCTGTCGGTGGACGGCCGCGACCTGCTCGACGCGCCGTACGCCCGGCGCGTCGAGGAGCTGATCCGCCTGGTGCCCGAGGAGTTGCGGGTGCGGCGGCTGGCCGTGGCCGATCCGGGGGACACCGAGCAGGTGACGGCCGCGGCCGGCTTCTTCAGCCGTACGCTCGACCGCGGCCACGAGGGCGTGGTGGTCAAGGGAGCGGCGAGCCCGTACGCCGCGGGCCGGCGGGGCGCGTCCTGGTTGAAGGTGAAACCGGTGCACACGCTGGACCTGGTGGTGCTGGCGGTCGAGCGCGGCCACGGGCGGCGCGCCGGAAAGCTGTCCAACCTGCATCTGGGGGCGCGTGACGAGGACGGTTCCTTCGTGATGCTCGGCAAGACCTTCAAAGGGCTGACCGACGCGCTGCTGGACTGGCAGACCGAACGGCTGGGCGCGCTCGCGGTCGCCGACGACGGCTATACGGTGACGGTCCGCCCGGAGCTGGTGGTGGAGATCGCCTACGACAGCGTGCAGACCTCGCCCCGCTACCCGGCCGGCCTGACCCTGCGGTTCGCCCGTGTCATCCGCTACCGCGAGGACAAGAAGCCGTCGGAGGCCGACACGGTCGCGACCGTGCGGGCCGCGCACGGCGGCGGCTGACCGTCACGCATACGCCTCCTGCCCCCGGGTACCCGCGTCCTCGCCGCGAACAGCGGCCGGCGCAGGTCGGCGCCGGCACAGACCGCCGCGGGCACCGGTCGGCGCGGGCACAGGTCAGCGCCGCGCCGGAGAACCGGCGCCGGCACCGCCCGCGAGAGACCCTGGCGACGGAGGCGAATCGGCATGGCCCCCACACAGCGCGCCGTGGTGACGGCGCTCCTCGACGAGTGCGGACGCACCTACGCCGACGAGGCCGGCATCCGGCTGCGCGACACGCCGCAGCCGCTGTACCGGCTGCTCGTCCTGGCCGACCTGCTGAGCACGCGGATCCGCGCGGACATCGCGATGGCCGCGGCCCGCGAGCTGAGCGAGGCGGGAATGCGCGACCCGGCGTCGATGGCGCGGGCGACCTGGCAGCAGCGGGTCGACGCGCTGGGCCGCGGCGGCTACCGGCGCTATGACGAGAGCACCGCGACCCGCCTGGGCGAGGGCGCCGAACTGGCCGCCCGCGAGTACGGCGGCGACCTGCGCCGGATGCACGAGCGGGCCGGGGACGACGTGCGGGCGCTGCGCGAGGAGCTGACGCGGTTCCCCGGCGTCGGCCCGACCGGCGCGGACATCTTCCTGCGCGAGGTCCAGGGCGTGTGGCCGCACATCGCGCCGTATCTCGACGCCAAGGCGCTGGACGGCGCGCGCCGCCTCGGCCTGCCGGACGACCCGGCGAAACTGCGCCGCGCCGCGCCCGACGCGCCTCCCGAGGTGCTCGCCGCGGCCCTGGTCCGGGTCGCCCTGGGCAAGGACGCCGCGGATTCGGTGCGCGAGCGCGCGGGGTCCGCCTGACGCCCGGACCGTGACATGGCCGGGCCCGCCGCCGCGCCGGCCCCCGCCTCACACCAAAGGCGCCCGCGCCTCCCCTCCCCCTCCGCCTCCGGGTCGGCGCCGGTCAGGTCAGGTACCCCTCGGAGATCTCCTCGGGCCCCAACGGCCACGCCTCCCGTGGCGCGACCACAGCGCGTACGCGATCAGGCCGAGCGCCAGCCGGGCCGGGGACCACTCGATGAGGTGCGCACGGTGGACGCCCCGATCCGCGACCGCCCCCAACCCGCGCCCCGACCGCGCGTGGCGGCCGGCGCGCCGGGCGAGGACTCGGTGCTGCTGGGCACGTCGACACGGTCATGACGGCGCTGTCGCGTCGGCGCAGTCGCGACAGCGCTGGGCGCGCGTCGGCGCAGTCGCGACAGCGCTGGGCGCGCGTCGGCGCAGTCGCGACAGCGCTGGGCGCGGCCCGCGAGGCGGTCTTCAGCCGCCCCGCCGCGGTCCGCGGGGCGGCGCCGCCGTGACGCCGGCGACGCGCCGGCGTCGAGGGCCGGACGGTCGCCGGCCGCTCACTGGTTGTCGAGCCGGAGCTGCACCTCTTCCTCCTGGTCGCCGGAGGCCGTGCCGACGACGCGTACCGAGAACGCCTCGGCGAGGCCCTCGCGGAGGCGGTCCACCGCGCGGTAGCCGCCCTGCGCGGTGAGGGTGACCGGCTCGCTCAGCCGGGCCGGGCCGGGCAGCCCGAGGGTGCGCGAGACGTCGAAGGTCGCGGCCCACACCACGTGGCCCTCGCCCTCCTCGTCGGACGGCTTGTCGCCGGGCGCGCGGTCGGCGGGGAACGTGGTGTGCAACGCCGCGAAGATCGCCCGCGCGTCGTCGGTGGCGCAGCTCGCGAGCGTGACCGCGACCTGCGCGGCGGGGTCGGCCGGCTGCTCCGACGCCTGGGAGGGGGTGGGCGTCGGGATCGGTGACTGGTCCTGCGGAGTGCTCACGACGGTTCCTTCCGGAGTGCGTGCGGGGTGCGGTGCGGCGGTGCGGGCCGCTGTACCGGCCGCGGGTACGGGCAGGGCGCGCGCCGGTGGCCGGGCCGACGGGGCCGCCGTGCCCGGACGCCCCGGAGGCGGGCCCCCGCACGCGGCCCGCGCCCGCGGTCCGTCACCGACCCGGTGTGCGCCATGGTCAGCGCATTTCCGGACCGGGCCGGAGGAAACCCGGCTTTCCGCCGAACGGGTGCCTCCCGTCCGGCGGACCCGGATGCGCGCGCCGCCGCCGCGCGCCGGGTCGCCCGCGCGAGCGCACGCCCGGGGCCAGGGGCTCGCGGCCGCGGGGTCCGCGCCGGGGCGGGCCCGGGGGTCGGGCAGAATCGGGGGATGGTGAGACGTGCCAAGCGCCCTGCCCGCCCGGCCGGCGGTGCCCGCGTGCCGTCCGGCTCGTCCGCGGCGGCCCCGCCGTCCGGGACGGACGGTTCGGCCGCGTGTCCGTGCGGGCTGGACGAGGCGTACGCGGCGTGCTGCGGCGCCTTCCACAGCGGGCGGGCGGCGGCGCCCACGGCGGAGCGGCTGATGCGGTCGCGGTACGCGGCCTTCGCCGTGGGCGACGCGGCGTACCTGCTGCGGACCTGGGCGGCGGCGACCCGCCCGACCTGGAGCTGGACCGCGGCGTGCGCTGGACCGGGCTGGATGTGCTGGGCTCGACCGGCGGTTCCGCGTTCCACACCGAGGGCACGGTCGAGTTCACCGCGCGCTACCGGGTCGGCGGACGTTCCGGTGAGCAGCACGAGAACAGCCGGTTCGCCCGCGAGGACGGCCGCTGGGTGTACGTCGGTCCGCTGACCTGAGACCGTTCCCTCCCCCGGCCTCCCGCGTGTCCCGGCCCGGCGCCGGGTTCAGGCGACCGGGCGGCGCGCGGTGTAGGACGCGAACCCGCGCTGAAGCACGCCGACGAGGACGATCGCGGCGATGCAGGCGAGTCCGCCGCCGACGACGGCCGCGGCGGGCGAGAAGAGGTCGGCCGCGGAGCCGGCGAGGAAGTCGCCGAGCCGGGGGCCGCCCACCACGACGACGAGGAAGACGCCCTGGAGCCGGCCGCGCATGTCGTCGGGCGCGGCGGCCTGGAGCATGGTGTTGCGGAACACCATGGAGATCGTGTCCGCGCAGCCCGCGACGGCCAGGAAGAGCAGCCCGAGCAGCAGGTCGCGGGTGAGCCCGAAGACCGCGACGGCCGCGCCCCACGAGCCGACGGCGACCAGCACCGCGAAGCCCTGGCGCCGGACCCGGCCGAGCCAGCCGGAGAAGACGCTGCCGAGCAGCGCGCCGACCGCGGGCGCCGCCGCGAGCAGGCCCACCGTGCGGGTGCCGCCGCCGTACCAGAGTCCCGCGACGGCGGGGAAGAGCACGCGCGGCTGGGCCAGCACCATCGCGCACAGGTCGGAGACGAAGGTGGTGCGCAGGTTGGGGCGCGAGGCGAGGTAGCGCAGCCCCTCCAGCACCGACGGCCTGCGGCGGACCGTGGCCGTGCCGCCGGTCCGCGCCCCGCCGTTCCCGTTCCGCGCCGCGCCGCCGACCGCGCCCTTGCCGGCACCCGTGGCTTCGTCGCCTGTGCCTTCGTCGCCCGCCTCCCCGTCGCCGGGCAGCATCGCGGGCAGCCGCCACATCGCGTACAGCGAGGCGGTGAACGCCGCCACGTCGATCAGGTACGCCGCCTGGTAGCCCCACAGGCCGACGAAGACGCCGCCGAGCATCGGCCCGGCCATCTGCCCCACGCCGCCGGCCAGCGACGCGAGCGCGTTCGCCGCCGGGAGCTGCTCGGCCGACAGCAGCCGGGGGATCATCGCGGAGCGCGCGGGCGAGTTCATCGCGAAGCACACCGCCTGCAGGGCGACGATCGCGTACAGCACCCCCACGTACCGCAGGTCGGCGATGGCCACGGCGGCCAGCGCGCCGGAGAGCAACGTCGCGCCGAAGGCGCTGACCAGGCCCAGCCTGCGCCGGTCCACGACGTCGGCGACCGCGCCGCCGTAGAGCCCGAACACGATCAGCGGGACGAGGGAGCACAGGCCGACCAGGCCGACGTAGAAGCTCGACCCGGTGATCGCGTAGACCTGGAGCGCGACGGCCATCGCGGTCATCTGCTGGCCCAGGTACGACACGGTGTTGCCGCACCACAGCCGCCGGAAGTCGGGGTGCTCGCGCAGCGGGGTGATGTCGGCGAGCATCCTGGCCGCCCGGGAGGAGCGCTCGGCCGCGCGGGCCCGCGGTGACCCGGACGGCCCAACGCCCGGCCGGGCGCGCCGGGCCCCGGGCCTGTGGTCCTTCTCGCTGTTGAGCACGGGAAACCGTAGCAACCGGGCCCCGCGCGCCGGCCGCCGGGTGGCCGGCCGGGGCGGAAAACCGGCTGGTGACGGGGTGCGCCCCGGCATACGCTGTGCGGGACGAACCGGCTCCCGGGGACGGCATGCGACCGCTGCGGACCCCTGGAGCCCGTCCCGGAACGAGTCGCCACCACGGCCGCGCTTCCGGCACCGCCCCGCCGCCGCCCGTGCGGCACGGGGCGCCCACGGCGCCACCGCGTCCGCTTCGCCCGACCGAGGAATCCCCCGGACCCTCCGGGGAGCAGACCCGCCCGGGCACGACGGCGCGGACGACACGGCCGCGTCCGGCGTTTCCGGGCCACGCGACGTTAAGGAGTGCGCGGTGTCATCCGACCAGCTCACACGCGAGGAAGAGGCGGCCGAACGCGCCGCCGACGCCGGTCCCCTGACCGACCATGAGCGTCCCTTCGACGCCTGGTCCCGGTGCGCCCCGATCCGGCTCGCCGGTTACGAGGACGATCCGACGGAGACCCACATCCTGCGCGGCATCGACTGATCCGGCGGTGTGGTCCGGAGGCTGATCCGGCGTCACGCGGGCGGTGGACGCGGGGCGCCGGGCGGCGGGAGGACGGCGAATCCCGGGGCGGGAAAGAAATTCGGATGCAGCGTGCATGGACCCGCGTCCGCCGGGCAGGCGCGCTTCGAATCCCCGACCCAGTCGCAAGGAGTCTGCCGCGATGCTGATGGCCCACCCGACCGTACTGCGCACGCTGCTCGAACGCTACGAGACTCTCCGGGCCGCCGCCGAGCGGGGCGACGGGGCGGGACCGCGACTGGAGCGCGAACTGCAGGACACCGTCTACACGTTGTGCGTGTCGACGGGGACCAGGGAGATATCCGCGGCGCTCGCCGCGGCGCGCGACCACGTGGAGCGGCACGCGTTCACCGGGCAGCCGGTGGCCGTGGAGGGCACCGCGGCCTGACGGGGTCGCGGGCGCGGGCTCCCGGTCGCACGGCCCTCTACCGGAAGCGGACGAACACTGGCACGTCGTCCTCACCCGATGGGATGAATGTGCGGGTCCGGATGACCTGAATGGCCGACAGCGGCGTTGTTCCCGTTGCGGACACCGGGTCCGCCGGCGCGGACCAGCCGGCCCGTGCGGCACTTCCGGAAGGCAGGGAACGTATGAACAAGGTCGCCCGAAAGGGACTCGTCACCGCGATGGTCGCGGGCGGCGTACTGGGCTGCGCGGGCTACGCGCAGGCCGACGCGGCGGCCGAGGGCGGCACGGCGGGCTCGCCCGGCGTCCTGTCCGGCAACTCGGTGCAGGTGCCGGTGGACGTGCCGGTCACGGTGTGCGGGAACACCCTGGACGTCGTCGGCCTGCTCAACCCCGCGTCCGGCGTCTTCTGCGCCACCCCTTCCACCGCGTCGCCCGCGCACGCCGCGGCGCCGAGCGCCGGCTCGGCGCACTCCGCCGCCCCGGGCCGCGGCGGCCGGCACGCGGGTGCGCCCGCCGACGAACAGGGCGCGCCCATGGGCGTGGTGAACGGCGGCCCGCGGCGGCCCTCCGGCGCGCACGCGGCCCCGAGCGCGGACACGGGCGGCGCGGGCGGGGCCCGGGCGGCCGGTGACACGCAGGGCTCCTCCGGTCTGCTGTCCGGCAACTCGGTGCGGCTGCCGATCGACCTGCCGGTGAACATCACGGGCAACTCGGTGAACGTGGTCGGCGTCGGCAATCCGTCGACCGGCAACACCGGGGTGAACGCCGAGGCGCCGCGGCCGCCCGCGCCGGCGCCCGTGCCCGAGCCCGAGCCCGTGCACAACGTGCCGGTGGCGCAGACCGCGCCGGTCGAGCACGCGGTGGCCCCGACGCTCGCGCACACCGGCGCCGACGGCCTGGGTGGGATCGCCGCGGCGAGCGCCGGACTGCTGCTCGGCGGCGCGGTGCTCTACCGCCGCTCGCGCGCGGGCCGCACCTCGCACGCCGCCGCGCTCGCCGGCGCCGCCGCGGGAGCCGCGGCCTGATCCGCTGCCCGGGGGTGACCCGGTCCGCCGCGTGACCCCGTCGCGGCCCCCTCCTGGCGCTCCCCGACGGCGGCGGGGCCGTCAAACCGATTACGGGGCGCCGCGAGCTGGGACGACGCGACGGCGGCCGGGTGCGACGGAGCACCCGGCCCCTATCATTTCATGCGCGCGCATGGACGCTTCGGCGCGGAAGCGACCGCCGTGCGCGCGACGATCCACGCCCCCGGCGCCTCGCGCGTGCGGGGGCGGTCCTGCGCAGACGTGATCCGTCGTGTTCCGAGGAGCCCCGCAATGGCGTTGCCGCACGGCACGCTCAGCCACCGCTATCGTGGCGAGCACCCCGTCCGTACCCTCCTCTACCTCTTCCACCCCGACCGCGGCCGGGTGGGCCTGGCGGTGCTGGCCTTCCTCGGCAAGCACACGCCCGTCTGGCTGCTGCCGCTGATCACGGCGAACGTCGTGGACGTGGTGGTCCAGCACAAGCCGGTGTCGGTGCTGTGGTGGAACGCCGCGGTGCTGCTGGTGATCCTCGTGCTCAACCTGCCGCTGCACCTGGCGTACGTGCGGTGCATGCAGGGGTCGATCCGGCGCACCGGGACCCGGCTGCGCACCGCGCTGTGCCAGCGCATGCAGCAGTTGTCCATCGGCTACCACTCGCGGGTCAGCGCGGGCGTGCTGCAGGCGAAGGTGATCCGCGACGTCGAGACCATAGAGACCGCGGCCCAGCAGACCGCGGACAACGGCCTGGCGGCCATCGCCACGCTCTCCGGCGGCCTGGTGGTGATCGGCGTCCAGGCGCCCGCCTTCCTGCCGGTCTACCTGGTGGTGGTGCCCGCCTCGGCGCTGCTGGTGGTCAAGCTGCGGCAGCGGCTGCGCGACCGCAACGAGATGTTCCGCCAGCAGGTCGAGCAACTGTCCTCGCGGGTCACCGAGATGACCACGCTGATACCGATCACCCGGGCGCACGGCCTGGAGAACACCGCGCTGCACCGGGTGGACCGCACCCTGGGCGAGGTGCTGCACGCCGGGCTGCGGCTGGACCGGCTGAACGGCTGGTTCGGGTCGATCGCCTGGATCCTGCTCAACGCGATCGGCGTGGCGTGCCTGGCCGGCTCCGCGCTGGTCGCCTACTACGGCTGGCTGAGCGTCACCCCGGGCACCGTGGTGATGCTCAGCGCCTACTTCTCCAGCCTCACCGGCTCGGTGACGACGCTGCTGACGCTGACCCCGCAGATCGGCAAGGGCCTGGAGTCGGTGCGGTCGATCGGCGAGGTGCTGCAGGCGCCGGACCTGGAGCAGAACGACGGCAAGGCCGCGGTGGCCGGTGTGGTCGGGCGGTTCGAGTTCCGCGGCGTGGAGCACACCTACCCCGACAGCGACCGGCCGTCGATCACCGGCTTCGACCTGGACGTGCGGCCCGGCGAGACCATCGCGCTGGTCGGCGGCTCGGGCGCGGGCAAGTCCACGGTGCTCAACCTGGTGATCGGCTTCCTGCGGCCGACCCGCGGCCGGATCCTGCTGGACGGCGTGGACATGGAGACCATGGACCTGCGCGACTACCGCAGCTGGCTGTCGGTGGTGCCGCAGGAGTCGATCCTGTTCGAGGGCAGCATCCGGGAGAACGTCACCTACGGGATGCCGGACGGCGTACCGGAGGAGACGGTGCGCGCGGCGCTGCGGGACGCCAACGCGCTGGAGTTCATCGACCGGCTGCCGCAGGGCCTGGACACGGTGGTCGGCGAGCGCGGCGCCCGGCTGTCCGGCGGCCAGAAGCAGCGGCTGGCGATCGCCCGCGCGCTGATCCGCGACCCTCGGGTGCTGATCCTGGACGAGGCGACGTCGGCGCTGGACTCGCGCTCCGAGGCGCTGGTCCAGCAGGCGCTGACCCGGCTGGTGCGCGGTCGTACGGTCTTCGTGGTGGCGCACCGGCTGTCCACGATCAGGAACGCGGACCGGATCGTGGTGCTGGACGAGGGCCGGATCGCCGAGATCGGCTCGCACGCCGAACTGCTGCGCGGCGGCGGCGCCTACGCGGGTCTGCAGGCGGCACAGCTCGCCTGATGAGGCCGGCGCGGGCGCGCGCCGCCGCGCGCGCCCGTCAGCCGCCGAGCGCGTCGGCGACGATCGCCTTCGCCTCCTGCTGCACCCGGGCCAGGTGGTCGTCGCCGAGGAAGGACTCGGCGTAGACCTTGTAGACGTCCTCGGTGCCGGAGGGGCGGGCGGCGAACCAGGCGTTGTCCGTGCAGACCTTGATGCCGCCGAGCGCCGCGCCGTTGCCCGGGGCCTCGGTGAGGATCGCGGTGACCGGCTCGCCGGCCAGCTCACGGGCCGGCACCTGCTCGGCGGACAGCTTGGCCAGCACCGCCTTCTGCTCGCGGTCGGCGGGCGCGTCGATGCGCGCGTACGAGGGGGCGCCGAACCTCGCCGTCAGCTCCGCGTAGGCCTGCGAGGGGGTGCGGCCGGTCACCGCGGTGATCTCGGCGGCGAGCAGCGCCAGCAGGATGCCGTCCTTGTCGGTGGTCCACACGCTGCCGTCGCGGCGCAGGAAGGACGCGCCGGCCGACTCCTCGCCGCCGAAGGCGAGGGTGCCGCCGATCAGGCCGTCCACGAACCACTTGAAGCCGACCGGGACCTCGGTCAACGGGCGGCCGAGCCCGGCGACGACCTTGTCGATCATCGAGGAGGACACCAGGGTCTTGCCCACGGCGAGTTCGGGTCCCCACCGGTCGCGGTGCCCGATCAGGTAGTCGATGGCGACGGCCAGGTAGTGGTTGGGGTTCATCAGGCCGCCGTCGGGGGTGACGATGCCGTGCCGGTCGGCGTCGGCGTCGTTGCCGGTGGCGACCTGGTAGTCGTCCTTGCGGTCGATCAGCGAGGCCATCGCGTACGGCGAGGAGCAGTCCATCCGGATCTTGCCGTCCCAGTCCAGCGTCATGAACCGCCAGGTGGGGTCGGCGGCCGGGTTGACGACGGTCAGGTCCAGCCCGTGGCGTTCGGCGATCCGCCCCCAGTAGGCGACCGAGGCGCCGCCGAGCGGGTCGGCGCCGATGCGCACCCCGGCGCGGCGCACCGCCTCCAGGTCGAGCACCGAGGGCAGGTCGTCGACGTAGTGGCCGAGGAAGTCGTGGCGCCCGGTGGTGTCGGCGGCCAGCGCGCGGCGGTAGGGGACGCGGCGCACGCCGGACAGGCCGCCGGCGATCAGCTTGTTGGCCCGGTCCTGGATCCAGCCGGTGGCGTCGGAGGCGGCCGGGCCGCCGGTGGGCGGGTTGTACTTGAAGCCGCCGTCGGTGGGCGGGTTGTGCGAGGGGGTGACCACGACGCCGTCGGCCAGGGCCTGGGTGCGGCCGCGGTTGTGGGTGAGGATCGCGTGCGAGACGGCCGGGGTCGGGGTGTAGCCGTCGTGCGTGTCGATCAGCACGGTGACGCCGTTGGCGGCGAACACCTCCAGTGCGGTGACCCGGGCCGGCTCGGACAGGGCGTGGGTGTCGGCGCCGAGGAACAGCGGCCCGTCGGTGCCCTGCCGGGCCCGGTAGTCGCAGATGGCCTGGCTGGTGGCGGCGATGTGGTCCTCGTTGAAGGCGGTGGCCAGGGACGACCCGCGGTGTCCGGAGGTGCCGAAGGCCACCGCCTGCGCCGGGTCCCCGGGTTCGGGGTGCAGAGCGTAGTAGGCGGTGACCAGGCGGGGAACGTCCACCAGGTCGTCGGGCCCGGCCGGCTGTCCGGCACGCTCGTGCGGCATCCGCTGTCTCCTTCGTCGCGTCCGTCGGGTCGTGCTCTGGGTGGTGCTCTCAGGTGGTGCCGCGGCCGGCGGCCCGGCCGGCGCGCTCGCGCACCGGCTCCGGGGCTCCCGCCCGCCGGGCCATTCTCCCGCGCTGCGCCGCCGGGTCGGCGGCGACCGGCCGCGGTACGGCGCACACTGTGACGGGAAGCTCACGGCGGCGGTTCGGGAGAGGCGGGGGCGATGACGACGGCGCAGGCGTCGCAGGCCGGCGGGAGCGTGCGGCTGGCTTCGGCCACCGGGCGCTGGGTGCTGGCCTGTTCGGTGCTGGGCTCGGGCATGGCGATGCTGGACGGCACGGTGGTGAACATCGCGCTGCCCCGCCTGGGCGAGGACCTGGGCGCCTCGCTGGCGACGCTGCAGTGGACGGTGAACGGCTATCTGCTGACCCTGGCGGGACTGATCCTGCTCGGCGGCGGGCTCGGCGACCGCTACGGCCGGCGGCGGGTCTTCGTCGTCGGTGTGGTGTGGTTCGCGCTGGCCTCGGCGCTGTGCGGGGCCGCGCAGAACGGCGGGATGCTGATCGCGGCCCGCGCGTTGCAGGGGGTGGGCGGCGCCCTGCTGACACCCGGGTCGCTGGCGCTGGTGCAGTCCACGTTCCGGCCGCAGGACCGGGCCAGGGCGGTCGGCGCGTGGTCCGGGCTCGGCGGGGTGGCCGGCGCGGTCGGCCCGTTCCTCGGCGGCTATCTGGTGGACGGCCCGGGCTGGCGGTGGATCTTCTACGTCAATGTGCCGGTGGCCGCGGTGGTCGTGGCGATCGCGGTGCGGCACGTGCCGGAGAGCCGGGACCGGGGCGCGTCGGGGAGCTTCGACGTGCCGGGCGCGGTGCTGGCGGCCCTGGCGCTGGCCGGGATCACCTACGCGCTGATCGCGGGCTCGGCTCGTCCCTCGGTGCTGACGGTGGTGCTGCCCGCGGTCGGCGGTCTGGCCTGCGGCGCGGCGTTCCTGCGCACCGAGCGGCGGCGCCGGCACCCGATGCTGCCGCTGACGGTGTTCTCCTCCCGGCTGTTCTCGGCGATGAACCTGGTGACGGTGTGCCTGTACGCGGCGATCGGCGGGGTGCTGTTCGTGCTGCCGGTGCAGTTGCAGATCGCGGCCGGCGACAGCGCGCTGCGGGCGGGGCTGGCGACGCTGCCGGTGACGGTGCTGATGCTGCTGCTGTCGGCGCCGGCCGGGGCACTGGCCCAGCGGATCGGGCCGCGGCTGCCGCTGACGGTGGGACCGCTGGTGGCCGCGGCGGGCATGCTGCTGCTGACCCGGGTCTCGCCGGGCGCGACGTCGTACTGGCTGGACGTGCTGCCCGCGGTGGTGGTGCAGGGCCTCGGCATGAGCCTGTTCGTGGCGCCGCTGACCGCGACGGTGCTCGCCTCGGTGGACGTGGACCACGCGGGGGTGGCCAGCGGCGTCAACAACGCGGCGGCCCGCATCGCCCAGCTCTTGGTCGTCGCCGCGCTGCCGCTGCTGATCGGGCTGTCGGACCAGGCGTACCGCTCGCCGCACAAGGTCGACACGGCGTTCGGCCGGGCCATGCCGATCTGCGCGGGCCTGTGCGCGCTGGCGGCGCTGCTGGCGGCCGTCCTGGTGCCGCGCGGCGCGCTGGAGGAGGCGGTCGAGGGCGGTGCGGGCGAACAGCCCGGCGAGGGCGCGGCGCAGGGGGCGGGAGCGCGGGCCCCGGCCGGGCGGGCCCGCCCGGAGTGCACGGCGCACTGCGGGGTGACCGCCCCGCCGCTGGAGCCCGGCGGCGGCGGGTCCGAGCCCTCGGCGTGACCGGGGCCGCGCGAGGCGGCTCCCGGGCGAGGCTCCCGGGCGAGGGTCCCGGGCGAGGGTCCCGGGCCGCACCCACACGGGCCTGACGGGTTCCCGCCCCGGGGGCCGCGACCGCCGCGACCACTCGGGGGCTCCTCCCCCGCCGGAGCGGGTTCAGCCGGCCGGCGGGGCGGGCTCCTCGCCCTCGGTCAGGAGCTGTTCGAGCGCGGGCAGCGCGGCGAGCAGCGCGGCGCTGTCCTGCGGCGAGAGCCGGGCCATCCGCCGGGACAGCAGTTCGGAGCGCTGCCTGCGGATGCGCTCCAGATGCGCCTCGCCCTTCGGAGTGACGGACACGAGATGCGACCGCCCGTCCGACGGGTCGGCCTCCTTGCTGAGCAGCCCGGCGGCCGACAGCGGTCGCAGCGTGCGGGTCAGCGAGGGCGCCGCGACCTGTTCGAGCGCGGCCAGTTCGCCCAGCCGCAGCGGCCCGTGCGCCTGGACCCGGGCCAGCGCGGACAGCTGCGCGTAGGTGAGGTCCAGGTCGTCGCCCGACGCCTGGGCGAGCTGCCGGTACAGCCGGGCGACGATCAGCCGCAGCCGGTCCACCGCGGTGGCCGGCGGCTGGGTGCCGCCGGCGGCCCCGGACGGCGTCGGGAGGGCGTCCCGCCCCGGTCGGGTGTCGGTCATGGCGGGGCGCCTCCCAGGTGACGTCCGGTCTCAGCCCTGTGCGCGGGCCTTGCGGCTGCGGATCAGGGATGCCGCCGCCGCGACCAAGGACATCACGATCGCCAGGGAGAACACCACGACGAGTCCGTCGTGGAACGGCCCGGAGATCAGGTGCGGGAAGAACTCCCGGCCGGTGAGGGTGTGCGCGTTGGCGGCCGGCAGCTTGCCGAGCAGGTCGGGTCCGAGCAGTTCCTGGATCGGGTTGTAGCCGAGGAACGCGGCGAAGAGCGTGCCGACCGGCGGCAGGTCGGCGACCTGGTGGGCGTTCGCCGCAGGCACCCCCTGCGCGGTGAGGCCCGAACTGAGCGTGCCGGGCAACGAGCCGGCCAGTCCCGCCACCATCAGCGAGAAGAAGACGCCGATGGACAGCACCATCCCCGCGTTCTGGAAGGTCGCGCGCATGCCGGACGCGGCGCCGCGGGCCTCCGGCGGCACGCTCGCCATGATGATGGAGGTGTTCGGCGCGGCGAACAGGCCGCCGCCCAGGCCGTTGAGGAAGACCACCAGCGCGAAGACCCAGTAGCTGAAGTCGGTGGGGATCAGCAG